>JAUNAN010000077.1:3165-9932 GCA_030527595.1 Lachnospiraceae bacterium | reverse complement strand
CTCTCAGAAACCGTTTTTCCGTCTCATTCCTTTTCCGCTCAGATTTCTCTTAACAGTCAAGTAAAGATACGGTTACTATACCACACCTGCATCCGGATTGCCATGTTTAAGTTTTTGCGGGAGCGTGTCCTCCCGATTGCTTCACTGCCTGCTCTCGAATGCACCCGCAGCTGTTTTCGCCGACAGATACATAAGCCCCGAGATACCGCACAGGATCCAGATCCAGCCGAAATATTTCAGGATCGTCTCGTATGTCAGCGTAAAGTATGCGGGAACGACCCAGACCGCCCACATCCTGATCGTCCTCGGGAACTGCAGAAAAGTCATCCTGAAGGCATTCTCCAGATGAGCTGTTCTTTTATTTTCAAATGAAGCAAACAGCGGAAATATCCAGAAGCCGATCGAGATCACGACAAAGAGCACCGCAATCGAGAAGCAGAGGAAAAACATACGCAGTTCCTCCGCTATAAACAGTGCGTAGATCAGATCTCCTCCGCCGAGAAGGATTCCCAGAAGCAGAAGCATCCACACCGGAGTGACAGATCTGAAATTCGCCGCAAATTTACGAAAAAAAGTCGTTGTAACGACCCTCTCCTCCGGATCATCCCGCCGAAGCAGGATCTCGTATCCGGAAGTCAGTGCCGCCCCCGCCGTAAAGACAGGAAGAGAGGTCAATATCACGAGGAAGTTCAGCAATACCAGTTCCCCGATCTCCGAGAACAAACTCACTGCCTTATTATCGGATGAAATGTGCATGATCCTCTCCTTACTGTCCCGCAGGCGCTTTGCGCATCCGAGCTGTCATTATTCCTTTACTCCGCCGAGAGATACGCCCTCAACGATGAAGCGTGAAAGGATGAAGTACATAATAAACATCGGCAGAATGGTAATTGCAAGGCCGATAAATACAACACCGTAGTCGGTGCGGAAGGACTCGGAGGTTAGCATCTGCACAAACATGGTCAGTGTCTTTTTGCTGGTCGTATTGATGATCAGTGTCGGCATGAACAGGTTGTTCCAGCTTGCCACAAACTGGAAGATCGCCTGCGTGGCGATCGCCGGCTTCATCAGCGGAACAACGATTTCATTAAAGATACGGAACTCCCGGCATCCGTCGATACGTGCTGCCTCCACGATCTCATGAGGAAGCGCCCCCTCCAGATACTGCTTCATGAAGAAGACGACCGTCGGAGTCGTGATTCCCGGAAGGATCAGCGGCCAGTAGGTATCCAGGAGACCCAGCTTGATCATGAACTGATAAAAACCGATCGCGAAAACCTGAGTCGGTACCATCATGACGCCCATGATAAAGCCCCAGGCCAGCTTCTTTCCCTTGAACTGATACGTATGAATTCCGTAAGCTGTCAGTGAGGAAAAATAAACACTGAGTACAGTGAACGGAACAGCTACCATGAAGGAGTTCAGCATACTGCGTACGGCTGTAATTCCGAGTCCCGCCTGTGCATCCTGAAAATTCCGGAAGTTCTCTGTCAGGTTCGCTCCGAAGATGAGGGATACGCCCGCCTTGATCTGATTTGAGGTGCGGGTCGCATTCACGAACATCATATAGAACGGAAGAATACTGATGATACATAAGAGGATCAGTATCACATTTCTGAATATACGGCGGCGCCTCTCTTCTGAGTTTTCGCTTACGCTTTTTGTTTTTGCGGCTTTACTCAATTTTTAAGCACCTCTCTTTCCGGCTGACTTTCTGGCAGATCTCTCAGCTTTCTTTAATTTTGCATCATCATTGTCACGGAAGACACGGAAGAACAGAAGGCTGATGATCAGGGTAATGATAAATAAAAGAACCGATACCGCAGCTGCACGTCCGGTGTCTGTATTATGCAGTCTCATGATGTACATGGTGACGGTTGTAGACGTATCGTTCGGACCGCCCATATAAGCACCGCCCTGTCCTGCAGTGTTAAACAGCGCAGGGATGTCATAGAGCTGCAGTCCGCCGATCACGGAGGTGACCAGCACGTACAGAAGAACAGGCTTCAGAAGCGGAAGGGTGATCTTAAAGAATTTCTGACGTCCGGTTGCGCCGTCCAGATCCGCTGCCTCATAGAGCTGAGGACTGATACCGATCATACCGGCGATCAGAAGAAGCGTTGTATTTCCATACCACATCCAAAGAAGGATTCCCGAGATAGAAATACTGGTTGCCCACTTGCTTCTCATGACATCGAAAGCGGATCCGATCCACCCCCAGCTGCGCAGAGTCGACATCACAGGACCGTACTTGCTTAAGAGTGCACAGAACAGAAGGGAAATAGATGCTGCCGTAATAATATTCGGCATATATACCATTATCTTATAAAATCCGTTCAGCTTCAGTCTTGTGCGGTTATCTGTCAGCCATGCTGCACAGAGAAGACTCAGAAGGATCTGAGGCACAAAGTTGAAAAGCCAGATACGAACTGTATTTCCGAGATAAGTTAGGAAATAGGCCTTTTCGCCTGATGCGAGTCCGAGCACGCTGATGTAGTTGCCGAGCCCCGTAAATTCCGTTGTGGTACGAAGATTTCTGGTGACGATCGAGAATGTGCTGTAATAGAAGGTATTCAGCAGCGGGTACAGAGAAAAAACAAGATATACGATGAAGAACGGTGCGATAAACATGTACCCGTACTTGTTGTATTGAACAGATTTTTTCTTTTTCTGTGAAGGCGATGTGCGGGTATTGGTTGATTTTTCGTCCTGCATGAGACTTTCACTCCCTCCAGACTGATAGAAAAGCGCCCTCCCTGCCTCAGGGAGGGCGCTCACAACTCATTGCTTTACTGTTTTTTTACAGCTGTACGTTTATTTCTCAGCCTGCATTCAGGTAAGAATAGGTATCATGCACCTGAGCCTTGAAATCAGCTACAGCCTTATCCATATCACCGCTCTCGCAGTATGCGGTAACTGCTGCCGGGAACAGAGACTCGTTGATCGTAGCATCTTCCGGTCTTACGAGGGAGACATCAATGCCTTCGCCGCGTGTGGAATAGAATTCATAGATGTTCTGATCGTTGAAGCATGTGAATGCAGATGTTCCTGCCAGACTCTGATCAACTACAGTCTTGATTGCTTCGCTGTTATTGACATAGTCGCCGTTTGCCTGATAGATCTTTGCCATGAAGTCAGCATCGCAGGTAACAGTCTTGATGATCTGAGCAGCTGCTTCTTTATCGGAGCAGTCCTTTGTAGCTGCCAGGCCTGTGCCGCCCCAGTAGAACTGAACCGGTGCATCGACAAGGATCGTGTTTGCATTCCATGTATCTGTCAGGCACCAGTATGTGTACCACGGGCAACTGCAGAATGCGATGCAGGCCTCTGTTGTTTCTCCGTCGCCGTCCTTCAGTGCAGCCCAGTCTGTATCCCACATCGTGGTATTGAAGGTCAGATCTTCATCATAGAGAACCTTTGCATATTCCATGTACTCTTCCATTGCCGGATCCATGACGATGTTGTCATTCTCATCATACCAGCCCTGTGTACGGGAGCCGTTCAGGAAGATGTACTTCAGATCATCATAGCCGGAGAAAAGCTTTACCTTGCCTTCGGATGCCTCATTGACTTTTCTGGATGCTTCCAGAATGGAATCCCAGCTGGAGAACATCTGCTCGAGTTCAGCCTGATCTGTCGTTCCCAGATACTTTTCTGCGAGGTCGGCACGGATCGTAAGTGAGCCCGGAGTTGCCTGCCAGAAGGAAGCCTTCTGAACGCCGTCAGCGGAACCGAGGTCAATATTATACTGGAACTGATTTGCGGTATCTGCGGAAGTAATGCCGAGATCCTCAAGACTGAGGAGATAGTCGGACTGAACATACTTCTGTACATATCCTGCTTCAAGGAGCATCAGATCCGGATACAGCTTGTCGCTCGGATTATCAAGGATGGCATCGATCTTGTCCTGATAGAAGTTAGAGCCGCCGCAGTTAACAAGAACCAGTCTCTTGCCGATCTCCGGATCTTCCTTTTCAAGAAGTCCCTTGATGGTCTCAAAGTCGGTGTTCCATCCCCAGACTACGAATGCATCCTCAGCGTCTGCGTTACCGGAGATCTCATTTTCCGGAATGGCATCTTCCGCAGCTTCTGCCGGCGCTTCCTCTGCCGTAGATTCAGCTGCTTCTGCTGCAGTGGACTCTGCTGCTTCCGCAGTCTCAGAGCCTGCTGCTGTTTCGGCTGCTGCACTTGCTGCCGTGGAAGTAGCTGCGGAGCTGCTGCCGCATGCAGCCATTGATAACGCTGTCGTCAATGCGAGTGCGGATACCAGGATTTTCTTTTTCATACGTTTCATCCTCCTTAAACGAAATCGTGAAATCTATTTCTATAGCCCTGCCCGGCCATGAAATACAAAGGTTATTGTGCGGAATCAAGCTCCGCTACGGATGTGCCGGGAACGATCTTCCCGGGTACCAGGATGTGCTCCCGGAGACTTGTTTTGGGATGTTCCACCTCATCGATCAAGAGCTTTGCGGCATGCTTGCCGAGAGCGTCTGTGTCCTGCTTTAAGGTCGTGATCCTCGGCTCCATGATCTCCGACAGAAAACTGCCGTCGTACCCCGCGATACTGATATCGTCCGGAACCCTGAGTCCCATCTCACGGATTTTATTCAATCCTCCGATCAATGCGTAATCATCGGGGAAGATCAGACAGGTCGGCTTATCATCGCCCGAGAGGATCTCCTCCGTCAGCTTAGCCGTCCGCTCTGTATCGCGATATCTCGATCTGCATACCCATTTATCCGGTACGTTGATCCCGTACTCTTCACAGACTCTGTAGAAACTGGCAAGTCTTTTTTGCGTGACCAGCGTCATCTCTCCGTGAATGTAGGCGATCTTCCTGTGTCCCTTCCGAATCACATATTCGGTAAGATCACGCATTCCCTTTACATTATCGGAAATCGCTGCCGCATGTCCCTCAAAGGTATAATCGATGGTTACGACCGGTATCTGGTCTGCGATCAATTCCTTGATTCCGGGATTGTCATAATCTGCACAGGCGATCAATACACCGTCGAAATTTCTGAGACGGCATCTTGAGAGATAACTCATCTCCCCCATGCGCGGATGCTGTCCGAGGAAGGTAATGTCATATCCTCTGGCATCCGTCTCATCCATGAAGCTGTTCAGGATCCCGGAAAAATATTCATGCCGGAACCCGCTCCCCAGCTGATCGGAAAACAGAATTCCAAGATTGTGGGTCCTGTTCGTCTTCAGGCTTCTCGCTGCCATGTTGGGCAGGTAGCCCATCTCCTCCGCTGTTTTTAAGATACGCTCAGCTGTTTCTTTATTTACGTCATCATAGCCGTTCAATGCCTTGCTGACGGTTGTAGGTGAAACTCCGCATTTTTGTGCAATACTTTTAATTGTAACCATGCGTTCGTTCCTCTTGCCTTACGTCTGTCTTCGATCCGAATCATTCGTTTCGAATACGTTTTCGTTAAATTCAATATAATTCGATTGCCGGGTGAAGTCAACCCAAGGTGTGTACAATTTTTCGTGATTTTTATTGTGTACTTTGCATATATATCCTTTAGTTATCAGTTTTTTCTTGTGCGGTGATGATTTTTATCTTATTATTCCCAATATAGACCATACTGGCTGTGTTATGAGCTCTCTTTTTTTGCTGATTATCGAAAACGTTAAGTATTTTGACAATTCAGAGAGTATAAGCTCAATTCACAAATAATATCAGGAGGCAGTCAAATGAAATACGGTTATTTTGATGATGATAAGCGTGAATATGTCATCACCACTCCGGAAACACCTCTCCCCTGGATCAATTATCTGGGATCCGAAGAGTTTTTCGGATTGATCTCCAACACCGGAGGCGGATACTGTTTCTACAGAGACGCAAGACTCCGTCGCCTGATCCGTTTCCGCTATAACCAGACAGGCGGAGATGTCGGAGGACGGTTCTTCTATGTAAAGGAAAAAGATGCACCCGCCTGGAGTCCGGGTTTTCTTCCCTGCAAGGTCATGCCGGATTTCTATGAGTGCAGACACGGAATGGGATACACGATCCTTTCTGCGGAAAAGAATGCGCTCTCTGTCTCTGTGACCCAGACAATTCCTCTCGGTGAGAACTGTGAGCTCTCCCTGGTCCGTCTGAAAAACAAGGGCACAAGCAGAAAGGAGCTCTCTTTCTATGCCGCCGTAGAGTGGTGTCTGTGGGATGCCGTGGACGATGCACAGAACTATCAGAGAAATTTAAGCATCGGCGAAGTAGAGATCGAGCCAGGCGTTATCTATCATAAGACAGAATACCGCGAGCGTCGGGATCACTACGCGTTCTACGGAATAAATGTCCCGACGGACGGCTATGACACCGACCGCGAATCCTTCACCGGCAGATTCGGAGGCTGGGAGGATCCCGTCTGCGTCCGCGAAAATACGAACCGAAATTCGAAGGCAAGAGGCTGGTATCCGATCGCCTGCCACAGAAAGGATCTGTCTCTGGAACCGGGAGAGGAATTTTCTCTTGTTCTGGTTCTCGGATATGCGGAAAACCCGAGAGACCGGAAGTTCATCGCACCGAACGTGATTCGAAAGGATGATGCTGCCGGATTGATCCGAAAGTTCTCCTCTCCGGAAGCGGTTGAAGCGGCTCTTGCCGAGCTGAAAGATTACTGGGAGGATCTGCTCTCCCGCTACTCTGTTCAGACAGGCGACGACCGCCTGAACCGCATGGTAAACACCTGGAATCAGTATCAGTGCATGGTCACGTTCAATATGAGCCGCTCTGCAAGCTACTATGAGACAGGTAC
>JAUNAN010000077.1:0-3065 GCA_030527595.1 Lachnospiraceae bacterium | reverse complement strand
CCCTTTGATACAAAGCCGGGCACGGAAGAGCCGCTCATGGAACACCTGAGAAGAAGCATCCGCTACACCATCAGTCACAGAGGTCCCCACGGACTGCCTCTCATCGGGCATGCGGACTGGAACGACTGCCTGAACCTGAACTGCTTCAGTGAGGAGCCCGGCGAAAGCTTCCAGTGCCTCTCTCCAAAGGACGGAGATGACACGGTTGCGGAATCTGTCTTTATTGCCGGAATGTTTGTTCTGTACGGCAGACAGTATGCCGAGATCTGCAGAAGATTCGGCTCTGCCGATGAAGCCGTAGAGGTGGAACGGGCCGTCGCAGAAATGGTCAGTGCCGTTGAGACTGCAGGCTGGGACGGTGAGTGGTATATCCGCGCATATGATGCCTTCGGCAATAAGGTCGGAAGCCGCGAGTGCGGGGAAGGAAAGATCCTGATCGAATCACAGGGCTTCTGCGGCATGGCAGAGATCGGACGCGACAAGGGACTGAGCCGCATGGCACTTGATTCCGTGGATCGTTATCTGACCTTCGACTACGGAACTGAGCTCCTGTGGCCGCGCTACACGGTCTATCATCCGGAACTCGGAGAAATCACCAGCTACCCGCCGGGATATAAGGAAAACGGCGCCGCCTTCTGCCATAACAATCCCTGGGTCAGCATTGCGGAAGCGATTCACGGAAACGGCGAGCGCGCATTTGATATTTATCGGAGAGTCTGCCCCGCCTGGGTAGAGGAATTCTCCGAGATCCACAAGACAGAGCCCTACGTCTACTGCCAGATGGTGGCAGGAAGAGATGCCGCCCTTCCGGGCGAGGGGAAGAACTCCTGGCTCACCGGCACCGCCGCATGGAGCTTTGTGGATATCAGCCAGTATATTCTCGGCATTCAGCCCGATTTCGACGGCTTAAGAGTCCGTCCGTGCCTGCCTGATTTTCTGACCGAATATACGGTGGAACGTGTCTTCCGCGGTGCCCGCTATCATATTCATGTGACAAAGGGTGAACACTGCACCGCAGATGTTCTGATTCCGTTTGAGGACGGAAAGACCGAATATACAGTCGACATCACGACCTGATCACTCTTAATGATCACTCTTAAACCGCGCCTGACAGGCAGACAGAGAAGGATTAAATCTCTGTCTGCCTGTTTTTTTCATTTTCATAATGTTATAATAGTAAGTCGAAAATTATACTTTGAAGTTTTTTCACTGAAAGAGAGAAAAAAATGACAGAATTAAGGACTTATAAGGGACACATCCGCAACTGGGAGGCTCTGACTGCAGAGCTCGGCATTGACCAGACTCTCTCCCGCGAAGCAAGAGAAGAAGCGATCCTTCTCAAGGCCTATGAGAAATGGGGCGTCGACATGGCTTCTCATCTGCACGGAATGTTTGCATTTGCCATATTTGATACTGAGAACGACCAGCTCTTCTGTCTCAGGGATCAGTTCGGTACAAAGCCTTTCTACTACTATCTGACAAAAGACAACCGTCTGCTTTACGGTGTCACGATCAGAGAGATCATGGAACAGGAGGGCTTTGAGAAAGAGCTCAACGAAGAAATGCTTCAGATCTATCTGACGATGACCTATGTGGCAGGTGAGGACACCTTCTTCAAGGGCGTAAAGAAGCTGATGCCCGGACATTATCTGATCTTTAAGGACGGGGTTCTTTCCGACACCCGCTATTTCACACCCGAATTCCATCCGGATGAGAAGCCCTCTCTGGATGACTGGGCAAATGAAATTCACAGCACTCTCTCCGCGATCATGCCGGAAATGCACACAGCGGATGAGACAGTGGAATCCTTCCTCTCCGGAGGCGTGGACTCTTCCTATGTGCTTGCTATGTCCGATGCGAAAAATGCCAACTCCTGCGCCTATGAGGAGGCACGCTTTGATGAATCTCCTCTCGCGGCAGAGACTGCAAAGACACTGAATGTGAGCCACTCTAAAAGTATGATCCACCCTCAGGACTTCTTTGATGTCGTTCCCTTCGTGATGTACAACATGGAACAGCCTCTCGGCGATGCCTCGGCTATTGCCTTTACACTGGGCTGCCGCTCAACTGCCGAGCACAC
The DNA here is from genome assembly GCA_030527595.1 of Lachnospiraceae bacterium. Lineage (GTDB taxonomy): Bacteria > Bacillota > Clostridia > Lachnospirales > Lachnospiraceae > Chordicoccus. The sequence continues at coordinate 985 of JAUNAN010000077.1, read as the reverse complement.
GAAGATCTGCTATTCCGGTGAGGGCGCCGATGAATTTTTCGGCGGCTACAACATGTATCGCAACGCTGAGCGCTACGGCGACAATTTGAAGACCTTCTATGTCGGCAACACCAACATCATGAAGGAGGATGAGAAGCAGCGCATCCTGAAGCACTACAATCCGGATATTCTTCCCATCAATCTGGTACAGTATATTTATGACGAGACCGAAGGTCTGGATCCGCTGACCAAGATGTCCGATGTGGATATCCAGATCTGGCTCGAGGGCGATATCTATCTGAACGTAGATAAAATGAGTACAGCCTGCGGTCTGGAGATGCGCATGCCGCTGACCGACACACGTATCTTTGATATTGCATCCCGCATGCCTTCGCGCTATAAGGTGAATGCCGAGCAGAACAAGGTAGCCTTCCGCACCGCTGCCGCAAAGGTTCTGCCGGAGGAGGTTGCCTTCCGCAAGAAGCTCGGCTTCATCGTTCCGGTCCGTATCTGGCTTGCCGATGAGAACTACAATGCCGATGTGCGTGAAAAGTTCCACAGTGAGGCGGCGGAAAAATTCTTCAACGTAGATGAGATCAATGCGATCTATGACGAATATGTCGGCGGCAATTCCGACAACTGGAGAAAGGTCTGGGTCATCTATACCTTCCTTGTTTGGTACGAGGAGTATTTCGTAAAGAGATAAGATCGGCCTGTTTCCGCACTTTTTACATAAGTCAAGTGCACATCCGATATGAAACGAAATGTGAAACAATTCGATTTTCTATCTTTTTTGTGAAACGTTTCATAATTGCTTGCATTTATATACAATCTGTGTTAACATCATGTTCAACAAGTCATCTGCACTCTGACTTGTATCGCATTCCCGGCACGCGATGATAGAAAAGCCGGATACCCGACTCCGCTTAATTGATCGGCACACAGCGGATAAGAAATGCCGGTCTCCCGCACCGCTATCCAGAGCGGTATCAGAAGTAATGGACAA
>JAUNAN010000007.1 GCA_030527595.1 Lachnospiraceae bacterium | reverse complement strand
GTAAGCTTATCTTACGTCAGCATGAAGGTTTACACAATCTTTGGGATACTCCCTCGAAAACAAAATGGATGCCACCTGTACAATACAGGATAGCATCCATGTGTTCAGTCTAATTCAATAATGTGTCCAGGATTCTGGGTACACATCAAACATCACCTGCTTCTTTTTTTTCACGCATTATGAGATTACAGCTCTACCTTGTAATCGTCAGAACCTTCACCGTTTACTACATAGTAAGCAGCGTTCTCTTCCGGCTTTACGTAGATCTCAAGAGTCTTTACTTCGCCCTGAGCTTCAGCAGCAGCAGTAGCCTTCTTTACGATTTCATCTGCAGAGAACTGCTGTCCTGCAAATTCAATTGTAAGTGCAGCCTTAACCTCAGCCTTCTTAGCTGTGGTCTTCTTAGCAGCGGTCTTTGTTTCCTTCTTGACTGTTTCCTTCTTAGCTGCTTCTTCTTTTACTGCAGCCTTTGTTTCAACTTTCTTTGCAGCTTCAGCAACAGTTGCCTTTGTTTCCTTAACTGTATCTTTCACTGCGGCAGTTTTCTTTACCGGTGTCATAATAATCCTCCTCTGAAAGTGCAGATACCTGACTTTATGCCTATTCTGGTAAACTTATACTTTACGACGGAATTATAAGTCTTTCTAATTCTTTTGTCAAATTTGCAGTGTTTCTTTTCTCATTTTAATTATCGGTTATCATGAGGAAATGCTTTTAATTTCGTTATTTGTTAAGTATCTTTCTTGTGTGTTTTTATAAGGTTCACACCTTTTTTGTTCGTTATTTGTAAAAAACATGTAAATTATATCGGAATAGATGCAAATGTCATCGAGATATCTTCGATATATTTTACGAAATTTTCCGCTTTATATCAGGAAAAGTATGTCAATTTTAGGATGCAGCCTTAAAGAGAGGTACTCAACCTTGTAATTATTTACAAGTTGACATACAATAAGTAGCTGAAAAGAAGATAATTGTTCAGACAGCATAAATTATACAAGGTAATCATATGAATTTGATTCGGAAAGCGGAAGAGCGGGATATTCCCCGCATTCACGAGTTATTAAAACAGGTATGCGGAGTCCATCATGACGGCAGACCTGATATTTTTCGCGGAGGTGCCAGAAAATATACAGATGAGCAGCTTCGTCTTTTGTTTACGGACAGTTCCCGGCCCGTATTTGTATCTGTAAATGAAAACAATACAGTAGAGGGATATTGCTTCTGTATCATTACAGAGTACCGGGATCACAACATTATCCATAATATGAAGGAGCTTTATATTGACGATCTCTGTGTCGATGAGACTCTTCGCGGTACGGGAGTGGGACATGATCTTTACGAATACGTGAAGGCCTATGCCAGGGATGAGGGATGTTATCATTTGACACTGAATGTCTGGTCTTGTAACCCCGGTGCAATGGCATTTTACGAGCGTCAGGGACTTCAGGTACTGAAAAAGGAAATGGAAGTAATTTTATAAAAGAGGCAAAGGCTGTAAACTTGCGGTTATCGTTGTGTATGCTGCCGGTTGAGAAATGACTGATGAGGTTTTTATGGGAAAGAAATTTATTTCCTGGAATGTAAATGGATTAAGAGCGGTCATGAAGAAGAATTTCATGGACGTATTTCGGGAGCTGGATGCCGATATCTTCTGTATTCAGGAGACAAAGCTTCAGGAGGGTCAGATTGAGATGGATCTTCCCGGATATTACCAGTACTGGAATTATGCACTGAAAAAGGGATACTCCGGAACTGCGATTTTCACAAAGGAGGAGCCGCTTTCCGTAACATACGGACTCGGAATTGAGGAACATGACAGGGAAGGAAGAGTCATTACTCTGGAATTTCCGGAATACTGGTTTATAACCGTATACACGCCGAATTCACAGAACGAGCTTGCCCGGCTTCCCTATCGCATGGAATGGGAAGATGCTTTTCTGGGATATGTAAAGGATCTTGAGAAAACGAAGCCTGTCATTTGGTGCGGGGATCTGAATGTTGCGCATGAGGAAATAGATCTGAAGAATCCAAAGACGAATCATAAGAATGCCGGCTTTTCGGATGAAGAGAGGGCAAAGATGACAACGGTGCTGAGCAGCGGGTTCGTGGATACCTTCCGATATTTTTATCCGGATCAGGAGAATATTTATTCCTGGTGGTCCTATCGCTTCAAGGCGCGGGAAAAGAACGCAGGTTGGCGGATCGATTATTTTATTTGCTCGGAATCGCTGAGAGAACGGCTTATCGATGCAAAGATACACACGGATATCACGGGTTCCGATCATTGTCCCGTTGAGCTGGATATAAAGTGAAAGCCGGAGAAATGAAAACACAAAATAATTTTACCTATATGCTTGAGTGTGCGGACGGAAGCTTTTATATCGGCTGGACAAATGATCTTGAGAAGCGGGTCCGGACTCACAATTCCGGCAGAGGCGCAAAGTACACCAAGAGCCGGCTTCCGGTGAAGCTGGTTTATTTTGAGGAATACGAGACGGAGCATGAGGCAAGATCGAGAGAGGTCTACATGAAGCGGCTGACTCGCAGGGAAAAGGAAGAATTGAAATCCGGATTTAGCGCAGATAAGCAGACTGCAGACCCTGATGAAGAAGCTTGCGGAGCGGAAGCCGGAATAAATCAGAAACAGTAATAGATCAGAAGCGGGGACAAATAAAAAAGAGATAAATAAGAAACGGAGGGGCTATGGAGAAAGAAGAGAGAATCTATATCATCGGACATAAAAACCCGGACACGGATTCCATCTGTTCCGCGATCGCCTATGCTTATTTGAAAAATAAGCAGACGGGTACAAACAAATATAAGGCGAGACGCGCGGGACAGATCAATGAAGAAACAGAATTTGTCCTGAAGTACTGGGGCGTGGAGGCCCCCAAGTTTGTCGCAAATATAGGACTGCAGGTGCGCGACATGGAAATTAATGAGACGGAGGGAGCTCCGCCGAATATTTCCATCCGCAATGCATGGGAGCTCATGCAGCACAGTGATACGCAGACACTGCCGATCATGAACCAGGATCATATGCTGGACGGATTGGTGACAGTTGGTGATATCACGAATTATTTCATGAACGTGGAGAACGCAAACCTGTTTACGGTCGGTACAAAATACGATGAGATTGCGGACACGATCCATGGGGAGGTTGTGATCGGTGATCCGCAGGACATGTTTGAAGATGGCAGGATCATTGTTGCTGCTTCCGGTCCCGATCATATGTGCCGCGAAATAGAGCAGGGTGATCTGGTGATCCTCGGCGACCATGAGCCCGGACAGAAGCAGGCAATTCTGAGCGGTGCAAAGTGCCTGGTCGTGACTGAGGCGCAGAATGTCTCGGATGAGATACGTGCATTGGCTGTAGAAAAGAACTGTGTGGTTATTTGTACCGAATTTGACACCTATACGGTGTCCCGCGTGATCAATCAGTCCGTACCTGCGGAATCTCTGATGAAAAAGGCAGATAAGCTGGTCACCTTCCATATGGAGGATTTTGTTGACGATATCCGGGACACGATGGGAGGCATGCGGTATCGCAGTTTTCCGGTTCTTGACAGGAAAGGCGAATATGTCGGCATGATCGGCCGCCGTAATTTGCTGACAGCAACGAAGAAGCAGGTCATACTTGTCGATCATACCGAAAAATCGCAGGCTGTTGATAACCTGGATCAGGCGGAAATTCTGGAAATTATCGATCATCACAGAATCGGTACTGTGGAGACGATGCAGCCGGTATTCTTCCGCGGAGATCCTGTGGGCTGTACCTGTACGATCCTGATGAATATGTACAGGGAGCGCGGCATGGAGATACCGAAGGATATTGCCGGTCTTCTCTGCTCTGCGATCCTTTCGGATACATTGATGTTCCGGTCACCTACCTGTACGCCCCGCGATGTTGGTGCTGCGAATGAGCTGGCGGCAATTGCAGGCATCAATCTGACAGAGTATGCGAAGGAAATGTTCCGTGCGGGCAGCAATCTGAAGGCAAAGACACCGGATGAGATCCTGCATCAGGATTATAAGAAGTTCACGATTGAAAATGTTTCCTTCGGCGTAGGACAGATCAGTTCTCTGGACGGAGAGGAACTCCGGGAGATCCAGAGAAGACTGCGTCCTCAGCTTGAGGAGGAGTGCGGCAGAAGAAATACATCCATGGTCTTCTTTATGCTTACAGATATCATGACGGAAAATACGATTCTGATGTACACCGGTTCCGGTGCGGAAGAGCTGATCCGCGATTCCTTCGGGGTAGAACCGAAAAACGGGGAGGCTTTCCTGGAGAAGGTCGTTTCCAGAAAGAAGCAGCTGATTCCTGCATTTATGCAGAGACTGCAGACTATGTAAATAACAGGGTAAAATCATTATGTCGAATAAACAAATCTGGCGTCCCGGAAACATGCTTTATCCTCTTCCTGCGGTTCTTGTCACGACAAGAAATGCGGAAGGCAAGGACAATGTGTGTACAGTAGCCTGGACAGGTACCATCTGTTCGGATCCGGTTATGGTGAGCATTTCCTTAAGACCCGAAAGACTCAGCTATACCTATCTGAAGGAAACAGGTGTATTTGTCATTAACCTGACAACGGAGCAGCTTGCATTTGCCACGGATTTCTGCGGTGTGCGCAGCGGAAGAGATCTGGATAAATTCCGCGAAATGAAGCTTACAAAGGAAGAAGCGGATAAAATCAACTGCAGTATGATCGCCGAATCTCCCGTAAATCTGGAGTGCAGAGTGACGGAAGAAAAGGCGCTCGGATCCCATACGATGTTTATCGCGGAAGTAACTGCCGTACATGCGGATGAGGCGTATATGAACGAGAAGGGAACCTTTTCTCTGAATATGGCAAAGCCGCTCGTCTATTCTCACGGAGAGTACCGTGCCGTTGGCAGAAAGCTGGGATCCTTTGGCTACAGTGTCAGGAAAAAGAGCACAAATATTAAGAAAAAAGTGCGCGGAAAGCAGGGAAACAAAAAGAAAAATCAGCAGAAATAAGATAGAAATTAAAAGCTGATACGAAAGAAAAAGAGAAATACAGAGGGGGAAGATGTAGTTTCCCCTCTGTATTTTTTTACTATATCCTGCGCTTTCAGGAATCGGTCTGTGTCAGATGAAACACGGAAAAAAGCACCTGCTCCGTACACCTGCGGAACCGTGGATAAGAACAAAAGGTTTACAAAAGTATGAATTTACGCTAAGATACAGATACATACTGCATCCTAATAGGGGAATGGGATGCATGCAAGAGCTTCAAAATAAAGGGGAAAGAGGCAGGGGTTTTTATGGAACAGTATATCATCAAAGGTGGTATCCCGCTGGTTGGTGAAGTAGAAATATCGGGTGCAAAGAATGCTGCGCTTCCGATCGTTTCTGCTGCGATTATGGCAGATGAACCGGTTACACTTGAGAATCTTCCGGATGTCAATGATATCAATGTACTTCTGGAATCTATTGAGAAGATCGGTGCAAAGGTAGATCGAATTGATCGACATACCGTCTGTATTAATGGCGCAACCATTCGGGATTTTTCTGTTGATTATGAATATATCAAGAAGATCCGTGCATCCTACTATCTGCTCGGGTCTCTTCTCGGAAAATACAGAAAGGCGGAGGTTCCGCTTCCGGGTGGATGTAATATCGGAAGCAGACCGATCGATCAGCATCTGAAAGGCTTTCGTGCAATCGGTGCGAACGTGGACATCAGCCACGGCACCATTGTAGCAAAGGCAGAGGTGATGCACGGCGCGCATATTTTCATGGATGTTGTTTCCGTTGGTGCTACGATCAATATTATGATGGCTGCATCCCGTGCGGACGGCAGAACGATCATTGAAAATGCAGCGAAGGAACCGCACGTTGTCGATGCGGCGAACTTCCTGAACAGCATGGGCGCAAATATCCGCGGTGCCGGAACGGATGTGATCCGTATCAACGGCGTATCTTCATTCCACGGATGTACCTACAGTATCGTTCCCGATATGATCGAGGCAGGCACTTATATGTGCGCAGCTGCAGCGACAAAGGGCGATATCATTATTAAGAATGTAATTCCGAAGCATCTTGAGGCAATCAGCGCAAAGCTGACTGAGATCGGATGCGAGATCGAGGAATTTGATGATTCCGTACGTGTTGTTGCGGCAAGAAGACTGCTTCGCACGCAGGTGAAGACACAGCCGTATCCGGGATTCCCGACAGATATGCAGCCGCAGCTCAGCTGTGTACTGGCGCTGTCAACAGGAACATCCATCGTGACGGAGAGTATTTTCGAGAACCGCTTTAAGTATGTGGATGAGCTCTCCCGCATGGGTGCTAACATCAAGGTAGAGGGAAATACAGCTATTATTGACGGTGTTGAGGAATTGACAGGTGCACAGGTCTCCTCTCCGGATCTCCGTGCAGGCGCAGCACTTGTAATTGCGGGTCTTGCGGCAGACGGATTTACGGTAGTGGATGATATCATCTATATTCAGCGCGGCTATGAAGATTTTGAGGGCAAGCTGCGCAGCCTTGGTGCTGAGATCGATAAGGTCTCAAGCGAGGAGGAATTAAAGAAATTTGAGTTCAGAGTCGGCTGAGCGTGAGGCAGGGTGCAGGCTCTGCGCCAGACGCTGCGGCGTAAATAGAACCTTTAGAGCAGGCCGATGCGGCATGAAGAATGAGATCTTCGCCGCTCGGGCTGCTCTTCATATGTGGGAGGAACCCTGCATATCCGGAAAAGAAGGCAGCGGTGCCGTGTTTTTTACGGGCTGTCCGCTGCGATGTGTTTTTTGTCAGAACAGAGAGATCGCACTGGGCAGTCAGGGATATCCGATGACGACAGAGACTCTTTCCGGGACGTTCCTTCATTTGCAGAAAGAAGGCGCAAACAATATCAATCTTGTGACCCCGACACAGTACGTGCCGGAGATCCGGGAAGCGCTCCTTCTTGCAAAAAAAGCGGGATTGACCGTGCCCGTTGTCTATAATACGGGCAGCTATGAGCTTCCTGAGACGATCAGATCTCTGAGCGGCTTTGTGGATATTTTTCTCCCGGATTTTAAGTACTGTGATCCTGTGCTTTCCGAAGCATACTCCAATGCGGCAGATTATGCGGAGGTCGCGGAGGCCGCCATTGACGAGATGGTCGAAATCACGGGCGGACCGGAATTCGATGAGCGGGGAATGATGCTGAGGGGAACGATCATCCGGCATATGGTGCTTCCCGGTCACACAAAGGATTCCATGGCAGTACTCAGACGTGTGTATGAGCGATACGGAGATCGTATTTATATCAGTATTATGAATCAGTACACGCCGATGCCGGGCATTGAAGATAAGTTTCCCGAGCTTGGAAGGCGGGTCACAAAGCGAGAATACAACAGGGTTGTGGATTTCGCGCTGGAACTGGGAATTACACAGGCATTTATTCAGGAAGGCAATGCGGCAAAGGAGAGCTTTATTCCTGCGTTTGACGGATCGGGGATCCCTATGCTACATTGATTCGACAGACAGCTGTTCATCTGCCTGACCGGAGATGAAGGTTTTATAGATCAGAAAAGAGGAAATTATGTCAGATTATATGGTAAGAGGTACGGCAGCGGACGGATTTGTCCGTGCATTTGCAGTTACGACACGAGGCGTTACGGAGCATGCAAGAAATGCACATCACTTAAGCCCGATCGCATCCGCAGCGCTGGGACGCACGATGGCAGGCGGTCTGATGATGGGCGCCATGATGAAGGGAGAGAAGGACATTGTGACGATCCAGTTTGAGGGTGACGGCCCGCTGGGCGGCATTACGGTCACGGCGGATTCACAGGGTACCGTAAAGGGCTTTGTTGGAAATCCGGATGTACTTCTGCCTCCGAATCAGTTCGGCAAGCTGGATGTAGGCGGAGCTGTCGGAAACGGTGTCTTAAGAGTGATCAAGGACATCGGACTTAAGGAGCCCTATTCAGGTGAGGTCGATATTCAGAATGGCGAGGTCGCACAGGATCTGACTTACTATTTTGCGGCAAGTGAGCAGGTGCCTTCCGTTGTTGCGCTGGGCGTGCTTGTAAACCGCGAGGACTACTCGATCCGTGAATCCGGCGGCTATATTCTTCAGGTAATGCCGGGATGCCCGGATGAAGTGATCGATCAGCTTGAGAAGCGCTGCGCCGAGAGTTCATCCGTGACAGAGCTGCTGAAAAACGGAGAGACACCGGAGTCTGTTCTTGAGAAGCTTCTCGGAGATATGGGACTTCAGATCCTGGATCAGATACCGGTAAAGTTTGCGTGCAATTGTTCCAGAGAGAGAGTATCGAAGGTTCTGCTTGCAATGGGAGACAAGAACCTCACGGAGCTGATCGATGAGGGAGAACCGGTCACGCTGAACTGTCATTTCTGCAATACGGATTATACCTTTGAGATTCCGGAAATCGAAGCTCTTCGGAATCAGGCAAGAGAAAAATAAAAAAACATAGGGGCTGTATGCCGCAGGATGCGGCTGCTGCGACAAAGAACAGTATTTGTAGCTTGCGGCATGCGTGCCCCTGTGATATTCTCACAGATGTACAATTTCATATACCTGCTTACCTTTATTCAGAACGGCGGAGACTAAGAGGGTCGATGAAACCGTGACAACCTCCTGATCAAGGAAGGTGCCAACCTCAAGCGAGCAATCGAACAATAAGGGACTTTGCGACAGATCCGTCCGCGTCCTGCGGGCTTTTTTTATTTTGAAGGAGAAGCAGAGCACTGCTCATAAGAGCGGAAGAAAGGAAAAAATATGGCAGAAAGAAGATTATTCACATCTGAATCCGTTACAGAGGGACATCCGGATAAAGTCTGCGATGCCATCTCCGATGCGATTCTTGACGCCTGCATGGAGCAGGATCCGATGAGCCGTGTTGCATGCGAGACAACGACATGCACAGGCTTTGTTCTGGTCACAGGCGAGATCACCACAAAGGCACAGATCGATTATCAGAGCATTGTCCGCAAGACAGTCAATGAGATCGGCTACAACAATGCGGAATACGGTTTTGACGGCAATACCTGCGCTGTTTTCACAGCAGTGGATCAGCAGTCCGCAGATATCGCCATGGGCGTTGATAATGCGCTCGAGACAAAGGCTGAGCTGAAGGCACTTGAGAAGAATATGTCCGATGCGGAAATCGGAGCAATCGGAGCCGGTGATCAGGGTATGATGTTCGGCTTTGCTACAAATGAGACAGAGGAATTGATGCCGTATCCGATCTCTCTTGCACATAAGCTCTGCAAGAGACTGACAGATGTCAGAAAGGACGGCACTCTGCCGTATCTTCGTCCGGACGGAAAGTCTCAGGTATCCGTGGAATATGATGAGAACGGCAAGCCGGCTCGTCTTGAGGCAGTCGTCATTTCCACACAGCATGACCCGGATGTTACACAGGAGCAGATTCACAAGGATATCCGTAAGTATGTCTTTGATGAAGTTCTTCCGCAGGAGCTGGTTGATGAGAAGACAAAGTTCTTTGTAAATCCGACAGGCCGTTTTGTAATCGGCGGACCGCACGGTGATGCGGGTCTGACAGGCCGCAAGATCATCGTTGATACCTACGGCGGATATGCACGTCACGGCGGCGGAGCTTTCTCCGGCAAGGACTGCACAAAGGTTGACCGCTCTGCTGCATATGCAGCACGCTATGTCGCAAAAAATATGGTTGCGGCAGGTCTTGCGGACCAGATGGAGATCCAGCTCAGCTATGCGATCGGTGTTGCGGAGCCGACCTCCGTTATGATCGATACAAACGGCACCGGAAAGCTCTCCGATGAGAAGCTTCAGGAGATCATCCGCAAGGAATTTGATCTGCGTCCGGCGGGCATTATCAAGACTCTTGATCTTCGCCGTCCGATCTACAGAAAGACAGCTGCTTACGGACATTTCGGAAGAACTGATATCGAACTTCCGTGGGAGAAGCTGGACAAGGTGGAAGCCCTGAAGGCATATCTGGCATAAAGTGTTCCTGCCGATACGCTGATCTGCGGGAAAAACTTATGCATCAGAGCTGTTTTTCCTAAGGATTCTATATACAAAATTTTAAGAAATGGAAACCTCCCTGCATGGTATACTGTTACCAGTAAGGGAGGTTTTTATATTGAAGCTTAGGACGCGCATTAATCTATCTTTTTTCATTCTGGTACTGATGCCCAGCGCACTGATGCTGCTCTTTCTGAGCTGCGGTCTGACACTCCAGAAGGAAAAGCTCAAGAATACCTACGGCATCGATGTCGGAAATCTGCCACCCACGTTCAACTGGCTGATCGCATTTGTGGCAGTTGCATTTATTGCTGCGATGATCATCACAGCCGCACTGCTCTCTCTCTGGCTCTATAATGAACTGAGCAGACCGCTGCGGAAGCTGACGAATGCCACACGCAGTATCAGAGACGGAAATCTGGATTTTCAGTTGCAGCCTGAGGGCATGCCGGAGCTTCGTGAGCTCGGCGAGGACTTTGAAGAAATGAGAATACAGCTCAAAAGGGCGAACGAGGAAAAGGTGGAATTCGATCGTCAGAACCGTGAGCTGATCTCCAATATTTCCCATGATTTAAGAACCCCGATCACTGCAGTGAAGGGATATGTGGAAGGGATCATGGACGGTGTTGCGGATACGCCGGAAAAGATGGATCGCTACATGCAGACGATCTACAATAAGACGATCGAGATGGACCGCCTGATCAATGAGCTCTCTTTCTATTCCAAGATATCCACAAATCGTATTCCCTATGCCTTTGACCGGATCTCGGTAAGAGAGTTTTTCGGGGATGCGGCTGAGGATCTGAGAACAGAGCTTGAGTTCAGGGATTTTACTTTCTCTTATGAAAATACCGTTGCTGAAGACGTTGAGGTCATCGCAGATGCGGAACAGATCAGCCGTGTCATGAATAATATTATCAGCAATGCGGAGAAGTACACCGATAAGCCGGAGAAAAAAATCTCGATCCGGGTCAGCGAGGAGGGAAATGAGGTACAGGTTGCTGTTTCGGATAACGGCAAGGGTATCGAGGCAAAAAATATTGCCAATGTATTTGAGCGGTTTTACCGCACGGATTCATCAAGAAATTCCGCTCAGGGAGGATCCGGCATCGGTCTTTCTATCGTGAAGAAGATCATAGAGGATCACGGGGGACGCGTTTGGGCATCCAGCCATGAGGGCGAAGGGACAACTATTTATTTCATTTTAAGAAAATATACGGACAGCTTTTCTACTCAAACAGTGAATTCCGAGGAGAAGAAAAGCAGGGACGGAAGAAGGAAACGGAGGAAGCCGTGAGTAAGATTCTAATTATTGAAGATGAAGAGGCAATTGCAGCACTGGAGAGGGATTATCTTGAACTCTCTGATTTTGAGGTGGATATTGAGACGGATGGAGCAAAGGGTCTGAACCGTGCACTGACAGAGGATTACGATCTGTTGATCCTGGATCTGATGCTTCCGGGCATGGACGGATTTGAGATCTGCAGGGAGATCCGCAGCGAGAAGGACATGCCGATCCTTATGGTTTCCGCAAAGGAGGATGATATCGACAAGATCCGCGGACTGGGTCTGGGTGCGGATGATTATATCACAAAGCCGTTTTCGCCCAGTGAGCTGGTTGCAAGAGTCAAGGCGCATCTTGCCCGTTATGAACGGCTGATCGGAACCGGAGCACGTAAGAATGATGTCATTACGATCCGCGGACTGAAGATCGACAAGACTGCCAGACGTGTCTGGGTAAACGGCAAGGAGACGCAGTTTACAACAAAGGAATTTGATCTGCTGACCTTCCTCGCCGAAAATCCGAATCATGTTTACAAGAAGGAAGAGCTGTTCCGGGAGATCTGGAACATGGAGTCTATCGGCGATATCGCCACCGTCACGGTGCATATTAAGAAGATTCGTGAGAAGATCGAATTTGATTCCTCGAAGCCGCAGTATATCGAGACCATCTGGGGAGTCGGCTACCGCTTTAAGGCGTGAGGTGTCAAATTGCAGAACACAGGATCAAAAGAAAAACTGGAGGACATGCTGGAGGCATACTCCCGGACAGACTGGTATCCGTTTCATATGCCGGGGCACAAGCGGCAGCTGCCCGGCTGTGAGACAGACATCACGGAGATCGACGGCTTCGACAACCTGCATCATCCGGAGGATATTCTGAAGAAGGAGGCAGACCGGTGTGCGGAGCTCTATGGCACAAGGGAGACAATTTTTTCCGTAAACGGAAGCAGCTGCGCCCTGCTTGCCGCAGTTTCTGCCGCTTCCGGCAGAGGAAAGCGGATCTGGATGGAGCGAAGCGCACATATTTCCGTCTATCACGGTGCGGTTCTCAGAGGACTGAGCATCCGGTATATCGGATCAGATCCCGATAAGGAAGAAATTTTCGACGGAGAGGAAAAGCCGGAGGCGGTCGTCATCACTTCACCGACTTACGAGGGAGGCGTAAAGCCGGTCTCCGCCTGGGCGGAAAAGGCGCATGAGCTTGGCGCTGTCCTGATCGTGGATGAGGCGCATGGAGCACATTTCTCGATGCATCCGTATTTTCCCGAATCTGCAGTCCGGATGGGAGCGGATGTTGTCATCCAGAGTCTGCATAAGACGCTGCCTGCCATGACACAGACCGCACTTCTGCACAATGTGACCGGCCGGGTCCCGGGTGAGAGGCTTCACAGGTTCATGGATTTCTATGAGACCTCCTCCCCCTCTTATGTGCTGATGTCATCGATTACCGGATGTCTTCATTTCCTGGAGGAAAATAGAGAGAGTTCCTTTGCAGTCTATGCGGAGCGCCTTGCAAAGCTTAGAAGATCACTCTCCGGTATGAAATATCTGCATCTGGCAGGAGGAGAGACAGGCAGGTTTGCCTCTCATGAGGAGCTGCCCGGACATCCGGAGGGAATGCGCCAGGATCCGGGTAAGATCGTAATCACAGGTATGAGCGGTCCTGAGCTTTATCGGACCGTAAGAGAGCGCTTTCATCTTCAGCCGGAGATGAAGGCACCCGGATATGTACTGTTCATGACCTCTGTCTGTGATACCGAAGAAGGCTTTAAAAGACTGGAGACAGCGCTGCTGACACTGGATCGCGAAATAGGAAACGCATCAGAGGAAAAGAAACAGGAACAAAAAAAGGATAAGAAAGAGAAAAAGACAGCGGAAGCGCCCGGGATCGGGGAAAACGAGAGCATATCGCTTCCTGTCGTGCGCATGAATCCCGCAGATGCAATGGAGACGGATTCGGAGCAGATCGCGCTCGAGCAGTCGGCCGGCAGGATCGCTGCGGATTTTATCTGCATGTATCCGCCGGATGTGCCTCTTGTCGTACCGGGGGAGGAAATACCGGAAAGGCTTCCCGGACAGATCTGTTTATTGTTGGATGAGGGCTATGAGATCACCGGAATTGACGAAAATCGAATCCGGGTTGTAAGATAATCATAACAGTCGAAAAACTGCACTCAGGCAGAAGGAGGTGTCGGCATGGAAATGGCAATGATACAGCAGCTTGTCGGTCACGAGGATGTCAGGGCACATCTTCGCAACGCACTTGCGAGCGGAAAAATTTCACAGGCATACCTCTTTGCGGGCGAGGAGGGCAGCGGACGCAGAACGCTGGCGAAAAGATTTGCCATGGCGCTGAATTGTACAGGGGAGGGTGAAAAGCCCTGTATGCAGTGTGAATCCTGTCGAAAAGCACTGGGACAAAATCACCCGGATATCATAACGGTACAGCATGAGAAACCGAAAGTGATCCGGATCGATGAGATTCGGGATCAGATTCTGCAGACTGTAGATATTCTTCCATATGAGAGCCCCAAAAAAGTATATCTGATCCCGGATGCGGATAAGATGAATCCGAATGCCCAGAATGCACTTTTGAAGACGATTGAAGAGCCGCCCTCATACGCTGTTTTTCTTCTGATCGCTTCGGGGGAAGAGGCACTTCTGCCTACGATTCGTTCAAGATGCGTGAAACTGCACGTGAAGCCTCTGCCGGATGACGTGATCGAGGAATATCTCATGACACAGCTGCATGTGCCGGACTATGAGGCGAAAATCGCAGCAGCAGCCGCTCAGGGAAATATCGGACGCGCACGGGCAGCCATCGAGGATGAGAAATTCGGAGAGATTACCGCGGATACTCTGCGGGTGATCCGGCAGGTTCAGAATCTGAGTACACAGGAATTTATTGAGATCATCAAACAATTAAAGGATGAGAAGGAGAATGTATCAGTCTATCTGGATCTGATGCAGCTGTGGTTCAGGGATGTTCTTCTCTATAAAGCAACAGCGGATGCGAATCTTGTTGTGTTTAAGCAGGAGCTTTCCACGATCAGGGAGCAGGCCTCCGGCAGCTCCTATGAGGGACTTCAGAAGATCATGGATGCGCTCGAGAACGCAAAAACACGTCTCCGTGCAAATGTCAGCTTTGAACTGACGATGGAGCTTCTCTTCCTTACGATCAGGGAAAATTGTCAGGGGTCATACAAAAAATAAAATATAAAAGTCAGAATACCCAAAGAGGAGCCGGCGCTGCCGGCTCCTCTTTGTTGCTCCGTGCGCGCTGCGGCGCACGAGGTATAGTTTTTTTACTGATAATCAGCGACATTTTCTGCGGTGACCGGTTCAAACGGAACCCAGAGAATGTGACCAGTCTCACTATCAATATCGAAGGAAGTTCCGGCATTCAGAGCATCTCCGTTTACCAGATTGATGCATGCCTGGATCGCACCGGTTCCCTGTCCTACCGGATCCTGGAATACGGTCATAGCAAGGGTGCCGTTTACAACTGCTGCACAGCCGTCAGCTGTTGCATCGATACCTACGATCGGAATAGTAGAGGGATCGATATTTGCATTCTGCAGAGCTTCGATCGCACCAAGTGCCATCTCATCGTTATTGGAAATAATGCAGTCATACTCGAGTCCGGAAGCGATCAGTGTGCTCATCTGATTCATTGCCTCGGCGCGGTCCCATTCGCAGACGACCGGTGCGGTTGCTTCTGTTGCATTCAGTCCGTTGTCGTTCATGGAGGAAATCGCAAATTCGGTACGCTGTGTAGTATTTGTCATACCGAGATTGCCGCTCAGCATGAGGTACTTGACATCTGTCTGACCTTTTTCGGTGAAATATTTTGCGAGATACTCACCCTGATAGGTGCCGGCAAGTCTCTCATCAGATGTAACGCAGACTGCATTGTCTGTCAATTCTGTAATATCTGAAGGAACACGGTTTACGAAAACAAGCTTCATATCGCCTGCAGCCTCGATACATGCACTAGTGGTAGTAGGATCTACCATGTTTACAATACATGCCTTCTGACCTGCATTTGCAGCGGTCTCGATAAACTGAAGCATCTTGTTCGTATCGTTCTGTGCGTCCTGAGTCGTCAGCGTAATTCCGAGAGAATCGGCATAATCTTTTGCTGCACCTTCCAGTGTACTGAGAAACTGATCTCTTGTGGACATGATCAGGGTTACATCACCAAGATCCGAAACTTCGGCAGAAGCAGCTGTTTCGGAAGCTGCGGACTCAGCAGAAGCCGCGGGTGCAGCTGTTTCGGAAGCTGCGGACTCAGTGGAAGCTGCGGGTGCAGTAGAGGCTGTCGTTGAAGTCTGGGATGCAGAGCTGCCGCAGGCAGCAAGTCCGAGTACCATCATGCCTGTCAGAACAGAGGCGATAATTTTCTTTTTCATAATCATACTCCTTAATGAATGATATTGAGTTCGTTAATCAACTGTATGTTGAAGCTTTGCTGAAGAAAAGAAGCGTATGATCGGTGCTGCATGCGTACAGCTTCTCTCTGCGCTGCAGCACCGATCATACATTCGCACTTACATTTCCCCCGTCTCCGTCTGGTGAGGAACGGATCCATGGGGTGGTCTCTACCGGAATTCCTGTATTGCCGTACCAGATCTGTATAGCCGCATTATATACAGCGAAAGGGAGAGGAGAAAGGATAAAACAGCCTGAAATTAGCACAAAACAATGATAAGAGAATTTCCTTCTATGTTAAGGGAAAAATAAAAAAATCAGCCCTTAGGAATTGTGAATAGGAGAATATGCCGTTGCTTCATTTTGTGCTAAAACAGAGTCGTACTGTTATTGAGCGTATTTCCGAAGAGCGTACAATACGAGATAGAAAAGCCGCAGGGCAAATCACCGATAACAAATCGGGAGCAGCAGAAATCCCGATCGTAAAACACACAATAAGGATATGGGAGAGAACGAGATGAAAAAAGAAAACTTTGATATGCCGGTTGCATCTTTTAATCCGGATCCGATGAAGCTCAGCCTTTTTACAGACGGTCTGCCGGATATGCCCTTCGAGATGGTGCTGGATGAAGCAGCAAAGATGGGGATCGAGGAACTGGAGATCGGGACAGGCGGATATTCCTTCGCACCTCACTGTGATATGCAGACTCTTTTAAAGAGTGCGGATGCGAGAAAAGAGTATTTAAATCAGATCGAGAGCCGCGGTCTGCGTATCGGAACACTGAACTGTTCCGCAAATCCTCTCGGACCGGGAGAGAGATGGGCGAGTCACGGTCCGGATGTTATGGATTCCATGAGACTGGCAGGAGCGCTCGGTGTTAAGCACATGGTAGCGCAGTCCGGACTTCCTGCAGGAGCACCGGGAGAGCTCACCTTAAACTGGGTGACACATACTTATCCGCCGGAAATGCTGGACGTCCTGAAATATCAGTGGGATGTTGCGATCGAGTTCTGGACAAAGGCAGCGGCACTTGCAAAAGAAAACGGTGTCGAGACGATCGCATTTGAAAATCACCCCATGAATCTCGTATTTAATGTCAATACCATCAAACAGCTGCGCGAGGGTGTTGGAGACGATATCATCGGCATGAACTTTGATCCGAGCCACATGTTCTTTATGGGCGGAGATCCGCTCATGATCGCAAGAGAGCTGGCAAAGGAAAATCTTGTCTACCACATTCATGCAAAGGATACCCGTATCAATCCGGAAGTAAAGGGCTTAAATGCTCTTGAACTCGGACCGTACAACGGAAAGGCAGCGGATAGATGCTGGAATTATGTAGCGGTCGGCTACGGTCACGATTCTCTGTGGTGGAAGACCTTCTTCGCGATCCTGGCAGCGGGAGATTATCACGGTCCGGTCTCCATCGAAGTGGAGGATCCGCTGATGCCGAATAACCTCGTTGCGATTCAGAAGTCCGCAGCATTCCTGCATGAGACAATGCTGAAATAATCAGGGTGATCATATGCATCGGACAGAAGCACGAAACGAAAAGACAGATAATAAAGGAGAAAAAACATGATCTACGGTGAGAAAAATGTAGAAAATCCGATTCGTTGGGCAATGGTCGGAGGCGGAATCGGCAGTCAGATCGGCTATATTCATCGCTCTGCTGCATTGAGAGATTTTAATTTTGATCTCGTTGCAGGTGCATTTGATATCGATCCCGAACGAGGCAGAGAATTCGGAAGAAAGCTCCACGTTGATCCGGAGCGCTGCTATCCGGACTATAAAACCATGTTTGCCGAGGAGGCAAAGCGAGAGGACGGTATTCAGGCTGTTTCTATCGCGACTCCTAACTTCACACATTACACGATTGCCAAGGCTGCGCTGGAGGCAGGCCTTCATGTATACTGCGAAAAGCCACTCTGCTTTACAACTGAGGAGGCAAAGGATCTCGAGGAGACAGTCAAAAGAACAGGAAAGATTATGTTTATCTCCTATGGGTACTCCGGACATCAGATGATCGAAGAGGCAAGAAAGCTTGTTGAGGACGGAGCTCTCGGCAAAATCCGCATCGTCAACATGCAGTTTGCACACGGCGGCAATAATGTGGCAGTCGAGAAAAAAGCAGCGTCCCAGGCATGGAGAGTAGATCCCAAAAAGGCAGGCCCGGCATTCTCTATGGGTGATGTAGGCACGCATCTTCTCTATCTGTCAGAGTGCATTCTTCCGGATATGCATATTGATCGTCTTATGTGCACCAAGCAGTCCTTTGTTGAGGGCAGACAGTTGGAAGACAATGCGATGACGATCATGGAGTACGATAACGGTGCGATCGGATACATCTGGTCCAGCGGCGTCAACGCAGGCGAGATCTTCGGAGAGAGACTGCGCATCGTCGGAGAGAAGGCAAGTATTGCATGGGATGCGGAGTATCCGAACTTCCTTTCTTTCGAAGAGCAGGGCAAGGCACCGAGAAGACTCGCACGTGCTATGGATTATCTGCATGAGGAATCAAGAGAATTTGACAGGATCGGCGGCGGTCATCCGGAGGGACTCTTTGAGGCATGGAGCAATCTGTATACCAGATTTGCCGTTGCCATTGACAAGAGAGAGAAGGGTGAAGAGATCGATTTCTGGTATCCGGATATCGAGGCAGGTGTTGCCGGTGTCAAGTGGGTTGAAAAGTGCGTAGAGTCAGCTGAAAAGGACTCCGCATGGGTCAGCTATAACGATTAAGATGAGACAAACAGGAACATAAGAGACCACAAAAAAGTTTCTTAAAACCGGAACTGAAAAAAATAAGTTCTTAAATAGGGGTTGTGAAATAATCGGCTCTTTAATAGGCGAAGGATCAATTCGAACTTTGGGATTGACCCTTCGCCTTGTTTTATGCTTCAACAAGGCATACATGATATCCCTAGCAAAAAGCATCAAGAAGCATCGGAGAGCGGGCGAAAAGGCTGGTCCCGATGCCCGAGCGGCTGCAAAAGCAAGTAAGAAGCATCGGGTAGCGGGCGAAGAGCCCGATCCCGATGCCCGCAAGGAAATATAAGTAAATATTAAGTAAGTAAAAGCAAAAGGGATCGTGAATGAACAGTTGAGAAAAAGGTACTTTTTCAAAGACAGCTCGAGATGTATAATAAGTAAATACTGCGGGCATCTGCCCAAAACAGAATTCAAAACAAAAAACATAAAACAAAACTCGGACAGTACAGAGCTGCGAATAAGAAGCATTTCTGTCAGATCCGATTCAGGAAAGGTAATAACAGGGTATCTATGTTTACGATTATAGGTGTCAAATTCAGAAATATCAGTAAAGTATATTATTTTGATCCGGGAAATCTTACCGTGCGTTATCACGATCACGTGATCGTCGAGACAGCCAGAGGCCTGGAATACGGTCTGGTGGTGATGTCTCCGACAAAGGTCACGGATGACAAGGTGGTGCTTCCGTTGAAGGAGGTCATCCGTATTGCGACACCGGATGATACCGAGAGAGAGCGGGTGAACCGGGAGAAAGAAAAGGATGCATATCGGACCTGTAAGCAGAAGATCGCAGAACACAAGCTGGATATGAAGCTGATAGAGGCCGAGTATGCCTTCGATAACAGTAAGATCTTATTTTATTTTACGGCAGACGGAAGAATCGACTTCCGTGAGCTTGTCAAGGATCTGGCAAGCATCTTTCGTACGCGCATCGAGCTGCGTCAGATCGGTGTCCGTGATGAAACAAAGATCCTCGGCGGCATAGGCATCTGCGGACGTCCCCTATGCTGTCATACCTATCTGGGTGAATTTGCCCCGGTGTCAATCAAGATGGCAAAGGAGCAGAATCTTTCACTCAATCCGACAAAGATCTCCGGTACCTGCGGAAGATTGATGTGCTGCCTGAAAAATGAGTCTGATACTTACTGCTGTCTGAATAAGAATCTTCCGGGCAAGGG
Source organism: Lachnospiraceae bacterium (assembly GCA_030527595.1). Lineage (GTDB taxonomy): Bacteria > Bacillota > Clostridia > Lachnospirales > Lachnospiraceae > Chordicoccus. The sequence continues at coordinate 16,112 of JAUNAN010000007.1, read as the reverse complement.
TGATTATGTGACAACCCCGGAGGGAGAGCACGGAGAGGTGCAGGCTGTGAATATCCTCCGTCAGACTATCAAGGTCATCGTAGATCTGGATAATGACGAGAAGGAGATCCGCGATTATCCGGTGGAAGAGATTTCCTTTATTTCCAAAAAGAAGAGAGCCGCGCAGAATAAGACAGAGCATCCGGAAAAAGAGCACACTGCTCAGGACAAGCCGTCTCACGGCAAAAATGAGGATAAGAAGGAACGGAAAAATTCCGAGCATGGTCCGAATGAGCGCAGGAAGCCGGAGCATGGAAGAAACGGACAGAAAAAGTTCCATGCGGACGGGAATAAAAATGAAGGAACAAGGGCAGAAGCCGTAAAGACGGAAGAGCCGAAAACACAGAACAGGGACGGCGAACAGGAAACAGAGAAGCGCCATAACAGAAGACCGAGACGCAGATATAACAGACCGAAACGGGAAGCAGCAAATGATACGCAGGGATGATCTTGGAAACGGATATACCATTTATCAGGACACGGATGCGTTCTGCTTCGGCATGGATGCAGTTCTCCTGGCGCATTTTTCCCCTCTTTCAGAGGGGGAGAGGGTGTTGGATCTGTGCACGGGAAACGGGATCGTGCCGATCCTTATGGCAGCGGATCTGAAGAAAGCGGGAAGGAAAGCCCTCATCAACGGTCTTGAGATTCAGGAGGCGGCCTGCGGGCTTGCAGGCAGATCCGTTCGTGAGAACGGTCTGGAGGATACGATTTCCATTGTTCAGGGCGATATTAAGGAGGCATCCGATCTGTTTGGAAAGGATGCTTTTTCTTTTATTTCCTGCAATCCTCCCTATATGCCCGGAGGGCACGGACTGATCAATGAGGCAAATGCAAAAACAATTGCCCGGCATGAGGTTCTCTGTACGCTGGAGGATATTATTGCCCAGTCGGCTAAGCTTCTGCGGATGCGCGGCAGATTTGTCATGATCCACAGGCCGTTTCGGCTGGCGGAGATGTTTACACTGATGTGCCGGTACGGAATCGAGCCTAAGCGGGTGCGTATGGTATATCCTTATCTCAATAAAGAACCGAATCTTGTTCTGGTAGAAGGTGTGCGGGGAGGCAGAAAAGGTCTGCGTATGGAGCCGCCCCTCATCGTTTACCGGGAAGACGGGAGTTATACAGAGGAGCTCCTGAGGATTTACGGTATGACAGAGGAAAGAGAGAAAACATGACAGGAACATTATATCTTTGTGCCACACCGATCGGAAATCTGGAGGATATCTCCATGCGGGTCCTCCGCGTGCTGCAGGAAGTAGATCTGATCGCCGCCGAGGACACCCGGACCTCCGGAAATCTTCTGAGGCATTTTGAGATCCATACGCCGCTTACAAGCTATCATAAGTTCAATGAAGAGGCAAAGGGCGATGAGCTAGTGGAAAAGCTGATCGCCGGTACAAATATTGCCCTGATCTCGGATGCCGGAACACCGGCAATCTCAGATCCGGGGGAAATTCTTGTGCGGAAGTGCCTGGAAAACGGTGTGCCCGTAACCTCGCTTCCCGGTGCGAATGCCTGCATTACGGCACTCACGATCTCCGGACAGTCGACAAGACGATTCTGTTTTGAGGGATTTCTGCCGGCGGACAACAAAGAAAAAAAGGCAGTGCTTGCGGAGCTGAAGGATGAGACACGCACGATCGTTTTGTACGAGGCGCCGCACAGACTGAAAAAGACGCTCCGGCTTCTTGAGGAGACACTGGGAGGAGACAGGAGCATCACGCTTTGCAGAGAGATCACGAAGAAATTTGAAACGGCGGATAAAACGACGATCGCGGAAGCCCTGGCATCTCTCGAGGAGAAGGATGCCAGAGGGGAATATGTGCTGGTCATTGCCGGAAAGAGCCGGGAGGAGAAAGCGAGAGAGACGGCGGCCTCCTTTTCTGATCTGTCTCCTGCCGAGCATGTTGCGATGTATGAGGCGAAGGGAGAGAGCCGGAAGGATGCGATGAAGCTTGCGGCGAAGGACAGAGGCGTTTCAAAGAGAGATATCTATCAGGCTCTGCTTGAGGCGGAAGAATAAGTAGATTTCTCCGGCACGATGAGCGGCCGGGGTGCAGGAAAAGAACGCAGGGGCATGATATTCTGATAAAACAGGAGGCAGAACTTTTCACATGTTGAAAAGCTCTGCCTCCTTTGTGTAAAAGACTGTCTATTTACAACTGATTTCAATTACTGACATAGCCTGTCCTCTTCAGAAAACTGATCTCAGTTACTGATGTATCCTGCCCCCTTCAGAAAGCTGAGGATCAGATCCACGGTTCCGTCAATACCAAGCACGGCGCTGTTGATCATCAGATCTCTGGATGCATAGGACTCCCATTTCTTATCCGTATAGAACTGATAATAGGATTTTCTTGCTTTGTCCGTTCTTTTTACGATCTTGTCGGCTGCCAGATTGTCTTCGATCTGTTCCCGCTCCATGATCCTTGCGATCCGGTCATTTCTCGGTGCGTAAATAAAAATACGTACCAGACCGTCATATTTTTTCAGAATGTCATCTGCGCAGCGGCCAACAAAAATGGCGGAGCCTTTGTCAGCCTCTTCGCGAATGATCTTCGACTGCAGGGTAAAGAGTCGTTCGGAGAGAGCTCCGGAGTTCAAGCCATACGGAATATATGGCTCCAGGAAGGGACTGGACAGCCGCTCATCCTCGGAAGTCAGCGTATCCTCATCGAATCCATGCTTTTTGGCGATCATTGAGATCATGTTCTTATCGAATACAGGGATATCCAGTCTTTTTCCCAGTTCCTCCGCGATTACGCGGCCGCCGCTCCCGTATTCTCTGCCGATGGCGATCAGCAGCTTTTTTTCGAGTTTCATAAGTGCTCCTCCTTTCCGAACCCCTGCGAAGCCTGTCAGGGGAATGATCCGTTTTTTTATTTTTCCATCCTGTTACAGGAAAAATATTTCGTGATTATATTGTATCACTAATTTTGAGAGATTAACACATAAACAGAATAAATATTCTGACAGATATAACGTAAGTGCGTGAATTGCACGCCGAAAGATCAGGACAGGGTAGAAATCAGGTGTGAAAATGAAAACACAGCCCGGACACCCGGAGAAGCAAAAAGCCGGGTCTGCCGGGGGCTGATATCATTGAGGAAGATGCGGGAAAATGGTATACTGACGAGTATGATTTCAGGAAGAAAATGCGGAGACCGGGTGTATTTATTTCCGTGACGGGAAGAAGCGAGGAAGGCTTTTCCGGGAAGTGAAAGGGATCGGGTTTACCGGATCGGATGGGAGAGATTCCACGCGCGGATTTCTTTGAGGAAGTCCGCGCCGTATTTTATGCAGGATACAGGGGAAGCGCCTTCCAGAAGCAGAAGAGCGGACAGTGTTTCCGGACATTCTTCAGTCATTGCCGAAAGAACGGTATCCGGGAATATTTTATGCTTTGGAACGCAGTGTTTCGCGGCAAGATCCGCGCGGATGGATCGGAGTCTTTTCAGAAGTTCCGGGGACATCCTGCGGCGATTTACCGCGGACGCATGATGCATGCGCAGACAGACGGAACAGTTTCCGCAGAAAGCGGGAGCTTCCTCTCCGAAATAGCGGAGGAGCTGCCGGCGCAGACAGGTGCTGCCTGCGGTATAGATGCGCATGGCGGTCAGTTTTTCCTCAGCGTAGATGCGGGCACTCTGAGACTGCATGCTGCGGATAAAGTAGGTGTGAGTTGCAAGATCCCGGTCGTTGACAAGAAGGATGCAGTCAGACCGCCGGCCGTCTCTCCCTGCCCGTCCGGCCTCCTGATAATAGGCGGAGAGGTCTGCCGGCATGGAGTAATGGATCACAAAGCGGACGTCCGGTTTGTCGATACCCATTCCGAAGGCGCTGGTGGCGATCATGAGGGAGCACTCTCCGGAAAGCCACTTCTTCTGCGCGAGGGAGCGCAGATCCGTGCGCATCCCTCCGTGATAGCAGAGAGCGGGAAAGCCCTCGTGCCGGAGTCGTGTACAGAGGTGTTCCGCGGTTTTTCTTGTCAGGCAGTATACCATTCCGCATTGATCCCGGTAGCGCGGGAGGAGAGACAGCAAGGTCTCTATGCGGTTTTCGCAGGGATGCACAGAGAAGTATAGATTCGGCCGGTCAAAGCCCGTAGACAGAAAAAAGGGATTTGCGAGCCCCAGGTTCCCGCAGATATCTCTTCTCACCCCGGGCGAGGCGGATGCTGTAAATGCAGCCAGAACCGGACGTGCCGGAAGATGTGAGACAAATTCCGGTATTCTGCGATAGGCGGGACGGAAGTCATCCCCCCATTCGCTGATACAGTGTGCCTCATCGACGGCGATAAAAGGAATCGATACATCGGCAGCCGCCTGCTGAAAGCGCGGAGTCAGGAGCCTCTCGGGAGAGACAAAGAGAAGGGTGAGTCTGCCTTCCCGAAACTGTCTTAGGATCCTGTCAAAGTCATCGGACGAGAGTGCTGAGGTAAGTGCCGCGGCGGAAATGCCCCGTGCAGACAGCGCACGTGTCTGATCCTCCATCAGAGCGATAAGAGGAGAGATGACTAGCGTGCAGCGGCCGAAGGCGATGGCGGGCACCTGGTAGCAGATGGATTTTCCTCCTCCCGTGGGGAGAATGCCCAGCGTATCTCTTCCGGACAGGACGGCTTCAATAAGAGGGAGCTGGCCGGGGCGGAAGGAGGAGTAGCCGTAGATGCGCTTCAGGATCTGAAACGGGAGAGGATCGCGGGTGCTTTCGGCAGGAAGAAGAGAGCCGGCTGTGTTTTTATTTTCCGGAATGACGGACATCGATACCTCACTTTCACGGAACAGGGTTTAAAGGATTTTATAAAAGTACGGTATATTTTTCCCGGGCGGGATGAAGAGAAGGCGCAATGCAGTGAGAAAAAAGAAAAACAGACATCTGAATAGGGTGAACATTGCGCCGGGAGAGGCTGTTTCCATTCGTCGGGAACGGCGTTATTTGGCATGTCTGCTGCTGGTGCTTTCAATCGTGACGGTCAGCTACAGTGTATATACGTTCGGCTTTCGCACGCATTATGAGCCGGAGACAGAGCTGACGGAGACGAACAGAGAGGCGGCGCTGTATGCGGAGGAAGAGACCCTGATCAATAAGATCATGCTTCAGATGCCGGAGACCGCATCGCTGATACAGAAGACCTATACGGTGCCCGGACTCAATGCTACACGGACACTTGCAGCGGGTACGGAGGGGATTTCCATGTGTACGACCATGACTCCCCAGGGAATGGCGGTCACTGAGAAGTATTTGTTCATCAGTGCCTACTGTCATCATCTCACGCATAATTCAGTCCTTTATATGCTGGATCGGGAGAGCGGAGAACTGATCAGGGAGATCGTGCTGCAGGGAAAAGATCACTGCGGCGGCATGGCATATGATCCGGAACATCAAATTGTCTGGGTATCGGGAGGAACAACAGGTTCGGCAAAGGCGGTCGGCTACAGTCTGCAGTCTCTTGAGGAGTACAGTTTGGACGAGAGCATGGAGCCTCTGGAGCCCCTGTATCGCTATACGCTGGCAACGATTACACGCAACTCCTATATGAATTATGCGGACAAGGCGCTGTATATCGGATATTTCACAAAATCCGGATTGTCACAGCTGCAGAGACTGAATCTCACAGAGGAAGGCGGTCTGAACGCGCAGATCATTGACAGCTACGACTCCCGTATCGAGAGTGTTATGGCGGATTATACGGTGGAGACCTCCGGTCAGGTTCAGGGGGTAGCGGTCTATGCGGGCAGTGATCCCGCATGGCTGATGCTGTCAAAGTCCTTCGGCGTTTATGATTCGACGCTTCAGTTTTACAACTTTGACCTGACCTCCTATAGGGATGAGCTTGCAGAGAAGGTAACGAGACTGCCCATGAAGCTGGAGCAGATCACCGTGGCTGACGGGCAGCTCTATTGCCTGTTTGAGTCGGGAGCGTATCCCTACCGCACGCAGCCGGGGGTCAGGGTGGACCGGGTGCTGGTATTTAATGTGAAAGATATGATTCCGGAGACGGAAGAGGAAATTGTCGATATCGCAGATATCGCCGATACGGAAGAGTAGACTGCGGGGATCGCAGTTATGGAGTGGATTATGATTCGATCTTAGAAAATAAATCCACAGCCTGTCAAGGAGGTTGGGTGAAGGTGCCGGAAGTAGTTTGCGGGAAGCGGACTGCTTCCGGCATCGTGATAGTTTACACCTGTCTTTACCGGTGATATAATGCGAAATAAGGCTGACACAAAACAGTCAGCCGGGGGACGTGCTGTAAGATACAGCAAGGGATGTCTTGCAATGCCGCATGCAGCGGCAGCTGACAAAAGGAGAAGAAGCATGAGAGCAATGAACCTGACTCTGCTCACAGATCTTTATGAGCTGACAATGATGCAGGGTTACTTTAAGAATCCGACAGATCAGACAGTAGTATTTGATGCCTTCTACAGAACAAATCCTTGTGGGGGCGGCTATGCGATCAGCTGCGGTCTGTCACAGGTCATTGAGTACGTAAAGAACCTGAATTTCACGTATGAGGATATCGAGTATCTCAGGAGTCTCGGCATATTTGAGGAGGATTTCCTGGAATATCTGGCAGGCTTTCATTTTACGGGAGATATCTGGGCTATTCCGGAAGGAACGGTGATGTTCCCGAGAGAACCGATGCTGAAGGTGATCGCACCGCTGATGCAGGCTCAGCTTGTGGAAACGGCGATCCTGAATATGCTCAACCATCAGAGCCTGATCGCAACGAAGGCTTCCAGAGTCTGCCATGCAGCCAGAGGTGACGGTGTCATGGAGTTCGGTCTGCGCAGAGCACAGGGTCCGGACGCCGGAATTTACGGTGCCCGTGCAGCGGTGATCGGCGGCTGTATCGGAACCTCCAACGTGCTGACCGGCCAGATGTTTGATATACCGGTTCTCGGCACACATGCACACAGCTGGATCATGAGCTTCCCCAGCGAGTATGAGGCGTTTAAGGCTTATGCGAAGCAGTATCCGAATGCATGCACGCTTCTGGTTGACACCTACGATGTTCTGAATTCCGGTGTTCCCAATGCGATCCGTGTCTTCACGGAAATGCGTGAGGCCGGTATTCCGCTGACAAAGTACGGTATCCGAATTGACTCGGGCGACCTTGCTTATCTGTCCAAGAAGGCTTATCAGATGCTCTGCGATGCCGGTTTCCCGGATGCGATCATTTCCGCATCCAGCGATCTGGATGAATACCTGATCAACTCTCTGAAGCAGCAGGGAGCAAAGATCAATTCCTGGGGCGTCGGAACCAATCTGATCACCGCAAAGGATAATCCGGCGTTCGGAGGCGTTTATAAGCTTGCCGGTATCAAGAATGCCGGAGACGAAGAATTTACACCGAAGATCAAGCTCTCCGAGAATTCAGAGAAGATTACGAATCCGGGCAACAAGAAGATCATTCGTATCTATGACAAGGAATCGGGCAAGATCCGTGCGGATCTGATCTGTCTGGAAAACGAGACCTTCTCCGAAGACGAGGATATGGTTATTTTCGATCCGAATGAAACCTGGAAGAAGACCAGGATCCATGCGGGTACCTTTACACTGAGAGATCTGATGGTACCGGTCTTTAAAAACGGCAACTGCGTCTTTGATGACAATGCCACTACGATGGAGCTTCGCGAGAGATGCATGAAAGAACAGGATACGCTTTGGGACGAAACCAGACGTCTCGTAAATCCTCATGAAGTCTATGTGGATCTTTCCGATAAGCTGTATGACATGAAGAGCAAGCTTCTTTCCCAGGTGGCAGAGGGCTGAGTCCGCAGGCACGCGTGCAGTGCGGCAGCAGGCTGTTATTTCGAAAATGAAAAAATTATAAATGAAACAAGAAGGCACTTCCCGCCTGCACATCAGGCAGCGGGAGGTGCCTGTTTTCATTTTTCGGAGGAGAGACAACAGGGAAGCTTCGTGGTAGAATAGGAGCCATATGACAGTGCCGGTCTGTGCAGCTTTACAGACGGAACGGGAAAGAATAAGAGGAAATGCTATGAAGTTTGAAAATACAGAACAGGTACTTGAGGAAATTCGCCGGGAAAAGGATATCACGGCGGAAACCGCTCTGCAGTTCCTGCGCGTATTTACAGAGGATCTGAAGACCGAGACGGGCAGAGACTTTTCGGAGCTGCTGTGTGTGGAGCCGGATCCGTTTTTTGATGACTATCTGCGTCTGATCGAGCAGGTCCTGATTCTGGGAGACACGAATGAGGATGTGATCGCACCAGGAAGAACCCGGAAGCGTCTGGAGAGAAACATGCAGAGACTGCTGGATCTGAAGGAGGAGGTCGTGACGGCCCGGAAGGATCAGCTTCAGGTACATGAGATCGTAGAACATCAGAAGCTTTTTCTCGAGGAGAAGCGGCAGGCTGTTGAGCGGAAAAAAGAGGAGCTCAGGGTTCAGGAGCAGCTCCTGGAGGAGCAGACCTCGGTTTCCGCCGAGCAGAGAGAGATTGAGGAGAAGATCGAGACACTGGAGGCAGAAGTCAGGAGACTCGGGCATCTGGATATGAGAGCTGCGGAACAGAAATACAGCATGATGCAGGAAAATCGGGATAAGCTGATCGGTGCGATTCAGGAAAAGCTGGCGAGAGCGGATATTCTGAGTGCGGAAATAGAGGAAAAAAAGAACACGCTTCGGACAGAGGAGGATCTCGTAGAGAAAATGGAGGCAGAGCTGACGGAGCTCCGCGGGTTCCTGAGTGCGGTCAGGGAGCAGAAGGAAGAGAAGGACAGAGAGCATCTTGCGATCCTGAACGAGGGTGCGGCCTATGAGGGAAACATGCAGATCCTGGAGGCTAAGATCCGCAGGGCAAAAAGCGAGATAGAGGTTTGTGCCGGAGAAGAGAAGCGCATGGAAGAAATTCTGGCGCGCACCGAGGAGGCTCTGGAGGCAAAGAAACAGGAAACAAAGGTTTACTGTGAGGAGAAGCAGAAGCAGATCTCAGAGGTTGAAAAGCAGCTGTACAGCACAGAATTTGCGGACCGGAAGGAGAAGCTGGATGCGGCTCTGAGCGAGCGGGAGGATGCACTGAGAAAGCAGCAGGACGGAGAAACTCAGCTGCAGGCCATTCAGGCGGAGGCTGAGCACGCCCGGGAACTGACAAACGAACAGCTCATGGAGGCGATCCGTGTGCGGGAGCGCATGCAGAGTGAGAGTGCAGAGGCCGATGATCAGTTAGAGGCGATCAGGCGCAATCAGCAGACGCTCATGTTCCAGATCGAAGCGAAGATGCAGGAGCTTCGGGAGGAAGAGGAGCATTTCCGGATGCGCATGCAGGAAATAAATTTAATACAGTAAGGCAGGAAGACATGTCAAATTCTTACAGAAAGCACGTAAGAAGGAGACATGTCTTTTTCTTGCATGCATCCGGTGCTCTTTTCTAAAATATGGTCAGAGAGCCTCTCTTTTTTATCCTATCCCTGTTATGCGGTCTTTCCTCCCCGGGAAGTCGGCATACAAGCCAAAGTCGTTCGACTGAGGTATTTCCACTTTATCAATGCCGGAAACAGGGGATCCTTTTGTCCCCTAAGAAAGCAGATTCCCTGGCCGGCGCATTTTGGGGCAGAGAATGCAGGGAATCTATGTGCATTTTCTGCCCGGTCAGCCGGGCGGCATCTGTCACCGGGCGAACAAAGAAAGGAGCACTTATGAGAAGAAAACATGAGCGGCTCCGCACGGGACTGTCCGCAGCTGCGGCAGTTTTTTTGAGTGCGGCGTTGGCACTTACTCCCGCATCTGCGGCCATGGCAGAGACCGGCAGCGGGGAGACGTCCGGGAGCGAATTCACGGCGGAGGCTGTGAACCCGGAGATGATACAGGAAGGGTCGGAATCGGACACGCCGGGAACGATTCCGGTCGGGAAAGATGCGGCAGGCTCTGCGCCTGAAGCGGAAGCTGTAGATCGGGAAGCTTCCGATCGGGAGGCGGTACGGGAAGACAGCCCGGAGAACGGAACCCGGGAGAATGACGGGGAGAATCCCTGTTATTCCGTGACACTGCTTACTGCCGGATCGGGTACACTTTCCTTTTTGGAAACGGAGACCTCAGAGGCAGAATATCAGGCCGGGGAGGCAGTGACGGTTATTGCGGAGCCGGAGAGCGAATGGTATCTGAGCTCTCTCACTGCGCAGGGTGAGAGCATTACGGAAACCGGAGCCGGCGATTTTTTTACGGAAGAAGAAAATCAGTACAGCTTTACGATGCCCGCCGGGGACCTCTCTGTCCGTGCCGTGTTTTCAAGGGAGGAGGCATTGGAGACTGAGGGAGAGCTGACGGAGGAGGAGCATCTGACTGCCGAAGCACAGGATATGGCGGAGTCGCAGCTCCGTCTGCGATACCTGTCTCCCGCAGACGAAGCCGCGGTGGAACCGGAGGATGCCTACATTCGTGACTACATGAATGACTATGAAAATAATGCCTTTATCGGCCTCTTTCTTGAAGAAGGAAACACGGAAAAGGTTCTGGGTCAGGGAGGCAATTACAGCTATAATGCGAAAACGCAGAAGCCGGTCTATTGTCTGGATCTTTACAGGGACGGAGCAGAGGGACTGGATATGCCTTATGCCGGCCAGCTGGGCGGAGAAGCAGGCAGTGCTTATAACTATATTCTGGCAAACGGCGTGAGTCAGCTCGGAGGACGCTGTAACCGGGAAGCTTATCAGAGCAGAGCGGATGCCTATATGGATTATGCCATTACGCAGGCTGCGATCTGGGCGGTCGGCCATGCCTACGGTCTCACGGATGCAAAGGGCGAGGACTGCGGCTTTGATGTGAATACCATCCGCGTCATTTTGAGAGAGAATGAAGCACCTCCGTCTGACGGAAGCTGGTATCTGCACTATCCGGAGAAATGGACCGGGGAGGCTGCGGCAGATGCGGTCGGGAAGGTACAGGCACTGACACAGGATGCACTTTCATTTGCAGAGGCACATCCGAACGGCTATGCGTATTCACTTACGCTGACACCCACGGAGGCTGTGCTTACCTTTGATTCGGAAGAGGGGGCATACGTTTCGGAGCCGATCAAGCTCGCTTCCGACGGAGTGACGGAGGAAATTACAGTTACGGCTTCCGGCATGGATGCTTCCGTGATCTGGGAAAATGAAGCACATACCGTTTTCCGTGTACAGGTTCCGACGGACTCCCTGGAAAACGGAAGCGTGACCGTAACCGCTCAGGCGCAGTATGCAGTTTTTGATAATGCCTATTATCAGGTGAGCGATCGGGAAATTCAGCGGTTTGCGGCTATGCTGGAGCCTGATACCGTCACGGCAGTCACCCATCTGAAGGTGACCGGCAGAAAGCCTGCTCTTTCCACTTCAGCCTCTGACCGGACAACGGGGACCGGAGTCAGCCCTGCCTCCGCGACCATGGAGATACGGGATCTTGTCAGCTATGAAAATCTGGAGATCGGAAAGACCTATCAGGTGATAGGAAAGCTCTATGATGCGGAGACGGGACAGCCTGCGCTGGATGATCAGGGAAATGAAATCACAGCAGACACAGAGTTTTCTCCGGAAACGACAGAGGGCAGTACAGAGGTCGTGTTCTCATTTTCGGGAACGCATCTTGCAGGGACGAGCCTGGTTGTATTTGAAGAGCTTTACGCAGGGGAGAAGATGCTTGCCTCACACGCTGATCTGACGGATTCTTCGCAGACGGTCGCTGTTCCGAAGATGGGGACAAAGGCGGAAATTGTTTCCGATAGTCCGGAAGATTTCGGTGTCGCAGATACGATTTCCTATGAGAATCTCCCCGCAGGTCATCTCTATCTCTTCCGCGGCACGCTTACAGACCGGGAGAGCGGAGAAGCAATCAGGATCGATGGAAAAAACGTGACTGCGGAAGAAGAGCTTGATCTGAGGGAAGGGTCAGGAACGGTCAGCGGAAGCCTGAAGGTTGTTTTCCCGGGATTTGATACCTCCTCCTATGCAGGGAAGGATGTCGTTGTTTTCGAGAGATGCAGTATGTATCTCCCGGATCAGTCTGAGGTGACCGTTATGACGCATGAGGATCCCGACAGTGAGACGCAGCTTGTTTCGATCCCGGAGAAGCCGGAGGAACCGGAGTCAGAGGAACCGGAGTCTGAAAAGCCTGAGTCTGATGAGCCGAAGCCGGAGGAATCGGAGCCTGAAAAGCCTGAGTCTGATGAGCCGAAGCCCGAGGAGCCTGCACAAGAATCAAAGAGTTCTGACGCTTCGGAGAAAGCATCCGCTGAAAGCGTATCCTCCCGGCCGGAGACAGGTGACAGTGCGGAGATTCAGGTCATCCTGTTGGTGATGCTTCTTGCCCTCTCTTCGGCAGGAGTGGTCTTCGCGAAAAAATTGAGGGATGAAACAGAGAAAAGAAAATGAAAAAAAGAAATGAAACTGACAAACGAAGCTGAGGAAACGAAACTGAGAAACAAAACCGAAAACTGAAACACGGGCTTGAGACAGCACCGCGGAGAAACAACATAAGACCGGATCCTTGCAGATCCGGTCTTATATTTGGTATGGGGTATTGATAATAGAAGAATAGAGCGGGCTCGCTTTCTTCAGGGTTTGGGGAGTGAGAAGAAAGCGTTAATGTCATATCGGTAAATCTCTTGAAAAAACTTACATTGCCTGGAATGCGATGCTGCCGAGCGGATAATATTCCGGATTCATGATATTCATTCCGTGCTTTTCGATGAAGGCTTCCATCTGAGCGGAGGTCCTGCTGTCAAGATTGCCGCAGATCAGTGTCACATCATTCATCGGGAAATTAGCGAGAACCTTTGTATACTCATTTGTCGGGAAGGTGCTGTTTGTGAGGTTCAGAACACCGGATTCCGGGAACTTCTTTGTGAATACGTACAGGTTAGCCAGGTCTTTCATGCTGCTGATGTGAAGTCTGAATGTTGTGTTTGTCATTTTATTTTCCTCCCTCTTGTGTAGGTGTTGTTGTTTGTTTATGCCTTTATTATAGGCAGAACGCCGCATATCGATAAGTACACTTGCTGACACGTAATCTTATAATTAAGACTCCTCTGAAATGAAAAAAATGCCTGATTTATTGGGGCTGTAAGCTGTAAAAGCAACATATTATAAAAATAATAGAAGAAAACAGACGCAGAATATGAGCGTTATGAAAATATAAGCGGATCATCAGGTCTTAATAAGCCGGATAAACTGCCGCCGTGAATATAGAGAGAAAATAGTATTGAAAATAAGCAGAAAGTAGTTGACTTTTTTTGAATATATGATAAATTATTCATATGAACAATGATTCATTAAAACAGCCGGAAACATGTAAACATCCGGTCGCTTGCTTTAAGGAGAAGAGATGACAGAGACGGTTGTATATGATGAAGAAAAAATTGACCATCTGATTCAGAATGTGTCAGAGGATGAGCTGTGCAATCTTGCGGAATTTTTTAAGGTCTTCGGCGATTCCACCAGGATCAAGATACTTTACGATCTCTTTCAGGGAGAAAAAAATGTGACAGAGATCTGTGAGGATCTGGAAATGAATCAAAGTGCCGTGTCCCATCAGCTCAAGATTCTGAGAACATCCAAGCTGATCACCGTGAGGCGGGAGGGGAAGGCTATGATCTACTCTCTGGCAGATGATCACGTAAAAACGATCATTGCGATGGGCAAGGAGCATATCGAAGAATAAACACGGAACCATATGCGGCGGCAGCCGCAATGAGTATAAACACATCAAAAAGAGCAGAAAAGATCTGCAAAAATATTAGACGGAGGAAACTATCATGAAAAAGAAATTCAAGTGCGAAATTGATTGTGCGAACTGCGCTGCAAAGGTAACAGAGGCAATTAAAAAAATCGACGGCGTGAATGATGCCAATGTAAACTTTATGACATCTAAGTTCACTCTGGATGCAGATGATGCGAAATTTGATGCGATTCTTCAGGAAGCCATTAAGGTCGGAAAGAAGATTGAGCCGGATTTCGAGGTGGAGATCTGAGAATAAAACAGGCCGCCGGTGCGGCCGTTTTTTATAACTGGAAGATGAACATATGATTATATATTCAAACGTAAGAGACGTCCGGGAGGACTTTTATGAGTAAGAAGCAAAAGAGAGAATTGAAAAAGATCATTGCGGCGCTGATCGTGTTCTTTATCCTGCTGATTCTGGATAAGACAGCGGTACTTCCGCAGATATTTGAAAATAAGCGGCTCTCTCTGATCCTTTACCTGGTGCCTTATTTTATCTGCGGATTATCCGTAGTCAGAAAGGCACTTCTGGGAATCAAGAACAGACAGCCCTTAGATGAATCCTTCCTCATGTTTGTAGCCACGATCGGTGCCTTCGTTACCGGGGAAAACTCAGAGGCTGTTGCTGTTATGGCATTTTACCAGGTGGGCGAGTGGTTCCAGAGCTATGCCGTCGGAAAGTCCAGACAGTCCATCACGGATCTGATGGATATTGTTCCGGAATACGCGAATGTGGAACGTGAGGACGGCAGTGTGGAAACGATCGATCCCGATGAGGTAGAGATCGGCGATGTTCTGGTGATCAAGCCCGGAGAGAAGATTCCCGTTGACGGGGAGATCACCTTCGGTGAGAGTCTGATCAACACCGCGGCTCTGACCGGCGAATCGGTGCCGAGGAGTGCCCGCGTAGGCGACAGTGTCATCAGCGGCTGCATCAACGGAGAGGGCATGCTGAAGGTGCGTGCCGAAAAGGAATTCGAGGATTCCACGGTCTCCAAGATCCTGGAGCTTGTGGAAACCGCATCGGAGAAGAAGTCCAGAACGGAAAACTTTATTACGAGATTCGCAAGAGTATATACACCGATCGTCGTGCTTGCCGCTGTGATCCTGGCGGTTCTGCCTTCCCTGATCACGGGAGAGTGGATGACCTGGGTGTACAGAGCCTGCACCTTCCTTGTTATCTCCTGCCCCTGCGCACTGGTGATCAGCGTTCCGTTGTCGTTCTTCGGAGGAATCGGTGCCGCATCCGCAAACGGAGTATTGGTGAAGGGTTCCAACTATCTGGAGCTGATGGCGCGGATCGATACGGTCGTTTCCGATAAGACGGGAACTCTGACAGAAGGAAATTTTGAGGTCTCGGCTGTGATCCCCGCAGAAGGTGTCACAGAGAACGAGGTGCTGCTTGCTGCAGCAAAGGCAGAGGGGCTGTCCACCCATCCGATCGCAAAGTCAATTCGTACGGCATTGGAGAAGCGTGTCGGAGAACAGGCTCTGCCGGCGCTTACAGATACCGAGAATCTCACGGGACTGGGGCTTCGCTCGGTTGCGGAGGGAAAGGAAATTCTGGTTGGCAGCGGCCGTCTCATGGAGGCAAAGGGAATTGCCTATGAGGAGGCAGACGATCAGGCGGCAACGATTTCCTATGTTGCGGAAAGCGGAAGATATCTGGGTGCGATCCTGATCCGGGATGAGGTTAAGCCGGAGGCGCGCGAGGCAGTCGAACTGATGAAGAAAGCCGGTGTCCGCCGCACGGTCATGCTGACGGGAGACCGCAGCGCTGTCGGTGAGTCGGTCGGAAGAGAACTCGGTCTCGATCAGATCTATGCGGAGCTTCTTCCGCAGGATAAGGTGGAGCAGGTGGAGAGACTGCTTTCTGAGCTGGAGCATGAAAATGAAGGAAAAGCAGAAGGCAGCGCAAAGCGTCTGGCATTTATCGGAGACGGAATCAATGACGCACCGGTGCTGAGTCGTGCCGATGTTGGAATCGCCATGGGCTCTATGGGGTCTGATGCAGCGATCGAAGCGGCAGACGTGGTGATCATGGATGATGATTTAAGAAGAATCCCGACCACGATCCGTATTGCAAGAAAGACAGTGAAAATTGCAACCCAGAATATTGTGTTTGCGCTGGCTGTGAAGATTCTGATCCTGATCCTGGGTGCGCTCGGCTTTGCCGGCATGTGGGCCGCCGTATTCGCGGATGTCGGAGTTGCGGTGCTCTGCATTCTGAACTCTATGAGAATGATGGCGGAAAAACGAACGATCTGATCATCGGATGAATCTCTAGTCTATGGAAGAAACCTGTATTCAGTTATTTGATTTTAAAGAGATATTAATTTTAAAGGGATTTTAA
>JAUNAN010000076.1 GCA_030527595.1 Lachnospiraceae bacterium | reverse complement strand
GAGGAAACATAACATGAAAAAATCAATTGCCATGCTTCTTGCAGGTACTATGGCAGCTGCAGCATTGATGGGCTGCGGAAGTGCTTCGGGGGCTGCATCATCAGCTTCATCGACAGCAGTATCTGCGGCACAGTCAGCAGCCTCTACTGATGCTGCGGAGGAGGAAAGTACTGCCGCATCCGTGACGGAGGCAGCTGCGGATACTGTTCAGTTTGAGAGCACAACAGTTACTGTGTTTGCGGCAAAATCCCTGAACACTGTAATGCAGGATATCATTGCTGCGTACAATGAGATCCAGCCGAATGTTGAGATCGTCGGCAGCTATGACAGCTCGGGCACACTGATGACACAGATTCAGGAAGGAGCTGCCTGCGACGTTTTTTTCTCCGCTGCACAGAAGCAGATGAATACCCTGGAGGAGGCAGGTTATCTTGTAGACGGAACAAGGGCGGATATCGTCAACAATCAGGTTGTTGTGGTAACCTATAAGGACAGCGGTACAACCGTAACAGGCCTTGATAATATCGGAGATGCGGCAAGCTTCGCACTTGCTGACGGCTCTGTTCCGGTAGGCAGATATACGCGTACGGCTCTGATGAACCTGGGCGTTCTGGCAGAGACCGACGATGCCTCTGCCTATACGACGGAAGAAGTTTCTCAGGCTCTGGGCGGTATCGAGATCAATGAGTGCGGAAACGTGGGTGCCGTTGCAACTGCGGTTTCGGAGGGCTCTAACGAGGTCGGTACAGTTTACTATTCCGATACCTACGGACTGGAAGATCAGCTCGTAGTACTGGAAACTGTTTCCTATGATCTGACAGGAAATGTCATCTATCCGGCAGCTCAGATCAAGAATGCAGAGGCGGATGAGACGGAAGCCGCAGCTGCAGCGGATTTTACGGCTTTTCTTTCTTCTGATACGGCAAAGGCGATTTTTGACGCATATTATTTCGACACGAATGTAGGTTGAGATTGAATTTATGGATCATATTTTGATGTTTTTATCAACAGCGGATTGGAGTCCGCTGTTGATTTCTCTTAAGACCGGTATTGTGGCAACGGTCATCTCTTTCTTTCTCGGGATATTTGCGGCCCGCAAGGTCGTGAAGGCTGGTCCGAGGGTAAAGGCGGTCGCAGACGGAATTCTGACTCTGCCTATGGTCCTGCCGCCGACTGTTGCGGGATTTTTTCTGCTGCTTCTCTTTTCATTGAGGCGTCCTTTGGGAAGTGCCCTTTATCAGGAATTCGGTATCAAGGTCGTGCAGACCTGGCTGGGCTGTATCCTTGCGGCGACAGTGATCGCATTTCCGCTGATGTATCGGAATGCAAGGGCGGCTTTTGAACAGATCGATGTGAATCTGGTGTATGCTGCCAGAACACTCGGCATGTCCGAAACGAAAATTTTCTGGAGGGTCATCATTCCCGCAGCGGGACCCGGTGTCGTGTCAGGTACGATCCTAACCTTTGCCAGAGCATTGGGGGAATACGGAGCTACAGCTATGCTGGCCGGAAATATACCGAAAAAGACGAGTACCATTTCTCAAAAAATAGCGATGGTCATCGAGGACGGCGACTATATGACAGCGGGACTCTGGGTAATAGTCATTCTGATCATAGCATTTATTCTGATCGTGCTCATGAATCTGGCAGTGGGAAAGAAAATGAAGAATATCCGCAGATTCTGATCTCGGAGGAAAAGTTAGGAGTGCTATGTCTCTTCAGGTAAATATCACGAAAAAATTGAACAGCTTTACGCTTCATGCGGAGTTTGAAGCGGGAGATGACGTATTCTCTTTGCTTGGAGCCTCCGGATGCGGCAAGAGCATGACGCTGAAATGTATTGCTGGAATCGAACAGCCCGATTCGGGACGCATCGTTCTGGGAGACCGGGTTCTCTTTGATTCGGAAAAGAAGATCAATCTGCCTCCTCAGAAGAGGCGGATCGGATATATGTTTCAGGACTATGCACTTTTTCCGAATATGACGGTGCGGCAGAATGTGGCAGCGGGAATGGGAAGACACCCTGACAGGGAAAAGGTAAATGCGCTTATGGAGCGCTTCCGCATTGCGGAGCTGGCGGAACGGAATCCGACTCTGTTATCCGGCGGTCAGAAACAGAGGGTCGCAATGGCCCGCATTGTAGGGCAGGAACCGGATGTCATTCTGCTGGATGAGCCGTTCTCGGCACTGGATGCCTATCTCAAGTGGCAGCTCGAGCAGGAGATGAAGGATATCCTCCGGGAGGTCAGAAAACCTACGGTTTTTGTTTCTCACAGTCGTGATGAGGTGTATCATCTTTGCAGTAAGGTAGGATGTATGACTGACGGTCAGATCGAAGTGATTCAGCCGGTCAAAAAGTTCTTTGAAAATCCGGAGACGCGGACCGCGGCCATTCTCTCCGGATGCAAGAATGTGGTACCTGCCCTCTGCGAGGGTAAGACTGTCAGTATACCGGAATGGGGTCTGCGGTTCGAGACGGATGAGGCACGGCCCGGAGAGACCGCATTTGCGGGTGTCCGCGCACACTATTTTTCCGCCGAAAAAACAGAGCCTGACATGATTGAAATACCGGTTCTTTCACCCGTGATCCGTGAGGATCTCTTTGAGTGGACGGTAATGTTTCATGCGAAGGAGCAGGGGACACCGATCCAGTGGAAGGTATTTAAGAGTGCACTGCCCGAGTTAGAAGTTCCGGACAGACTCTATCTGAAGAAATCAGATATCATGCTCTTGAGGGATGGCGGGAAGATGTGAGTGAACAAACAAGAGAAAGGAGAGCTGCAAAAAGCGCAGCGGCAGAATATGAAGCTTGTAAGGACGGAGGAAGCTGCGGGGCAGGTGCTCTGCCACGATCTGACCAGAATTGTCGTAGGAGAAATGAAGGGCGCTGCCTTTAAGAAGGGGCATATTGTGACAGAAGAGGATATACCGATCCTTCTCAGCATGGGAAAAGAGCATCTCTATGTCTGGGAGAAAAATGAAAACATGCTCCATGAGGACGAGGGTGCCGAGATCCTGCGCAGTCTGACTCAGAATGCCTGTATGAAGGCAACAGAGCCGAGAGAGGGGAAGATCAATCTGATTGCCGAGTGCGACGGCGTGCTGAAGGTAGATAGCAGGAGACTCATTGCCGTAAACTCTCTGGGAGAAGTTATGATCGCAACCAAAAGATCCGGCGAGCTGATCAGGGCGGGCAGACCGCTTGCGGGCATGAGAGTGATCCCCCTTGTGATCGAAAAGAAAAAAATGGAACTCGCAAGAGAGGCGGCGGGAGAGGAGCCGATCCTGCGTCTGATTCCGCTGAAGAAAAAAAAGGCGGCGATCCTCGCAACAGGAAGCGAAATTTTCAAGGGCAGGATCAAGGATACTTTCACCCCTGTAGTGGAGGGAAAGCTCACGGAGCTCGGGGCATGTGTGGAAGAGAAGCGGATCCTCGATGATAATGACAGGCTGACAACAGAAGCCATACTGGATGTGATCGGCAGGGGAGCAGAGATTGTCTGCGTGACCGGAGGCATGAGTGTCGATCCGGATGATAAGACGCCGCTGGCAATTAAAAATACGGGGGCAGAGATCATCAGTTACGGTGCACCGGTGCTGCCGGGTGCAATGCTGATGCTGGCTTATTATCACAAAAAAGAGTCAGACGGATCCGAGCAGCTGATTCCTGTTGTGGGACTTCCGGGCTGTGTCATGTATGCGAAGACCACGATTTTTGATGTCATTCTTCCGAGACTTCTGGCGGATGACAAAATTCTTCCGGAGGATCTCTTTGCACTCGGTGAAGGCGGACTTCTGAATGGATGAAGGACCGAAAATATGATATGATGAAGTATCTGCAGTGATCTATCCCTGCGGAAAATGATCACAGTTACATCAAAATCAGGTACAAACGAGAATGTGATTCGGAGGAAAGATGGAATACAGAATTGAACATGACTCCATGGGAGAGATGAAGGTGCCCGCAGACTGCAAATGGGGCGCACAGACGGAGCGAAGCAGAAGAAATTTTCGTATCGGTGTCGGTATTGAGACGATGCCGGCAGAGATCATACATGCCTTCGGAATCCTGAAAAAGGCCTGCGCACTGGCAAATGCACAGCTGAAGCCGGAGAAAATGACAGAAAGAAAGCTGGCTGCCGTTTCGGAGGCCTGCAATGAAGTGATAGACGGAAAGCTGAACGATCAGTTTCCGCTGGTTGTCTGGCAGACCGGATCCGGCACGCAGTCCAATATGAATGCAAATGAGGTGATCGCTCACCGTGCTAACGAGATCGCCGGAGAGCAGATCTGTCATCCGAACGATGATATCAATATGTCTCAGTCTTCAAATGATACTTTCCCGACAGCCATGCACATTTCCGCATATCTGGCGGTTGCGGACAAGCTTATCCCCTCGGTGGAATATCTGATCGGAATCCTGAAAAAGCTGGAGCAGGAGAATGCGGATGTGATCAAGTGCGGACGCACACATCTGCAGGATGCGGTGCCCATTCGCTTTGATCAGGAGATCAGCGGCTGGAGATCCTCCCTGGAGACGGATGTCACCTATCTGAAGGCGGCTCTGGATCCGCTGGCAGCTCTCGCGCTTGGCGGAACCGCGGTCGGAACGGGGCTGAACGCACCGGCAGGCTTTGATGAAGCGGTAGCAAAAGAAGCTGCAAAGCTCACGGGAAAACCCTTCCGTACAGCAGAAAACAAGTTCCATGCACTCTCCTCCAAGAGTGAGATCGCATTTATGCACGGCGCTATGCGCGCGCTTGCCGCAGATCTGATGAAGATGGCAAATGACGTCCGCTGGCTGGGTTCGGGTCCGAGAACCGGTCTGGGTGAGATTCATCTTCCTGAAAATGAACCCGGTTCCTCCATCATGCCCGGCAAGGTCAATCCCACGCAGTGTGAGCAGATGACAATGGTTGCGGTTCAGGTCTTCGGAAATGATGCCGCCATTGAATTTGCAGCGTCCCAGGGTAACTTTGAGCTGAATGTGTTTATGCCGGTGATGGCCTACAATTTCCTTCAGTCCGCAAGACTGCTTAGCGAGTCGATTCGCTCCTTTGCCGATAACTGTGCAGCAGGCATTACGGCTAATCGTGAAAAAATGAAGGAAAACCTCGATAAGTCACTTATGCTTGTCACGGCACTGAATCCTTATATCGGATATGAGCGTGCAGCTAAGACGGCACATCTGGCACATAATGAGGGCCTGTCTCTCAGAGAAGCCTGCGTGAAGCTGGGCTTTTTGACCGAGGAGCGCTTTGATGAGGTCTTCCATCCGGAAGAGATGGTATAAACCATATGGAAACGAGGGTGGAAGCAAAGGTTATTCTCAGAAATGAGCATCGATTTTTCGGCCCGGGAATCCAGGAATTGCTGCTTCGCATCGATGAATGCGGTTCTGTAAAGCAGGCCTGTCAGGAGATGGGGCTCTCCTATACAAAGGGATGGAGAATCCTGAAGACTGCGGAGACCGCCTTCGGATTTGCACTGGTCGACCGGAGACAGGGCGGAAGAGGCGGCGGTGCTGCCTCCCTCACACAGGAGGCTCGTGATATTACGGAGCGGTATCTGCGGCTGCAGCTGGAGATATCCGCATATGCCGAAGAAAAATTTTCCGAGCATTTTCCGGAGCTTAAGACCGTGGATCCTTATCCGGGCGGAGAGGAATCCCATAACGGAAAAGAAGCCGGAGTCTGATACAAAAACGACAGGAACGGCTCTTACAAGAGGATCCTTTGTAAGAAAAGAATATAATAAAGGAATAAAAAAGAGGCTGACAGTATTTTAACTGTCAGCCTTTATTGCATCTTCAATATAAGCGTTTACTTCATTTGGCTTGATGTGAAGGACAAAGGCAAATTCCTGAAAGATGACCTTCTGCGCATCGTGAAGAAGTCTCTCGTCGGAAGAATGGAACTTTCTGCCTTTGTGTTCTTTTTCTCTCCTGTTCCGATACAAGGCGCCGATGATCTTCAGAAGTTCGGTGTAATTCCCTTCCGCAATGATCTGCAGATAAGACTGCTGGCGCTGTTTCTCATTTTCGATCCAGGAAAAATCCAGCTCGGGAATCCGGGATATCAGATCTTTGATCTCGGCTTCGCTCAGAAGAGGACGGATTTTCTGGGATGCTGTTTTGACGGGAACATAGAGCTTTGTGTTTTTCGCGTATTCCGGAACCAGTACATAGTACTTCTCCGGCAGTCTCTGATCCGGGACATTCATCTCCGTGGTGCCTGTGATGCGGCATACGCCGTCACGGTTGTGGATGACAATGTCATTGATGTTCAGTTCTGCCATGATTCACCCCGCTTCCCTTGTCTGCTGTTCTGAATTCGGGAAACGATCCCTGCAGAAAGCAGACATTGACCTTGGATAGAGCCAGATGGTTCACTTGTATTTTATCACACAAAGCGGGAAAAAACATGCGCAAAACATTGCAAATGACAGTTCAGTTTCTGTCATTCAGAACGCAGGTAAAGGAGATCATGCCTGCCTTCCAGGAAACAGAGACAGATCCCTTGTACTTATGTACCAGACTTTCAACGATGGAAAGACCGATACCGTATCCGCCGTGGTCCACATTGTGGGACTGATCCTCCCGATAGAAGCGGTCAAAGAAACGGCTGTAATTGACTCCGGCGCCCTCGGCATAGGAGTTGGATACGACGAGAGTGGCGGTTCTTCCCTTCTTGCTGAGCATAATTCTGATCAGACCGTCATCATCACAGTATTTGATGGCATTGTCCAAAAGAAGAGAGAGCAGCTGTCTAAGCTGGCTTTCATCGGCCTGCATGTGAATGTTTTCACCGATCTGTCTCTCGAAGCGCTTGTCATCCTGAGTGGCAAGCGGTGTAAAGGTCTCGGAGGTCTCATTGGCAATTTTTGTGAAATCGACATCTGTTAAGATCGCATCGTCACTTTGTTCGGCGGAGCGGGAGATCATGACCAGATTCTGAATGAGACCGTTGAGGCGGTCGATCTGCCTCATGGTGGACTGGGTCCACTCCGTCTCGCCGTTGATCATTTCCTCGAGCTCTGTATTTGCACGGATCACTGCGAGCGGCGTCTTCAGCTCATGGCTCGCATTGGTGATGAACTGTTTCTGGCGCTTTGCATTCTCGATTTCCGGCGCAACGATTTTGTTGGAGATCGCACTTAGGAGCAGAACGGAAATAATGAGTCCCGCAATGCACAGCAGACCTGCGATATAGAGGATACGCAGGTTTGTAATGACCTCTGAGGAGCAGTCCATATATACAACGATAGTCTCACCGTTTTCCAGCGTACTTACGAGATAGTAGTAATTGCCGAAATTGTCAAAGGACAGACTGCGCTCCGTGGCATAGAGAGCCAGAGAAACTGCATCCTCCTGATTGACGGAGGCGATGTGATTCGTCTTGATACTCAGCGGATTTTTTTCATCGTCAAGGATCACGGCGAAGTAGCGGGTGGAATATCTCAGCTCGGAGTTTATTTTGGGGCTGGGCGCGGACTGCGAGAAGATATCGAGAATCGAGTAGGTGATATTCTGATCATTGATTACGGTTTCATCGTAAAGAGCATCCTCGGATTCTTCGATTTCCGCGGCAGGGGCGGAAGAATCTGCTTCTGTCTCCTCCGGATCCACATCTGTGCTGTCGGAATTAAAGGATTCGGGCATATCACCGTCGTTGCGTGCGATGGTCTGCATGATCGTGCGGATCTGCGAACGGGTCATGAGAAGATTCGAGGTATAGATCAGCCCGCCCATAAACAGCATGACGACCGCAAAGGAGATCTCCGCAATCAGTATGAACTTTCTTCGAAGGATTCGGATTTCTCTTGTACTCAAGTGTGCTGCGCCTCCAGACGATAACTGCCTCCCCGCTCACCAACGATGACCACATTGGAGTCGATGGATGTCAGCTTCCCTCTTAAATAAGAGATATAGAGCCAGACGGTATCTCTCTGGGCGGTGGGTTCATTTGCCCAGACATGATCCAGAAGATAGTCCGTATCAAGCTCTCTGCCGCTGTTCAGCATCAGTGCCTGCATGAGTTCGAACTCCTTATTGGAGAGACGAACGGAATTAGAGGAGGTCAGCTCCAGGTTTTCGGAATCAAGTGTAGTGTCCCCGATGGTCAGGCGGCGGGCGCTGTAATCTGTTTTTCTGCGTGTCATGGAGCGGATGCGCGCGAGCAGCTCCTTCATCGCGAAGGGCTTTGTCAGGTAGTCATCCGCACCGGCGTCAAGTCCGGCAACTCTGTCATCGACCTCTGCCTTTGCTGTCAGCAGAAGAACAGGGGTGACTATGTTGATTTTTCGTATTTCCGTAAGAACCTCGAGGCCGCTCATCTTCGGCATCATGATATCAAGGATGATGCCGTCATAGTTCTCGGTGCGAATGCGAGCGAGCGCCTCCTCTCCGTCATAGACGGAGTCAACTTCATAGTTTTCATGAGCTAGAATCATGGAGAGTGCTCTGTTCAGGTCTCTGGTATCCTCGGCAAGTAAGAGTTTCATGTTCCTGTCTGATCTCCTTCTTCGAATATCATATCGCGAATCGTCTGCATAGAGATATCTGTGGATGCGAGTTCATCTGCGCAGCGCTTCAGCTCACTGACGATGAGAGAGTCATTTCCGCTGACATGCTTCTTATATTTCAGGTGATGCTCCAGTGCCGCCCAGGTATCCATGGAAATGGTACGGATCTGCACTTCCACAAAATACCCCCGCACATTGAGGATCAAATGGTAGCTCCTGTAGCCGTTGGGCTTTGCGTGACGGATATAATCCTTCTCTGCATGTATGCTGCAGCCGGGAAATTTGACGATGCGGTCGCGGATCGTGTATACATCACTTAAAAATGCACACACAACGCGAATGCCGATCGCATCATGGATCTCATGCAGGACGGAATCCACGGTAAAGGGAAGGCCTTTGCGGATGCACTTATCCCGCATGCTCTCATCAGACTTAATGCGGCCGAGACTGTGTTCTACCGGATCACTGCCGGTCTGTTTTGTTATTTCTTTCCGGAAATCCTCGATCCAGAGGAGGAGCTCTTCTTTGATCGTCTCCATTTCCGGGAGATGGCTGCCGTAGATGGAACTTTCCGTGATCCGATCTGACGGCGTGTTTGTTGTGTTCATATGATTATTCCTGATTGATAGGGTTAATGCTTGCACCTTATTATACCATTTCTTGTCTATTATTGCCTAAGAACATAGAAAAATCATAAAAATTTTAGAAGTAATTTCCCGAAAAAGAAGAAATACAAAGACCGGGTGAAGGAGAGGATTGCATATTGCTTTTGGAAAGTCCTTCTATTATAATATCTGGGTATGGACAGAGACGAAAAGTATATGCGCGCTGCGCTCAGAGAAGCAAAGAAGGCTTATCAGCTGGATGAGGTTCCGATCGGCTGTGTGATCGTCTATGAAGACAGGATCATTGCGAGGGGATATAATCGCAGAAATACGGATAAGAGTACGCTTTCTCATGCGGAGCTGAATGCGATCCGAAAGGCGGCAAAGAAGCTTGGCGACTGGCGCCTGGAGGAATGCACCATGTATGTGACCCTGGAGCCCTGCCCCATGTGTGCGGGTGCTATTGTACAGGCAAGGATTCCCCGCTGTGTCATTGGCAGCATGAACGGGAAGGCCGGCTGTGCGGGATCGATCGTGAATCTTCTTCAGATGGACCGCTTCAATCATCAGGTGGATGTGACATATGGTGTGCTTCGGGAGGAATGCAGCACCATGCTCAGCGGATACTTTAAAGAGCTGAGAGTGCGCAAGGCCGAGGAAAAAAGAGCGAGAAAGCTGGCGGAGAGCCAAAAGAAGGAAGAAGCGCAGTAATATCTGACAGACTGTTCCATATACAATTATATTGAGGAGACGTATCGAAGTGGTCATAACGAGCCGCACTCGAAATGCGGTCATCGGTTTTCCGGTGCAAGGGTTCGAATCCCTTCGTCTCCGTTTTTTATTTT
>JAUNAN010000006.1:7794-36117 GCA_030527595.1 Lachnospiraceae bacterium | reverse complement strand
GGTGACGGAAGCGTCCGTCACGACCTGAATTAAAAATCTCATAATGATAAACCTCTTCTGTGTTATTCGAATTTCTCAACGGTGACAGAGCACTTTCCTTTTTTGGTGATGTGAGACATGCCCAGGTAACGGAATTTTCCGAATCCCCGCACGGAAATTTTGTCATTCTCCTTCGGGGTATAGGATTGATTCTCGCAGAGTCTGCCGTTCACATAGACCTTCTGCCCGCGGAAGGCATCGATCGCAGTGCTTCGGGAAAAATGATAGAGCTTTGCGATCACGGCGTCCAGACGCTCCGAGCTCAGCTGGAGTGTCACCGGTGTATAGGTCGTGCAGAGCGAGCCGGGAAGAGAATCGGTGATTTCCGACCTGACATGCGTGTGACGTACCTGAGTCAGATTTTCACAGATGAACTCCGCGATTTTTTCCTCGCAGAAGAGGTAACCGTGCGTGCCGTCGGTTAAGATATCGCCGGTGACTCTGCGCTCAATGCCGAGATTCAGAATTGCACCGAGATAATCTCTGTGGGAAAAGGTATCGGAAAATTTTTCGAGAAGCGGGGAGATCTTTACGATCACGATCGGAAAGGGCTCCGTATAACCCGTGGTTTCCTCTGAACCGAACCGGATCATTACCCGGGATGCATCGCTGTGACCTCCGTATGCCGTGATGCCCGCAGGAAATGCAGACACAGCTGTTTCTTCTCCGGAGGAGACAGCGTCGGCTGCCTGGCCGCAGAGGGAGAGCACGTCGGAGAATTCGGCTTCGTTTAAGAAATCCGTAAAGCAGTAGCGGGAGCCGTTCCACGCGTGATCGGCGAGCTCCCGGAGACGCTTTCGAAATTGTTCTGTTTCGCTGCTCATGATTTGCTCCTTTGTTTCAGGGATCTTTTAGAGACTGCAGCCCTGTTCTTATCTTGCGGAGACCTGCATGCAGGGGCATTGCATGTTCCTCCTTCCGGACGGGGCGGATGATTACTGTGTTTGGAAGGTTCATTATACAAAAAGAAGATCATAATTGCCAGCACCGGCGGAGGTATTGCAGCGTATTCGTGATAGAAAAACAGGTATGTGTGTAGTACAATAAGCATATGTGATTTGCAATATCTGCAAACAAGGTACGGAATATACAATGTTCTGATAATAACGGCGGAAAGAAGGTGAAAGGATGCATTATTCTGAAGACCCGAACAGACAGTATCATATTCAGACCGCACCGGGAGAGGTCGGTGAGTATGTGATTCTGCCCGGAGATCCGAAGCGGTGCGTACAGATCGCAAAATACCTGGATGACCCGGTGCTGATCGCAGACAATCGGGAATTTGTTACATACACAGGCTCCCTGAACGGAACGAAGGTATCGGTTACCTCTACGGGGATCGGCGGACCCTCGGCATCTATTGCGGTTCAGGAACTTGCTGCCTGCGGCGCGAAGACATTTATCCGCATCGGTACCTGCGGCGGAATGCAGACCGAGGTAAAGAGCGGGGATCTGGTCATTGCCACGGGTGCGATCCGCGCAGAGGGAACGACCAGGGAGTATGCGCCCCTTGAGTATCCGGCTGTGGCACACCCGGACGTAGTCAATGCGCTGAGAAAAGCATCCGAAGGTATCGGAGAGACACACGTGGGTGTGGTGCAGAGCAAAGACTCGTTTTACGGGCAGCACTCTCCGGAAATCATGCCGGTCTCTTATCAGCTTGAAAACAGGTGGGAGGCCTGGATCCGCATGGGATGCCTTGCATCGGAGATGGAGACTGCCGCACTGTTTATTGTCGGGAGTTTTCTGAGAGTGCGGACCGGATGCGTGCTTTTGACAATGGCAAATCAGGAGCGGGAGCGGAAAGGACTTCCCAATCCTGTTGTTCATGATACGGACGGCGCAGTGAGATGCGCGGTCGAGGCGGTCCGTCTCCTGATTGCGGAAGACGGAAAGTGAGGAATTGCTGCGGGACGAGCTGCAAAAAAGGAGAGAATGGAGATGACAGAACATTTAAAGAAAGAGCTCATCAGACAGGCAAGAGCAGCAAGAGCACAGGCATATGCGCCCTACAGCCGTTTTCGGGTCGGAGCGGCGCTTCTCGCCCGGGACGGACGCATCTTTACGGGCTGCAACATAGAAAATGCTTCTTACTCACCCTCTGTTTGTGCGGAGCGCGTTGCATTTGCCAAGGCAGTCTCGGAGGGCGTGCGCCAGTTCCGGGGAATCTGCATTATCGGAGGTCCTGACAGCGGAGTGAATGACTTCTGTCCTCCCTGCGGAGTCTGCAGGCAGGTTATGCAGGAATTCTGTGATCCGAAGACCTTTGAGATCCTCCTTGCCAAATCGGAGGAGGAGACTGTCAGCTATACGCTGTCACAGCTGCTGCCTCTGGGCTTTGACTTAAGTAAATCAGATTCTTTTCACTTTGAAGAGAATTGAAGAGAATAAGACATAGAGAAATTGCACAAAACGAGAAGTGAATTTTTGTGACCGAAAATGACCGAATCTGACCGCATTGAATTGACCATGATCTGTTTTAATGGTATTCTAGGACTGTAGGAAAGATGAGACGGTCACAAACAGTCAAAAACGGTCATACAAACAGTCAGAGGAACAAATATGCTTGCAGAAGAACGCTGGAGAGAAATTCTGACGCTTGTAGAAGAGCGCAGGTCTGTCACAGTGCCTGAGCTGATGGCTTATACGGGCGGATCGGAATCTACGATTCGAAGAGATCTGATGCAGCTTGCAAAACTCGGACGGCTGAACAAGGTACACGGCGGTGCAACGGCAATTGATTCACATTTTGTGATGAGTGATCAGGCAACAATGGAAAAAACATTGCTGCACAGAAGAGAAAAACAGGCAATTGCGGCCTATGCGGTCACCCTGATCAGACCGGATGATTTTGTGTATCTGGATGCCGGGAGTTCAACAGAGATGCTGGCAGAGCAGATCACGGAGACTGCCGCAACCTATGTGACGAATTCTCTCGTTCAGGCGGGAATTCTCTCCACTAAGGGCTGCCGCGTGCACATGCTTGGGGGAACCGTCAAGGGGATCTCCGATGCGGTCGTTGGTTCTGAAGCGGTCCTTTCTCTTCAGAAATATTATTTTACGATTGGTTTTTTCGGAACAAACGGTGTGACAGATACCTGCGGGTTTACAACTCCGGAAATGGATGAGGCCGCGGTTAAGAGCTGTGCGATGGAGCACACAAAGAAAAAATATATGCTTTGCGACAGCAGTAAGTTTTCTATGATCTCACCGGTCAGATTTGCCGGCTTTGAGGATGCCGTGATCATTACGGATTCTCTGCCGGATGAAAAATACAGACACTATCATCATATTGTGGAGGTGGACAGGAAATGATTTACACAGTCACATTTAATCCGTCACTTGACTACATTGTCCGCGTGGAGAATTTCACACTGGGCACCGTGAACCGTACCTACTATGAGAATATTCTCCCGGGCGGCAAGGGCATTAATGTGTCTATTGTTTTGAAGAATCTCGGACATGAGAGTACTGTGCTCGGATTTATGGCAGGCTTTACGGGCAGAGAGATCGAGGCACGTCTTGCCGATTACGGCGTATCCTCTGATTTTATCGGTGTAAAGGAAGGTCTCTCCCGTATTAATGTTAAGATGAAATCCAATGAGGAGTCCGAGATCAACGGTCAGGGACCGAAGATCACGGATGAGAATATCGAAGAACTCTATGCAAAGCTTGATTCTTTAAAGAGCGGTGACATGCTTGTGATCTCCGGCAGCATTCCGAATACACTTCCGGATGATATGTATGAGAGGATCATGAGCCGCCTGGAGGGAAGAGGGATCGACATCGTTGTTGATGCCACCAGAGACCTGCTGGTCAACGTTCTGAAGTATCATCCGTTCCTGATCAAGCCGAATAATCATGAGCTCGGAGAGATCTACGGAGTGACACTTGCCACACAGGATGAGGTGATCCCGTATGCGAAGAAGCTTCAGGAAGAGGGCGCGAGAAATGTGCTGATCTCCATGGCAGGTGAGGGCGCTGTTTTCATTTCCGAGAAGGGAGATGTACTGAAGAGCCCGGCGCCGAAGGGCAAGGTCGTTAATTCCGTAGGTGCGGGAGATTCTATGGTGGCAGGCTTCCTGACCGGTTATATGGACAATGACGGGGATTATGAAAAGGCCTTCAAGATGGGACTCTGCACAGGATCCGCAAGTGCATTTTCACCGGATCTTGCCACAAGACCCGAGGTAGAAGCTCTGCTCAAAACTCTGTAAAGCTTCGCACATCTATAGAGAACATGTTCCGGGTCCCCAAACTGCCCGGTTTATGTGATAGAACTGTTAACCTAATAATGTAGGAGGAAGGGTTATGAAAATTTCTGACCTGCTGAAGCCTGAGGGAATTAAGCTCGGTGCGACGGCAACAGACAAAATGAACGCAATCGACCAGCTCGTCGAGCTGCAGGCTGCGTCCGGAAACATTTCCGATAAGGAAGAGTACAAAAAGGCTATCCTTGCTCGCGAGGCAGAGGGCACAACTGCCATGGGTGAGGGAATTGCGATCCCTCATGCGAAGACAGGCGCAGCGATTCGTGCAGGTCTTGCTGCCATGACTGTTCCGGCGGGCGTTGATTATGATGCTCCGGATGAAGAACCGTCCAACCTGTTCTTCATGATCGCAGCTCCGAACACGAAGGAGAATATACATCTGGAGGTTTTAAGCCGTCTGGCTACTATGCTTATGGATGATGCCTTTGTCAATTCTCTTCGTGCTGCAAAGACACCGGCAGAGTTTATTGCAGTGATCGATAAGGCGGAGAGCGCACAGGTTGCGGAGGAAGCTAAGAAGGAAGCGGCTGCAAAGGCTGCAACATCTGCAGGCGACTATCCGGATATCCTGGCAATCACAGCATGCCCGACAGGTATCGCACATACCTATATGGCAGCGGAGGCACTTGAGAAGAAGGCAGCAGAGATGGGTCTTCGCCTGAAGGCAGAGACACAGGGCTCCGCAGGTGCTAAGAATGTCCTGACAGCAGATGAGATCGCACATGCAAAGGGCATTATTATCGCAGCTGATAAGAATATCGAGCTTGGCAGATTCGGCGGCAAGCAGGTATACTCAACCTCTGTTTCCAAGGGAATCAACGAGCCGGAAGCACTGATCAACAAGATCCTGAACAATGAGGCACCGGTTCTGGACGGCTCTGCAGCTTCTGCTCCGGCTGATGATGAGAAGGGCAGTCTTGCACATACCTTTTATAAGAACCTGATGAACGGCGTATCCCATATGCTTCCGTTCGTCGTAGGCGGCGGTATCATGATCGCGATTGCATTCCTGCTTGATCAGGCCGGAATGGGAACCTCCAGTTACGGTTCCTCCACACCGATCGCTCACTTCTTCAAGGCAACCGGTGATACGGCATTCGGCTTCATGCTTCCGATCCTTGCCGGATACATTGCAATGTCTATCGCAGATCGTCCGGGACTTGCAGTCGGTTTTGTCGGCGGCTCCCTTGCTTCCGCAGGTTATTCCTGGGGCTGGCTGTTTGCTGAGGATCCGAGCGCATATGCTGTTGTAGGCGGCGGCTTCCTGGGCGCACTCTTTGCAGGTTTTATGGCCGGCTATCTCACAAAGTGGCTGGAGAAGGCTTGCGAAAAGCTTCCGGATTCTCTGGAAGGCATTAAGCCGGTACTTCTGTACCCGCTGATCGGTATTCTTCTGATCGGTCTGGTTATGTTTACTGTCAACCCGATCTTTGCAGCGATCAACACAGGCATGACAGGTGTCCTGAACGGCATGGGTACTTCCAACCTGGTACTTCTCGGTGCGGTTGTCGGCGGCATGATGTCCATCGATATGGGCGGTCCGTTCAACAAGGCTTCCTATGTATTCGGTACAGCAATGCTGGCTGAAGGCACAACGGCAGGTCAGATCATCATGGCATCCGTTATGGTTGGCGGAATGGTTCCTCCGATCGCAGTCGCTCTTTCCACAACATTCTTTAAGAATCGCTGGACAAAGGCTGACCGTCAGGCAGGCGTTGTAAACTATATTATGGGACTTTCCTTCATTTCCGAAGGTGCGATCCCGTATGCCGCAGCCGATCCGGGACGCGTGATCCCGTCCTGCATCATCGGTTCTGCTGTTGCAGGTGCACTTTCCGCAGCATTCGGCTGCACAAGCCCGGCTCCGCACGGCGGCGCATGGGTAATTGCGATCATCGGCAATCCGGTGATGTATCTTGTGGCTCTGGTTGCAGGATCTGTTGTAGCGGCAGTTATCCTCTCTATGCTTAAGAAGCCGCTTTCCAAGAAAGAGGCTGGTCTGTAATAATCGGATATTCATAAAAGCAAAAAAGGCTGCTGTGCGAGAGCACAGCAGCCTTTTGATATTGGTGAATTTATTCCATATCCTGAAGCAGCTTTTCGACAGAAGCAAGCTTTACGCAGAGCACAAAGACCTTCGCTGCTTCGGACATCTCTTCCGGTGTCGGGAAGGAGGGCGCGATACGGATATTGGAATCCTGCGGATCGTTGTGGTAGGGGTAGGTTGCCCCCGCGCCCGTCATGATCACACCGAGATCTTTGCACATGCCGACGATCCTTTTTGCGGTGCCGGGGAGCGCATTGAAGGAAATAAAGTAACCGCCCCGCGGCTTGATCCAGCTGCCGATGCCGAGCCCTTCCAGCTCATTATCCAGTTCCGTCAGTACAGCTTCGAATTTGGGGCGGAGCAGCTCGGCATGCTTTTTCATGTGGAGCTTTAATCCGTCAATGTCTTTGAAGAAACGGACGTGGCGAAGCTGATTGATCTTATCGTGCCCGATGGTCTGGACGGTCATCTTGCTTAAGATGTAATCCAGGTTTTTCTCGGAAGCGGCAATTGCGGAGACGCCGGATCCCGGAAAGCTGATCTTCGAGGTAGAGGCAAAGATATAGACGATATCCGGATTGCCTGCTTTTGTGCATTCCTCGAGAATATTCAGAATCGTATCCTGCGTATCCTCATAGAGATGATGGATGCAGTAGGCGTTATCCCAGTAAATACGAAAATCCTCCGCAGCCGGCTTTAATGCGGCGAAGCGTCTCACGACCTCATCGGAGTAGGAGATGCCGGTGGGGTTGGAATACTTCGGTACGCACCAGATGCCCTTCACTGCGGGATCGCTGTTCACATAGGCTTCTACCTGATCCATATCCGGACCGTTGTCATTCATAGCAATCGGAATCATCTCAATGCCGAAGAGCTCTGTGATGGCAAAATGTCTGTCATACCCGGGAACCGGGCAGAGAAATTTTACGTTTTCCAGCTTGTGCCAGGGGGTGGATCCGCAGACACCGAAATCCATAGAGCGGGCAACCGTATCGTACATGATGTTCAGACTGGAGTTACCGCAGACGATGACATTGTCTTTTTCTACCTCCATCATATCTGCCATCAGACGGCGGCACTCACCGATACCGTCCAGATCGCCGTAGTTTCGTGTATCATTGCCGAGCAGTGTGTTCATATCGGAATGACTGTTAAAGACGTCCAGCATGGGCATAGCAAGCTCGAGCTGAGAGCGTCCGGGCTTGCCTCTTGCCATATTGAGGGAAAGACCCTTCGCTTCTTCTGTTTTATATGCATCCTGAAGAGCAGCCCTTTCTTCGAGCAGTTCCTCTTTATTCATTTCCGGATAGCTTTTCAATTTGTTTCCTCCGATCTTAATGTTTTCTCAGTGAATGTTTTGCATTGATTACCGGCCGCAAGGGAAAATCGTCACCTCTGCAGTCGGGTTTTAACAGGTAGATAATATTCCTCCTAGTATACCATGAGGAAATCCAGCGAAACAGTGCAAAAAGTTAACAACCCCCTAAAATAAGAACTTTTCTCGCTGATTTTAGGAAAGAGTGAATTTTTTGTGCATAATTTGCATAATTTTCATAGAAATTTATGGAAAGTATGCTATAATACCCATAAACCTTGAGCATGTCGATAGTAAGACATGGAAGAATTTCAGAAAAAGGAGAAGAGACCAATGAAATCTTTTAGCTATGTAATCAAAGACGCAGAAGGCATCCACGCTAGACCGGCAGGAGAGCTTGTTAAGCTTGCAAAGACATTCACAAGTAAGGTTACCATCGCTAAGGGCGAGAAGTCCGGCGATGCAAGAAAGATTTTTGCTGTGATGGGACTTGGCGCTAAGCAGGGCGAAGAAATCACAGTTACAGCTGAGGGTGATGACGAAGAGAAGGCAATCGCTGAGATCGAAGCATTCTTAAATGCTAACCTTTAATCTTCGGAATCAATTGAGGACAACGTTGGCCCCAGGGGATTCCCCCCGGGGCTCTTTTTATAAATATCCTGATTTTCTGAATATTTGTCATAGGGAAAAGGTATCTCCCGGCAGAAGAAATGATCAGAATGAGCGGGAGAAATGAGATGAGGAGGACAAGCGACATGGGAAATTATTTTCAGCCTGAAATTGAGACTGCATCCCGGGAGAAGCTGACGGAAATTCAGAATAAAGGACTCGTAGAGACCGTCAAACGCGTCTATGAGAACGTTCCTTATTACAAAAAGAAAATGGACGATCTGGGACTGAAGCCGGATGATATTCAGTCCATCGATGATCTGCATAAGCTTCCGTTTTTGACAAAGGATGATCTTCGCGAAGCATATCCGTACGGACTGCTTGCGGAGCCCCTGGAAAACTGCGTGCGTATTCAGTCCACAAGCGGAACAACGGGACGCCGCGTGGTTGCATTTTACACACAGCACGACCTTGATCTCTGGTCTGACTGCACGGCAAGAGCCATTGTGGCAGCCGGCGGCACAAAGGAAGACGTGGTTCACGTGAGTTACGGCTATGGTTTGTTTACCGGCGGCCCGGGATTGAATGACGGATCTCACAAGGTCGGCTGTCTGACGCTCCCCATGTCCTCCGGAAACACGGATCGTCAGATTCAGTTCATGACGGATCTTGGCTCTACGATCCTCTGCTGCACACCTTCCTATGCGGCATATCTCGGTGAATCCATCACGGAGAAGGGACTGAAGGACAAGCTGAAATTAAAGGCGGGTATTTTCGGTGCCGAGGCATGGACAGAGGAGATGCGCCATGACATTGAGCAGACGCTTGGCATTAAGGCATTTGATATCTATGGTCTGACAGAGATCTCCGGACCGGGCGTATCGTTCGAGTGCGAGGAACAGGCCGGTATGCATATCAATGAGGATCATTTCATTGCGGAAGTGATCAATCCGGACACCGGTGAGGTCCTGGGAGACGGTGAGAAGGGTGAGCTGGTATTTACTTCCATCGACAAGGAGGCGTTCCCGCTGCTCAGATACCGCACGAAGGATATCTGCATTCTGAATCATACAAAGTGCTCCTGCGGAAGAACACATGTCCGTATGACAAAGCCGCTCGGCAGATCCGATGACATGCTGATCGTAAAGGGCGTCAACGTATTCCCGTCTCAGATCGAGACAGTACTGCTTAATGACGGATATCCGGCAAATTATCAGATCGTTGTCGACCGCGTAAACAACGGCGATACGATCGAGGTAAAGGTAGAGATGACACCGGAGATGTTTACGGATGAACTTTCTGTCATGACACAGCGCGAGAAGGCACTGGTTGCCGACCTCAAGGCAATGCTCGGCATTTATGCGAAGGTCACACTTGTAGCACCGAAGTCGATCACCCGTTCCGAGGGTAAGGCTCAGCGTGTCATCGATAAGCGTAATCTGTATCAGGGATAAGAAACGGAGGCAGTGATATGACAACAAAACAGATTTCTGTGTTTCTCGAAAATAAACCGGGGTCTCTTGCGGAGTTCTGCAAGGTTCTGCAGAAGAATAAAATCGATATGCGTGCCATGTGCGTGGCAGATGCCATGGATTTCGGTATTCTGCGTATTATTGTAGATGATACCTTTGAGACCATGACTGTACTGAAAGATGAAGGCTATGTATGCCAGATCACCAATGTTCTTACTGTGGAGATCGAGGATGAACCGGGTGCACTGGTAGACATTCTGACAACACTGGGAGATGCGGGTGTCAATATGGAATACACCTATGCGTTCCTCTCGAAAAAAGCGGGAAAGGCTTATCTGGTGCTGAAGGTTGCTGAGAATGAGAAGGCTTCCTATGTACTCGGCAAGTCGGGAACCAAGATCGTCAGCCAGGATGATCTTGCGGCAGTATTCGGAGCTTGATCGCAGACAGGTGTATCCGGTCATAAGAAGAATCGGAGGGATGTGCAAACATATGCGCATCCCTCTTTTTACTGTGCGATCCGGACGTTCACATCGTTTTCACAAACAGGACTTATATTGGACAGGCATCCTGGTATGCGGATGCTCTGAGAAAAAAGTACGTGCACGGGAGAGCACAGGTGCACGAGGGGAGGATTACGTTGATTGAAGTCAGGAATCTTACAAAGCGATACGGGGATCATGCAGCGGTAAATGATCTCAGCTTTCGTGTGGAAGACGGTCAGATCTATGGATTTCTCGGTCCGAACGGTGCGGGAAAATCCACAACGATGAATATAATTGCGGGATATATCGGTCCGACAGCCGGAGAAATCTATGTGAACGGGTTTTCCGTTACAGAGGAGCCGGAGAAAGCAAAGGCGACGATCGGATATCTGCCGGAGATACCGCCCGTATATCCGGAAATGACTGTCCGGGAGTATCTTCTGTTTGCCGCAGAGCTGAAAAAGGTACCAAAGAAAGAAAAAAAGGAACAGGTCCTGCAGGTCATGGAGGAGCTCTCGCTGACAGATGTGAGTGACCGACTGATCAGAAATCTCTCAAAGGGATTCCGGCAGAGAGTCGGCATTGCGCAGGCGATCATCGGCAATCCGCAGACCTTGATCCTGGATGAACCGACGGTGGGACTTGACCCGAAGCAGATCACGGAGATCCGTGCCCTGATCCGGGAGCTTGGCAAACGCCATACCGTGATCCTCAGCTCTCATATCCTCTCTGAGGTCAGTGAGATCTGTGATCAGGTGATCGTGATCGCAAAGGGAAAGCTTGTTGCGCTTGATACACCGGAAAACTTAAGCGGAGCAGGGAAGAGATCCGTTCTGCGGATCACCTGCGAGGGGGATGCGGATCGGGCTTATTCCGCCGTCTCCGAAGTGATACAGATTCCCGCAGATGCGGTCACTGTCGGGGAGGACGGTCTGCTTCGGATCGTGATCGGGACAGAATCCGGTGAAGATATCCGGACGAAGGTGAGCCGTGCACTGTTTGATGCGGGCTGCATTATTTCCGAGATGCATCGGGAGCAGGCAACGCTGGAGAATGTTTTCCTTGAGCTTACGGACGCCGGGACTTCCGCGGGTGAAGAGGAAAAAAAGAATACCGGGGATACGGAGAAAGCAGAGAAAAACGGGAAAACAGGAAAGCGTGAGCGCAGGACCTTCAGGGAAGCGGTCACAGACTTTTTCTTTGAAAGTGAGGAGATCGAGGAAGATGAGGAGGCGGATGACTGATGGGTGCTGTTTATAAGAAGGAGATGCGGGGCTACCTGACTTCTCTTAGCGGGGCGATCACGACTGCCGTGGTGCTCTTTATGGCGGGCTTTGTTTTTCGGCTCTATAACCTTTATTATGGTGTGGCTACATTTTCCTATGCACTTAATGCATCTGCGATCGTGTATTATATTGTGACTCCCGTGCTTTCGATGCGCGTATTTGCGGAGGAGCGGAGAAACAGGACAGATCAGATGCTGCTGACAGCACCTGCAAAGCTTTCCGAGATCGTTCTGGGAAAGTATTTTGCCATGATCACGATCCTTGCGATCCCTGTCGCGGTGATGTGCCTCTATCCGCTGATCATCCATTCCCTGGGGTCAACGACCTATCAGCTGGATTATGTGCTTCTGTTTGCGTTTTATCTGATGGGATGTGCCTATCTGTCTATCGGGATGTTTCTTTCCAGTCTCACGGAGAGTATGCTGGCGGCGGCGATCGGCAGTATTCTTTTTGTGTTTCTGACGCAGCTGATCAGCAACGCGTACAGCTTTATCGGCTCTTCAAATGCCTCCTGTATGGCGTTCTTTCTGATCCTCGCGCTTCTTGCGGGCGCTCTCGTATATCTTATGACAAAGCATAAGGGTGCGGCGGTCGGAACGGCGCTTGTGCTTGCCGCCGTCTGCCTGCTCGTCTACCGGATCTCCCCTTCCTGGTTTGGCGGAAAGACGGAGGCTGTTTTGTCTTTGATCGATTTCAGAGAACGATTCGATACTTTGAGCAACGGTTCTCTGAGTCTTCCGGATCTTGCGTATTTTGTATCGGCAGCTCTGATCGGCATTGTGCTGACTATGCAGTCGATTCAGAAGAGACGCTGGAGCTAAGGGGGTACAGGAACGATGAAATTCATAAAAAAAGATTCAAAAATAAAAACATCCGGGGCAGAAAACGGGGCGGAGAGAGCAGGACGCCTTCGCGTGCTGGCGAACGGAAGCTATTCTCTTGCGATGACTGCGGTTGTGGCTGCGGTGATCATTGTGCTGAACTTTATTCTCGCTGCGATCCCCTCCAGATATACCGTGTTTGATGTCTCCTCAACGAAGCTGTTCTCTATCGGAGAAACCACAAAGGAGCTTCTCGATCAGCTGGACGAGGAGGTCACGATTGCCTATCTGACCCAGTCGGGAAACGGGGATGAGAGAATAGAGAAACTTCTCGAAACCTACGAGGGATATTCCGGAAAGATCCGCGTGAAGACAGTGGACATTGTTGCCGATCCGACCTATTCCCGGCAGTATACGGACGACGAGGTTGCCGTAAACTCTCTGCTGATATCCTGCGGAGAGAAATACAGACTGATCGATCATGATGACCTGTATGAATATTCCTACAGCAATTATGCCTATAACGTTTCCGGCTTTGACGGGGAGGGACAGATCACCAGTGCCGTCAGTTATGTCTCTTCGGGAAACACAGCAAAGATCTACTATACGACCGGACACAATGAAGTGGCATTTGACAAAAATATGACGGATCTCCTTGATAAATCCAATGTGGATTATGAGGAGATCAATCTCCTGAGCACGGATATTCCCGCGGACTGTACGGCTCTTGTCATTTTCTCGCCGATGACGGATTTTACATCCGAGGAGGCGGCTAAGGTCAAGTCCTATCTCTCTTACGGCGGCCATGCCATGATCGTCTCCTTCTACGGGGCGTCGACAGAGGATATGGTCAATTTCGATTCGATCATGTCCGGGTACGGAGTCGATCGCGTGGACGGACTGGTGGAGGATGCGGATACCTCCGGGTATATGTCCTATCCCTATCTGCTTCTGCCGAATGTGACCTCCACGGAGGTGACGAAGGGACTCGGCAGTCTGAATGTCCTCTACGGTGCGGCGGGTACCTTTGAACTGGATGACGATAAGGATGAGACAGCGGTCGTCACGGCGCTGCTTTCCACCTCGGAATCCGGTTATCGAAAGAGTGTGGATTCTATGAGTACGCTGGAAATGGAATCCGGCGACGAGACCGGATCCTTCCCGCTTGCGGTTCTCTTGGAAAAGACCCTGTCTGCCGACAGCATGGGACAGGCCGATGTGACACTGGACGGGGCAGAGGAGCAGGAAGAGGAGGAGCGCTCCCCGGCCACGAAAATCGTCTACTATACGACTCCCGGTGTATTCAGCATGACGGCACTGACCACTCTCATGCAGCAGCAGATCTCGGAACTGCCGGGAGGAAACTCTGTTCTGTTCTCCAATACGATTTCTTATCTGACGGATGCGGAAACACCGATTTTTATTGATGCAAAAAGCATGTCACTGGAGTACAATACGGTTACAGCTTCTCAGGCGGCTGTGATCGGCACGATCCTTATGATCGTCCTTCCGGCGGCCGTTCTGATCTTCGGTACAGTTGTCTTTATTTTAAGAAGACGCCGTTAAGGGGTAGAAAAAAGAATGAATCAAAAAATAAAAAAACTGCTGATCGCTCTTTGCGTGCTTGCGGCGGCGCTCATCGTACTGTTTGTCGTGAGAGGAAGAGCATCGGCTCCGGGAAACGATGAGACGGAGGAACGTGAGAGTCTCATCGATCTGGAGGCCGCGGATATGCGGCAGATCAGGATTTCCGCGGCAGGCGGAGAGACGGACATCTATTCCCGTGAGGATGCGGATTCCGACTGGGTCTATGCCCCGGATGAGAACATTGCGATCAACAGCGCCGGTGTCGATGAAATCGCGGCAGGTGCTGCGGGTGTTGTGATTTACCAGAAAATGGATGCGGTCACGGATCTTACCCAGTACGGTCTGGATGAAGACAATGTGACGGTGCGGGCGGAAATTACGGATGACGAGGGGAATACGATCTCCATTACGGTCGGCGCACAGAATGCATCTACAGGCAATTATTATGTGTATTTAAATGATGACACAGCAGAGGTATATGCGGTTTCTTCTTCTATCCGGAACTATCTCGGCAAAACACTTGAGGATGTGCTTGCGGGAGATGCCGGGGCTGAAAGCTGAGCATATGAAGAGGATCCAACGATCATGAGCGGGAGGAGTAAGAATGTTCAGAGTCGGAACGGGATATGATGTACACAAATTAACAGAGGGAAGAAAGCTGATCCTTGGCGGAGTGGAGATTCCGTATGAGAAGGGACTGCTGGGTCACTCGGATGCGGATGTGCTCCTCCATGCGATCATGGACGCACTGCTGGGGGCTGCGGGGCTGGGAGATATCGGCCTGCATTTTCCGGACAATGATCCTGCGTATGAGGGGATCTCTTCTCTCAAGCTGCTCAAGAAGGTCGGAGGAACACTGACAAATAAGGGATACTATATCTGCAATATTGATGCGACGGTAATCGCACAGCGGCCGAAGCTGCGTCCCTATATTGATGAAATGAGAAAAAACATCGCGCTGGTGCTGGGAATTCCGGAGGATCGTGTCAATGTCAAGGCAACTACGGAAGAGGGACTCGGATTCACGGGAAGCGGAGAAGGGATCGCCTCACAGGCAGTCTGCGCCATCAGCCCTCTGGTGAAGGCTTGACAACTTCTCTCCATTTGATAGACTGGACTGGTAGCAAAAGATCCGGATCTGATCCGGTTTCATGCATTATTTGCGGAAATGGCAGGAAATTAAGAAATGAAAATTTTTAATACTCTGACGATGCATAAAGATGAATTTGTTCCGATCGAGCCGGGCAAGGTCAGCATGTATGTCTGCGGACCGACCGTCTATAATCTGATCCATATCGGTAATGCACGTCCGATGATCGTTTTTGATACAGTGCGCAGATATCTGGAGCACAGGGGCTATGAGGTGAACTATGT
This sequence comes from Lachnospiraceae bacterium, assembly GCA_030527595.1. GTDB lineage: Bacteria > Bacillota > Clostridia > Lachnospirales > Lachnospiraceae > Chordicoccus. The sequence continues at coordinate 20,811 of JAUNAN010000006.1, read as the reverse complement.
TTCCAACTTCACGGATGTGGATGACAAGATCATCAAGGCGGCCATTGAAGAGGGTGTGACTGCGGAGGAAATCGCAAACCGCTATATTATTGAGTGCAAGAAGGATATGGAGGGGATGAACGTTCGTCCTGCTACCACGCATCCGCTGGCAACTCAGGAGATCCCGGGCATGATCGAGATGATCTCCACTCTGATCGATAAGGGATATGCCTACGAGAAAAACGGGACAGTTTACTTCTCGACAAGAAAGTTCAAGAAGTACGGCGATCTGTCTCATAAGAATATTGATGACCTCAGATCCGGCTTCCGCGATCTGAAGGTAAGCGGCGAGGCAGAGAAGGAGGATCCGCTGGACTTTGTTCTCTGGAAGCCGAAGAAAGAAGGGGAGCCCTTCTGGAAATCCCCGTGGAGCGACGGTCGTCCGGGATGGCATATCGAGTGCTCCGTCATGGCAAAGCGCTATCTGGGAGACACCATTGATATTCATGCCGGCGGTGAGGATCTTGTATTCCCGCACCATGAAAATGAGGTTGCCCAGTCTACCTGCGCGAACGGAGTGCCTTTTGCAAACTACTGGATGCACAATGCATTCCTGAACATTGATAATAAGAAGATGTCCAAGTCTCTCGGCAATTTCTTCACGGTTCGTGATATTGCGGAGCACTATGATCTTCAGGTGCTGAGACTGTTTATGCTTTCCGCACACTATCGCTCACCGCTGAACTTCAGCAATGAGCTGATGGAGTCCGCAAAGGCATCCCTGGACCGCATCCGCCGTGCTGCCGCAAGACTTGCGGATATTGCCGAAAACGGAGCTGACGGAGAGATGACGGAAGCGGAGGCAGCAAAGGCAGAAGAGGCAAAGGCATTTATCGGCCTCTTTGATGAAAAAATGGATGATGATGCCAACACGGCTGATGCCGTATCGGTCGTCTTTGATCTTGTGCGCTTCGCAAACACGAATGTTTTCGAGGAAAACTCCACAAAAGCGTATGCGAAGGCTGTGCTGGAGGCGCTTCAGACACTCTGCGATATTCTCGGTATTATCCCCATTGAGGCAAAGGGCTCTCTGGATGAGGAGATCGAAGCGCTTATCGAGCAGCGTCAGCAGGCGAGAAAAGAGAAGAACTGGGCACTGGCAGATAAGATCAGAGATGATCTTCTGGCACAGGGTATCGTTCTGAGAGATACAAAAGAGGGTGTAAAATGGGAGAGAAGCTGAAACCGGCGTTTCTTCCCACTGTGAATGAAAAGGAGGCGGGGAGCTATTCCCCGCTTGTTCTTGCATTTCTGGGAGATTCCGTCTATGAGACGGCTGTTCGCACGATGCTGATCAATGAAGGCCAAAAACCCGTAAATGTGCTCAACCACGTGAAAACTGGGTATGTGAAGGCACATGCACAATCAGAAATGATGGAAGCGATCCTTCAGGAGCTGACTGCGGAGGAGGCGGGCATTTACCGGCGCGGACGGAATGCGAAGTCCGCGACTATGGCAAAGAATGCGTCTATGGCAGACTACCGGCGCGCCACAGGCTTTGAAGCTCTCATGGGATATCTCTATCTCGCAGGGAAACAGGAGCGTATGTACGAGCTTATGGAGAAGGGAATCCTCTATTATGAGGAACACTTCATGCATAAGCCTAAGAAGTGAAATCTGATCCGGAAAAGGTGAAAAGGAGAGTTTATGGATAAAATAGAAGGCCGCAATGCCGTTCTCGAGGCTTACCGGTCCGGCAGGACCGTAGATAAGCTGTTTGTGCTGGACCGCTGTATGGACGGTCCCATCCGATCGATTCTGCGGGAGGCAAAGAAGCATGATACGATCATCAACTATGTCACCAGGGAACGTCTGGATGAGCTCTCCGAGACAGGTCATCATCAGGGCGTGATCGCGCAGGTGACTGCTTACGAATATACGGATGTGGATGCGATCCTTGCGCGTGCGGAGGAAAAGGGCGAGCCGCCGTTCCTGGTACTTCTGGATGAAATAGAAGACCCTCACAATCTCGGGGCCATCATCCGAAGCGCATGTCTGGCGGGTGCTCACGGCGTGATCGTCACGAAGCATCGTGCGGCGGGGCTTACCTCGACCGTGGTGCGTGCCTCTGCGGGAGCACTGAATTACGTACCTGTTGCCAAGGTGACGAATCTTTCCAAGACGATCGAGGAGCTGAAGAGTAAGGGCCTTTGGTTTGTCTGTGCGGATATGGGCGGCACAAGAATGTATGACCTGGATCTGAAGGGACCGATCGGCCTTGTGATCGGCAATGAGGGAGAAGGTGTCAGCCGACTGGTGCGGGAAAAATGTGATTTCATCGCTTCGATCCCTATGAAGGGGGAGATCGATTCTCTGAATGCTTCTGTTGCGGCAGGCGTTCTTATGTATGAAATTGTCAGACAGCGGGGATAATATGATCAATTATGCGGACCTGAGAGACGAGGAAATTGTTGCCCTGACACGACAGGGCGATGATGAAGCAATGGACTATCTGATGAATAAGTATAAAAAGCTGGTTCTTCGCATCTCCAGTGCCCGCTTTCTGCTCGGCGGAGAGCAGGAGGATCTGATTCAGGAGGGGATGATCGGACTCTATAAGGCGGTCAGGGATTACCGGGCCGATAGAAACGCATCCTTTGCCACCTTTGCGGCTCTGTGCATAGACAGGCAGATCTCGCATGCCATAGAGACATCTCTGCGCATGAAGAATCAGCCGCTTAACGCCTATATTCCCCTGACGGATGATGAGTGGGAGGCTGCGCTTCTGCACAGCAAGGAAAGTCCGGAGAGTATGGTCGTCAATCAGGAATTTACCGCTGAGGTATTGAGAGCCGTGAGAGAGAAGCTCAGCGCTATGGAGCGCAGAGTTCTGGAGCTGACGATTGCGGGGCTGGATTATCAGGAAATAGCCAGAAAAACAGGAAGAACTCCGAAATCAGTGGATAATGCCCTGCAGAGAATTCGCAGAAAGGTAAAAACCACCGTTTACAAATCCAACGGCTGAAACGTATAATTAAACTGTCCGGGAGAGATCATCTCCCGATCGCTCCGGCACGGCTGTGCCGGACTCTTTTCTATTGCCGCCTCTGTGCGGTGTTCTTATTTTGCGGGATTCCCGCATTCTTTATGCGCAGTTCGCGCAGTATTCCGTTATTGTCCGGTGCGCCGGAACAGATCGCTGCGGCTTGGACCGGACCGTTTTATTTTTGTGCCCTTTTTCGGGAAGGAGGATCTACCATGAAGAAGCGAAAAATTGTCCAGTACACGAAGGAATATGTTCCGGTTCGTACCTATGACAGTATCCGGGAGGCGGAGGCAGAACATCATATCACGCATATTTCCAGTGTCTGCAGGCATAAGCGGCAGTCGGACGGAGGTTTTATCTGGAGATATGCGGAATATTCGGATCAGGATATGAGGAAGCGCAGGACGGGAATGCAGTGAGGACGCTTTCTTTTTGCGGTATCTGCGCATGAAATAACATAACAGCCGTACCGTTCACGATCGGCAGCAGATCTGATCGGAACAGTACGGCTGTGTTATATTTTGGGTAATGAAGATAACAGTTGAAGACAAAGTGAAGCGGCTCCGACAGGGGGAGCTGTCAGAGCCGCTTCAGGGGAGTATAAATAATTAATAAGGGGTTGTAAAAAAATTATTGAAGGGTAAATTCTTTTACAAGCTGAATTATAATATAGCGCTTTCAAAAATGCAACAAAAAGTTCACAAAATCTTTAGAGAATAGAGCTGGAAATACGGAAACAGAGTGAAAATTTATGCGGTTTTGTCAATGAGACGGAGGAGATCGTGAACAGGTTTTGCGAAGATACTTTCTTTTTTGGAAAAATCGTGTAAAATCTTTTCAATGAACAGTTGCAGTGAACAGATGAAAAGGAGAATATATGGAATTTATCGCGCCCTGTCACTTCGGAATGGAAGCGGTTTTGAAGCGGGAAATCACAAAATTGGGATATCAGGTCACAGCTGTGGACGATGGCAGGGTGACGTTTGCCGGAGATGCATCCGCAGCTGCCCGTGCGAATGTTTTTTTGCGTACAACAGAGAGGATCCTGATTAAGATCGGGGAGTTCAAGGCGCTGAGCTTTGATGAACTTTTTGAAGAAACGAAGAAAATTCCGTGGGAGGAATTTTTGCCGGAGGATGCAAAGTTCTGGGTGGCGAAGGCATCATCGGTGAAAAGCGTCCTGTTCTCACCCTCGGATATTCAGAAGATCGTAAAGAAGGCGATCGTGGAGCGCATGAAGAACACCTATCATAAGGAGTGGTTTCCTGAGAGCGGTGCCGGCTATCCCCTTCGTATTACGATCAAGAAGGATATTGTGACCATAGGTATGGACTGTACCGGCAGTGCCCTTCATAAGAGAGGCTACCGCGTTTCTCCGGTAATCGCACCCATCTCTGAAACACTGGCTGCATCACTGATCGCACTGACACCCTGGTTCCCGGACCGGATCCTGGTGGATCCCTTCTGCGGATCCGGAACCATCCCGATCGAGGCTGCCATGCGCGCCAAGCATATCGCACCCGGAATGAAGCGTCGTTTTCTGGGAGAGGACTGGTCGACGGTCGTTCCGAAGGAAGCATGGAGAGAAGCAAGAAGTGAGGCGCAGGCAGCGGTTCTGCCGACAGCGGAGTGCGATATTCAGGGCTATGATATCGATCCCCGCGCAGTGCGCTTTGCCAGGGACAATGCGGAGGCAGCCGGGGTTGCGGATTGTATTCATTTTCAGCAGCGCGCGGTCAGGGATCTCAGCCATCCGAAAAAGTACGGGTTCGTGATCACGAATCCGCCCTATGGAGAGCGCCTCGAGGAGAGAGAGCATCTGCCTGAGCTGTACCGTCAGATCGGAGAGGCATATCAGGGGCTGGATGACTGGTCGATGTATCTCATCACTTCCTATGAGGATGCGGAGAAATATATCGGCAGAAAGGCCGACAGGAACAGAAAGATCTATAACGGCATGCTGAAGACCTATTTTTATCAGTTTATGGGACCGAAGCCGCCGAAGAAGAATCGCGGCTAAAAAGAGGAGAGAGTGCTTTGAAAAAGATTATTTTCGCTACGGGGAATCAGGATAAATTAAGAGAGATCCGGGAGATACTCGCAGACACGGGGATCGAAGTCGAATCTATGAAAGAGGCGGGCATTGACGTGGAGATCATTGAGGACGGAAGCACCTTTGCCGAGAACGCGGCAATTAAGGCGCGTGCCGTATGCAAAGCCTCCGGTGAGATCGCGATCGCCGATGATTCCGGTCTTGTGGTGGATGCCATGAACGGAGAGCCGGGGATCTACTCTGCAAGATGGATGGGAGAGGAAACCTCTTATCGCGTGAAAAACGCGGAGATCCTCAAGCGCCTGGAGGGTGTGCCGGATGAGAAGAGAAGTGCGCGCTTTGTCTGCGCTATGGTATGCGTGTTTCCGGACGGCAGGGAAATTGTCTGCGAGGATACCTTTGAGGGACGGATCGGCTATCGGGAAGCGGGAGAGAACGGCTTCGGATATGATCCGATCTTCTTCGTTCCGGAGAAAAACCGTTACTCTGCGGAGCTGCCCCGCGAGGAAAAGAATGCAATCAGCCACAGGGGCAAGGCACTTCGCCGCATGAGGGCGGAGCTGGAGAAGGTGCAGATATGAAAATACTAATCGTCAGTGATACTCACGGAAGAGAGATGAATCTCGGGAATGTCATAAAGAAGGTCGGTCCGGTGGATCATCTCATTCACTGCGGGGATTCCGAGGACCGCGTGGATGAGATCAGAGAGCTTGCGCAGTGTCCGGTAACGATTGTGCGCGGAAACTGCGATTACAGTTCCAGGCTGAACGAATCCGAGGTGGTGGATCTGGACGGAGTCCGGTTTTTTGTCGCGCACGGACACCGGCATTTTGTTTCATGGGATCACGAGGATCTGTCGGAGGCCGCCCATTCGGTTCAGGCGCAGATCGCACTGTACGGTCATACGCACGTCCCCTGTATGGAAGCGCGTGAGGACGGTCTGACCGTTGCAAACCCCGGAAGTATTTCCCTTCCCAGACAGGACGGCAGACGTCCCTCCTTTCTTGTTGCGGAAACCGACGGAAAGGGGAATGTTCTGTTTGGTCAGTTTTATATCGGACCTGACGGAACGATCGGAAAGAAGTAATTCATAAGAAAGCAATTCAATTAGAGAGAAATTCATAAGAAAGCAATTCGGAAGAAGATAATTCGGAAGAGGCGGCAGCGGGCCGCCTTTTCCGATCCCGGATAAGCTGTCTTTATCCGACCCGGAAGGACCGGTTTTTTACGCCCCGGAGGGGGAGAAAAAAGAAATTTGATATTGTTTGAAATGTTTTTAAATTTGTTGTTGACAAATCATATACTTGTCCTTATAATAAATCTTGCGTTGCGGATGAGACATTCGCAAGGCGATCAAGAGGCGACGGGGTGTGGCTCAGCTTGGCTAGAGCGCCTGCTTTGGGAGCAGGAAGCCGCAGGTTCGAATCCTGTCACCCCGACTATATATTGTTTTCTTATGCGGGTGTAGTTCAACGGTAGAACACCAGCCTTCCAAGCTGGATACGTGGGTTCGATTCCCATCACCCGCTTTTCGTTTTCTCAAAATGAGATCACGAGTGTGTCTGTAGCTCAGCTGGATAGAGCAACGGCCTTCTAAGCCGTGGGTCAGGGGTTCGAATCCCTTCAGGCACGTTATGGTGGATGTAGCGCAGTTGGTTAGCGCGCCAGATTGTGGCTCTGGAGGCCGTGGGTTCGAGTCCCATCTTCCACCTTTTTTCTTTTTGCCGGCTCGGTAGTACCGAACGATACTGTTGGGCCATCGCCAAGGGGTAAGGCACAGCACTTTGACTGCTGCATTCGATGGTTCGAATCCATCTGGCCCAGTATACGGAGCATTAGCTCAGGTGGTAGAGCACTTGACTTTTAATCAAGTTGTCCGGGGTTCGAATCCCCGATGCTTCATCGGTTATTAACGCCAGATCTTATGATCTGGCGTTTTCCATTTCTCTACGGGAACTCCGTGGATCTCCTCTAAATGAAAATTTATGCGTGAGACGGAAGTAATTGCTCACCATGCAATATGCGGCCGTGACGGAATTGGCAGACGTGCAGGATTTAGGTTCCTGTGCAGCAATGCGTGAGGGTTCAAATCCCTCCGGCCGCACTTATTTCATTTCAGATATTTTCCCAAACGTAAAATGAAAACAATATTATCATAGAGATGACAGGGCAGAAACAGGAATGGATCTGCAGAGCGGAGAAGTTATTATGATGACAAAAGAAAAATATCAGACCTTAAATCTTCCGGTACTCCGTACGATCGCAAAGGATCGCGGAATGAAGGGTACCTCCACAATGAAAAAGGGAGAACTGATAGAGGCACTCGTTGCGCGCGATCTGGCGGAAGAGCAGGCTTCCTCCTCTGATAATAAGAACTCGGCAGATCTGCCCTGGCCTCATATGTCGGAGAGAACCGCAGCACCCATTCGCGAGGAGAGAGCAGAAGCGCCGGTTCGAGAGGAAAGAGCGGCTGCTCCCGTCCGTGAGGAGAACGGCTCTTCCCGTCCCCGTTACGAGAACGGCGGCAGTGCAAATGCCTACGGAGGAAATCAGGGAGAAAAGCGTCCTTACACGGGCAGAGCAAATACCGCGAGAGGCATTCTGGAGGTCATGCAGGACGGATACGGCTTCCTGCGCAGCGACAATTTCCTTCCCGGAGAAGACGATGTCTATGTCTCGCCCTCTCAGATCCGCAGATTTAATTTGAAGACGGGAGACATTATCGAGGGCAATAAGAGGGAGAAGGCCCAGGGAGAGAAGTACGGCGCACTGCTCTATGTGGGAACTGTGAATGATTTCCCCGCAGAAGAGGCGAAGAACAGGATGTCATTCGAGAATATGACTCCGATCTTTCCGAATGAGCGCATCCGCCTGGAGCGGCCGGACGGATCACGTGCCACGAGGATCGTTGACCTGATCTGTCCCATCGGGAAGGGTCAGAGAGGAATGATCGTATCTCCGCCGAAGGCGGGAAAGACCACCCTCTTAAAGGATGTGGCAAAATCCATTCTCACTGCAACACCTGATGCAAATCTGATCATCCTTCTGATCGATGAGAGACCGGAGGAAGTGACAGATATTAAGGAGTCAGTGGTCGGAAAAAATGTTGAAGTGATCTACTCTACCTTTGACGAGTCTCCGGATCATCACAGACGGGTGTCCGAAATGGTGATCGAGCGTGCCAAGAGACTGGTAGAGCACAAGCAGGATGTTATTATTCTTCTGGATTCCATCACCCGCCTGGCAAGAGCCTACAACGTGCTTGTTGCACCGAGCGGACGAACACTTTCCGGCGGTCTTGATCCGAATGCGCTGCTTATGCCGAAGCGGTTTTTCGGTGCCGCAAGAAATATGCGGGAGGGCGGTTCCCTCACGATTCTCGCGACCGCACTGGTCGATACGGGCAGCAAGATGGATGATGTGGTTTACGAGGAGTTCAAGGGAACGGGCAATATGGAGCTGATCCTTGACAGAAAGCTTCAGGAGAGACGTATCTTCCCGGCGATCGATATCGTGAAGTCCGGAACGAGAAGAGAGGACCTGCTTCTTTCGGCGAAGGAACAGAAGGCGGTAGATCTGATCCGGCGCCGTGTAAATGGTCTGAAGGCGGAGGAGTCAGTCGAATTTGTCCTCAATGCATTTTCGCACTACAAGACCAATGAGATCGTGGTGAATGCGATCCTTGCAAAGTGGCAGCAGCCGTAAAAACACATCGGGTAAATTTGATAATCGGCAATATCTACTTGCAAGAACAGACATGCTGTGCTAAACTAATTTAGCTGTTTATGTTACAGCATTTGTATCCATATATGCGCCTGACTTGTGATAAGCAGATCAGGTGAGAGCTCCGGCGCGTACCTCCCTCGGGATGTACGAGAGAAGCGAAAATTCCATTATGAGGTGTAAGTTATGAGAGAAGGAATTCATCCGAAGTATTATGAAGCAAAAGTTACCTGCAACTGCGGAAACACTTTCACAGTAGGTTCTACAAAGCCGGAAATCCACGTAGAAATCTGCTCCAAGTGCCACCCGTTCTATACAGGTCAGCAGAAGGCAGCACAGGCACGCGGACGTATCGAGAGATTCAACAAGAAGTACGGTGTCAAGGCAGACTAATCAGTTTACATACGAATCAGACAGGGGCGGGGCAGATTGTCACCGTCCCTGCTTTCGTTTTCGGGCAGAAAAGCGCTGTATGAGGCGCTGTATGTCCGATTTGATCAAAGGATAAAGAGAATTGGAAAAATCATCTAATATCGGCGGACAGGCCGTCCTGGAAGGTATTATGATGCGAAGCGGCGATCATTATGCGGTCGCTGTGCGCACACCGGACGGAAAAATCGCCATGAAAGAGGAAACGGTCGGCAGCGGATTATCCGGGCTGAAAAAAATCCCCCTGATCCGCGGCGTGTTTGCATTTGTTGATTCACTTGTTCTCGGCACATCCGCCCTGATGTGGTCTGCGGATGTCTCCTCTGAGGAGGAGCCCGAACGGGAGCTCTCCGAGAAGGAAAAGAAGAAGGAGGAGCGGATCTGGAACCTGATGATGACCGGTACGGTCATTTTCTCCATCGCCCTCTCCGTGACGCTGTTTATCCTGCTTCCCTACTTCCTGGCTGATATTTTAAGGAGAATGGGAGCTGCAGAGGTGCTGGTCTCCGCTGCGGAGGCGATTCTGCGTATTGTGATCTTTTTGATCTACATGCTGCTGATCTCAAGGATGAAGGATATCCAGAGAGTGTTTGCATTTCACGGTGCGGAGCATAAATGTATTAACTGCATTGAGCACGGACTTCCCCTCACGGTGGAAAATGTGCTGAAGAGCTCCAGACAGCACAAGAGATGCGGAACCAGCTTTCTGCTCTTTGTCGTACTGGTTTCGGTCATCGCATTTTTGATCCTGGGTGCGCTCGGCATCACCTCTCCTCTGTGGAGATTTCTTGCGCGCCTCATTATGATACCGATCATTGCGGGTGTTTCCTATGAGATCCTGCGCGCAGCGGGCTCCGGGAAAAGCAGGATCGCCAATGTGCTCTCAAGACCGGGACTGGCACTTCAGAAGCTGGTGACAAGAGAACCGGATGCGGACATGGCGGAGGTAGCCATTGCCGCAGTCAATGCAGTCTTTGACTGGAAGGACTGGCAGAAGAGAGAACTCGGTATTTCTTTTGAAGAATAAGCGTCAGGCAAAAGGTGCGGTATTTAGAAGGCGCGTTGTTTCGGAAGGCGCGGCATTTGGACTATGCGTCATATAGAAGGCGCGGGGAAACGGATTATGAATTATGCGGAACTGAAGAAAAGGGGAAGAGAGCTGCTTGAGAGAGCGGGGCTTGAAGATCCGGAGGGAGATGCAAAGGCGCTCCTGCTCGGGTGCTTTCACCTCTCTCTTACAGACTACGCTCTGCACATGCATGATGAGGTTCCGGATGAAAATGAGAACACCTACCTGGAGCTGATCGCGCGCAGAGCGGAGCGGGAGCCGGTCCAGTATATTCTCGGGACGGCACCCTTTCTGGGCTTTGACTTTGTCGTGACACCGGATGTGCTGATTCCCCGTTTCGATACAGAGATCCTTGTGGAATATGCGCTCGGGCGGCTGCATTCCGGTGACGAGATCCTGGATCTCTGCACAGGGAGCGGCTGTGTGATCATTTCCCTTCTGCGTCTGGGACCGGAGGGAATGTCCGGGACAGGAAGCGATCTCTCTGAGAATGCACTTTTGATTGCGGAAAAGAATGCCGGACGGTTAGAAACAGGTGTAAACTTTGTTCACAGCGATCTTTTTGAGCAGATCGACGGCAGATATGATATGATTGTGTCGAACCCTCCCTATATCAGAAGTGAGGAAGTGGATCGGCTGGACCGTGAGGTCAGGGAGTACGAACCCCGGATGGCACTGGATGGTGCGGGGGATGGCCTCTATTTTTACAGAAAAATTATTTCCGGGGCAGATGCACATCTGAAAGACAGCGGTGTGCTTGCCGTGGAGATCGGATATGACCAGGGGGAAGCGGTATCCCGGCTGATGCGTGAAAGCGGATTGAAGTCGGTATGTATCCTGCAGGATCTTGCAGGCAGGGACCGTGTGGTATTCGGAGAAAAGCATGAATGAGAAACTTGACCGGATCGTAAGAAGGCAGGAGGAGATCCTGCGGGAGCTTTCGACGCCGGAAATACAGGGTGACTCCGCACGCTTTATGGCACTCATGAAGGAGCAGTCTGAGCTCGCTCCGATCGCGGAGGCATATTCCGCACAGACAGAGGCGGAACGGACCGTGGAGGAAATGGAGCAGCTCCTGAAGACTGAACAGGATCCGGAGATGCGCGAGCTGTACCGGGAGGAGCTGGCAGAGGCGGAGCAGAGCATGCAGGTGCTCGGCGAGAAGCTGAAGATCCTGCTTCTGCCGCGGGATCCGAATGATCGGAGAAATGTAATCGTAGAGCTTCGCGCCGGTGCTGGCGGAGATGAGGCAGCGCTGTTTGCGGCGGATCTCTATCGGATGTATGTCCGGTATGCGGAATCACAGGGATGGAAGTGCGAGATGATGTCCCTCAATGAAAACGGACTCGGGGGCTTTAAGGAATGCACCTTCATGATCAGCGGTGCGGATGTATATGCACATCTGAAATTTGAGAGCGGTACCCACAGGGTGCAGCGTGTTCCGGAAACAGAGAGCGGGGGACGGATCCACACCTCTACGGCTACGGTGGCGATCATGCCGGAGGCGGAGGAGGTAGATGTGGAGATCGACCCGAAGGACTATAAATTTGATGTGTTCCGGGCCTCGGGCAACGGCGGACAGTGCGTCAATACAACGGATTCCGCTGTCAGACTGACACATTTTCCGACAGGAATCGTGATCTCCTGCCAGGATGAGAAATCCCAGATCAAAAACAAGGCCAAGGCACTTAAGGTACTGCGCGCGCGGCTCTATGATCTGAAGCAGCAGGAGCTGCATGAGGAGCGTGCTTCTCTCCGCAGGAGCCAGGTTAAGACAGGCGACAGGTCGGAAAAGATCAGAACCTATAATTTCCCGCAGGGAAGGGTGACCGATCATCGTATTCATCTGACTTTACATAAGATCGACAGTATCATGAACGGAGAACTGGATGAACTCATTCAGGCGCTGATCTCACAGGATCAGGCAGATAAGCTTGCGGAGGGGCAGTCAGACGCATCTTAAAGGTTCTGTTCCCGGTGCGCAGACAGTATGGTGCAGCCCATCGTTTTAAGCAGTTATGAGCGAGTCTTGAATTTTTTTTGAATAAAAAGGATAAAGGAGCGTAACATTATGCAAAAGACAGCACTTGTGATTATGGCAGCAGGTATCGGCAGCAGATACGGAGGCGGAATCAAGCAGTGTGATGGATTCGGACCCAGCGGAGAGATCATGATGGAGTATTCGATTCGCGATGCACTGGATGCCGGATTTAATAAGGTCGTATTTATTATTCGTCCGGATATGGATGCCGACTTCAGAAAGCTGATCGGTGACAGGATCAGCGGACAGGCAGAGGTTGCGTATGCGTATCAGGATCTGGCAGATCTCCCGGAGGGCTATTCCGTACCGGAGGGACGCACAAAGCCCTGGGGAACCGGACAGGCACTCTTATGTGCGAAGAACTGTGTCAGCGAGCCGTTCTGCGTAATCAACGCAGATGATTACTACGGCAAGGAGAGTTATCGGATCGTTCATGAGTATCTGGTCAGCAAAGAGGCTGCGGATGCGGAACGCGAGGCGATCTGTATGGCGGGCTTTGTTCTGGGAAATACGCTCTCCGATAACGGCGGTGTTACCCGCGGAGTCTGTTCTCTGAACGAAGAGGGACAGCTGACCGGCATTGCCGAGACCAAAAACATCATCAAGACAGATACTGCCGAAGGTGCGGCAGTCATGACGGATGCAGGCGTGACGCCTCTTGATAAAAAAATGCTCGT
>JAUNAN010000006.1:2021-7694 GCA_030527595.1 Lachnospiraceae bacterium | reverse complement strand
GAAGCGAATGTGCAGCTGACTGCAGAGAAGGCATTTAAGGTCGGCAGATATCTGGGATGGTACTATGGCAGATCTCACGAGAACGGTCATGCTTCCATTGCCATCGGCAAGGACACAAGACGCAGCAGCTATATGCTGGAGGATGCGCTCTCCGCAGGACTGACATCCTCGGGTGCGGATGTGTATCTGCTTCATGTCACAACGACACCCTCTGTTTCTTATGTCACAAGAACAGAGAATTTTGACTGCGGAATCATGATCTCTGCCAGTCATAATCCCTTCTATGATAACGGCATTAAGATTATGCGTGCCAACGGTCAGAAGATCGAGCCGGAGATAGAAGAGAAGATCGAGGCTTATATTGACGGAGAGATTCCGGAGATCCCTTATGCGTCAAGAGAGCAGATCGGACGTACGATCGATTTTTCTGCAGGAAGGAACCGCTATATCGGTTATCTGATCTCGATTCCGACACGCAGCTTTAAGGGAAAGCGCATCGGTCTTGACTGTGCAAACGGAAGCGCTTCCTCGGTCGCGAAAAGCGTATTTGATGCACTCGGAGCAAAAACCTACATGCTCAACTGCACACCGAACGGCACCAATATCAATTCAAACTGCGGTTCCACGCATATTGAGACACTGCAGAACTACGTGAATGATAACGGACTCGATGCAGGGTTCGCCTATGACGGTGATGCCGACAGATGCCTCGCAGTGGATGATGAGGGAAATATCATTACCGGCGATCATATTCTGTATATCTGCGGCAAGTATCTGAAGCAGCTCGGTCAGCTCGATCAGGATACCGTAGTCACAACGGTTATGTCCAACATCGGTCTCTACAAGGCGTTTGATGCTGCAGGAATGAAATATGAGCAGACTGCAGTGGGCGATAAGTATGTAGCGGAATGCATGATGCAGAACGGCTATGCTCTTGGCGGAGAGCAGTCGGGTCATATTATCTTCAGCAAATATGCTGCTACGGGGGATGGTATTTTGACATCCCTGATGGTCATGATGGCGATGATGGACGCTAAGATGCCTCTCTCTATGCTGACACAGGGGCTGAAGATCTATCCGCAGGTACTGAAGAATGTGCGGGTAAAGGATAAAGCGGCTGCACAGGCGAATCCCCGCGTGCAGGAAGCGGTCAGAAAGGCAGAGGAAGCCCTGGGAAGTGACGGCAGAATTCTGGTTCGCGAGAGCGGTACGGAACCGCTGATCCGCGTGATGGCGGAGGCGAAGACGAACGAGGTCTGCGAGTCCTATGTGGATTCCATTGTCCGCGTCATCGAGGAAGAGGAAAAGCTTTGAAAAAAATGATCATCTGTGCTCTTGCGGCTCTGATGCTGCTCGGGGGCTGCGGATCTTCGGATGCGCGCAGTTCCTATGAGGCCGGCTGTGAGGCACTGAAGAACGGCGATTATGAGACAGCTGTGTCTGAATTTGACGCCACGATCTCTTCCGGAAAGCTGCAGGCGCAGGCATATCGGGGAGAGGGACTTGTTCAGCTCTACCAGAATAATGTTGCAGATGCGTGCATTCTGTTCGAGAAGAGTCTGCTGAATGCGGATGAGGAGACAGACGCGTTTCGAAGGGATGTAAATCTCTATCTTGCCTATGCCAGGATCTCTCACGGGGAACAGGAGAAGGCGATGGAGATCTATAACAGTCTTCTGGCAAAGGAAGAGGATCCGGAGATCTTTTTCCTTCGCGGCCGCCTGAATCTTCGTATGGAGGATACTGATTCCGCGAAGGCGGATTTTGACAAGGCAGCAGCGCTTTCCTCGGATTACGATCTGTTTATTAATATTTTCCTGATCTACGACGGTCTGGGAAAGAGCGCAGACGGTGCCCGGTATCTGGAGCGTGCCATGGATCTTGTGTCACAGGAAGAGGATGACTTCTATGAACAGGGATTGATCTCGTACTATCTGGAGAATTACCAGGAGGCAAAGGAATCGCTGATTCAGGGAATCCGCGCGGATGCAGACGACACGGACTGCATTTTCCTGCTGGGAGAGGTATATCTGGCTCTGAATGACGTGCCGGATGCCCGTGCCGTTTATCAGGACCATCTTGAAAATGAAGAAACCGCAGCCTATGCCTACAACGGACTTGCGATGTGCGACATGGCGGAATCTGATTATCAGAGTGCCCTGGAGCATGTACAGGCCGGTTTGGAACTGAACCGCGAAGATGCCAATAAAGGTCTCATCTACAATGAAATCGTGATCTACGAATATCTTGGAGACTGGGAATCTGCGAAGAATCTGGCAGTTCAGTATGCCGCTTCATATCCGACGGATGAGCTGGCACAGCGGGAATATGAATTTTTGTCCACCAGATAAGGAGGACACCCGGAGACGGCAGTGCCGTCTGCCGTAATTGTACAGGAAACAAAAAGAACAGCCGTACCGCCCTGAACCCGGGCAGTACGGCTGTTATGATATTTCCTATTAATGACGGATTACTGCTGATTGACCTCAACGTTCTGAAGTACCTTCGCACGGACAGTTTCCGGCAGACCGAACAGAGTAATGAAACCGGATGCATCGTGATGGTCATACAGATCACCTGTTGTGAAAGATGCGAGGGATTCATTATAGAGGCTGTACGGAGAAGTAGTACCGTTCTTGATAATATTGCCCTTGTAGAGCTTCAGCTTTACTTCACCGGTCACCACCTGCTGAGTGGAGGCAACAAAGGCGCGCATAGCATCGCAGAGCGGAGAGAACCACTTGCCTTCGTAGATGACCTGAGCCATCTGGCTGGCAAGCTTCTTCTTGCATTCCATTGTTGCACGGTCGAGGCACAGCTCCTCAAGCTGATCATGTGCTTCCATGAGGATCGTGCCGCCCGGTGTCTCGTAGACGCCGCGGCTCTTCATGCCGACAACACGGTTCTCGACGATATCGATAATGCCGATACCATTCTGGCCGCCCAGAGTATTCAGCTCCTTGATGATCTCTGCAACCTTCATGGATTTTCCGTTCAGGGAAACCGGAATACCCTTTTCAAAATTCAGGGTGATGTCTGTCATCTTGTCCGGTGCCTTCTCCGGAGTGACGGAGAGAACCAGCATCTTATCATAATTCGGAGCCTTTGACGGATCCTCAAGCTCCAGACCCTCGTGAGAGATATGCCACAGGTTGCGGTCGCGGCTGTAGCCCTTGCCCATGGAGAACGGAAGATCAATTCCGTGCTGCTTGCAGTACTCAACCTCTGCCTCACGGGAATCCATCTGCCAGAGCTCTGTCATTCTCCAGGGAGCGATGATCTTGAGATCCGGAGCCAGAGCCTTGATGCCGAGCTCGAAACGGATCTGGTCATTACCCTTGCCGGTAGCACCGTGGCAGATTGCAGACGCACCTTCCTTGCGTGCGATCTCGACAAGCTTCTTAGCGATCAGCGGACGGGCCATAGCGGTACCGAGGAGATACTTGTGCTCGTAAACAGCACCGGCACCTACACAGGGCATCACATATTCTTCTGCAAATTCATCCACAACATCTTCAATATAAAGCTTGGATGCACCGGAGAGTGAAGCACGCTCCTGAAGGTTGTCATCCGTGATTTCTTCTTCCTGACCTACATTAATGCAGACACAGATTACTTCGTAATCAAAAGTCTCACGCAGCCAGGGAATGATTGCTGTAGTGTCAAGACCGCCGGAATAGGCAAGGATTACTTTTTCTTTCGCCATTTTTATAGCCTCCTTCATATACACACAGGTGTCCTTCGGAACATCCGCGTTCATTTCATTTCTCTGTTTTCAAAATATACAGCATATGCATTTATTATGCAAGGGTAACTTCATCCTTTTATAAGGTAAGCATAAAACAAAATGAATAAAAATGCATTTATTATGCATAAATATGCAAGAATTCCGCTTTACATTTTTTCGCTGTTTGATTATGATAGTAAAGCATCGGATAATAGCGTTCGATCCGGAACATGTGAGCTGACATGCCGCGTATGCGGCAGATCTTAGATAGAGCAGAAAGGAAAGTATGAATATGCAGAAGATACAGGGTGGTGTAACGGCTGCAAAAGGATTCCGTGCGGCAGGCTGTGCGGCAGGCATCAAGAAAAACGGAAATGATGACATGGCGATGATCACAAGTGATATTCCGTGCGAGACCGCAGGAACCTTTACAACGAATGTTGTGAAGGCGGCTCCGGTCATCTGGGACAGAGAGATCGTCAGATCTGCTGCCAAGGCACAGACTGTGGTCGTAAACTCCGGCGTGGCCAATGCCTGTACGGGAGAAGAGGGAATGGGCTACTGCCGTGAGACGGCAGAAGCGGCGAAAGCCGCACTCGGCCTGAACTCGGATGCAGTCCTTGTTGCCTCCACCGGTGTGATCGGACAGCAGATTCCGATCGATAAGATCAGGAACGGAATCGGGATGCTGGCAGGAAGCTTAAGTGACAGTATCGAAGGGGGAATGAACGCGGCAAGAGCGATCATGACCACGGATACGGTTTCCAAGGAGTGTGCTTACTCGGTCACCTTCACAGACGGTACGGAAGCGGTTCTCGGCGGATGCTGCAAGGGATCTGGAATGATTCATCCGAATATGTGCACTATGCTCTGCTTCCTGACAACAGATGTCAATATTTCAAAGGAGATGCTTCAGAAGGCACTGTCTTCTGTCGTGCCGGATACCTTTAATCAGGTTTCCGTTGACGGCGATACATCCACCAATGATACCTGCCTGATCCTCGCAAACGGCCTCGCAGGCAATCCGCTCATTGCAGAGGAAAATGAGGATTATTTCATTTTCAGAGATGCTCTGCTTGCTCTGTGTACAGATCTGGCAAAGAAGATGGCGAAGGACGGAGAGGGCGCTACCTGCCTCATTGAGTGCGAGATCAGAAATGCAAGAACGAAGGAGGATGCGCAGGTTCTTGCAAGATCCGTGATCTCCTCAACGCTGACAAAGGCTGCGATCGCCGGACATGATGCAAACTGGGGAAGAGTGCTCTGCGCTATGGGATATTCCGGTAAGGAATTTGCGCCGGAGAAGGTAGATCTCTTCTTTGAGAGCGCTGCGGGCAGTCTGCAGATCATGGAAAACGGAACAGGCACAGGATACAGCGAAGAGAAGGCAACCGAGATCCTCTCTCAGAATGAGATCCATATCATTGCGGATATGAAGGAGGGAAGTGCGAAGGGTACTGCCTGGGGTTGTGATCTGACACATGAATATGTTAACATCAATGCCGACTACAGAAGCTGAGGTGCAGTCGGAGAAAATCGAAATTACTAAGTAAGAACGCCGTCTGACGGCTTTGGGAGAAAACAGATATGAGTACAAATATGGATCTCTGGATCGAGAAGGCGAATGTCCTGATTGAGGCGCTTCCTTATATCCGTGAGTTTGCAGGAAAGAAGATCGTAGTGAAATACGGCGGCTCCGCCATGAAGGACGCAGCCCTGAAAAAGAGCGTGATCACGGACGTCGCCCTCTTAAAGCTCATCGGCATGAAGCCGATCATCGTTCATGGCGGCGGCAAGGAGATCAGCAAGTGGGTCAAGATGTCCGGTGGAGACCCGAGATTTGTTAGCGGTCTTCGCGTCACGGATGCAAAGACGATGGAAATCGCAGAGATGGTGCTGTGCAAGGTCAATCAGGGTCTCGTGCAGTACATGGAGAGCAACGGCGT
>JAUNAN010000006.1:0-1921 GCA_030527595.1 Lachnospiraceae bacterium | reverse complement strand
TTCCTCTCTGATATTGAAGGTGTTTATCGGGATCCGCTGGATCCTTCCACGCTGATCTCCGAGATGACCATTGATGAGACGAAGCAGTTTATCGAGGAAGGAAACGCAGGCGGAGGCATGCTGCCGAAGCTGCAGAACTGTATTCACGCAATCGAGAGCGGTGTTTCCCGTGTTCATATTCTGGACGGCAGAATCGAGCACTCACTTCTGCTCGAGTTCTTTACTAACAAGGGTATCGGCACGGCAATGATCCGTGATGAAGAAAGCAGGTATAATCATGACACAAAATGAAATTATGGCGCAGGCAGAGGAGCATGTGCTGCATACTTATAACAGATTCCCGATCTCCATCGATCGCGGAGAAGGTGTCCGTATCTGGGACAGCGAAGGAAAAGAATATCTTGATTTCATGGCGGGCATTGCGGTTTATGCCCTTGGCTACCACTATCCCGGCTATGATGAGGCACTGAAAAGTCAGATAGACAAGGTGCTCCATACCTCCAATCTGTATTATCATGCGCCTCTTGCAGAGGCTGCCGGAAAGGTGACCACTTCCACCGGACTGTCCCGTGTGTTCTTTACGAACAGCGGCGCAGAGGCGATCGAGGGGGCGCTGAAGGCAGCAAGAAAGTATGCATGGCTCAAGGACGGCAGCAATGACCACGAAATTATTGCCATGCGCAGCTCCTTCCACGGAAGATCTGTCGGAGCGCTGTCCGTCACGGGAAATACGCATTATCAGGATCCCTTTAAGCCGCTCATGGGAGGCGTTGTCTTTGCGGAGTACAACAATCTGGACAGCGTGAAAGCACTGATGAATGAGAAGACCTGTGCCGTGATCATGGAGACCGTACAGGGTGAGGGCGGCATCTATCCCGCCGATCCGGAATTCATCAAGGGTGTGCGTGCGCTCTGCGACGAGCACGATGCACTTCTGATTCTGGATGAGATTCAGTGCGGAATGGGCAGAACCGGTGAGATGTGGGCGTATCAGAACTATGGCGTGGAGCCTGATATCGTGACCTGTGCCAAGGCGCTTGGCTGCGGTGTTCCCGTAGGTGCCTTTGTCTTAAATGAAAAGGCAGCAAAGGCTTCACTCGTGCCGGGAGACCATGGAACGACCTATGGCGGTAATCCGTTCGTCTGTGCAGCTGTCTCCAAGGTATTTGATCTGTTCGAGGAAAATAAAATCACAGAGCATGTAAAGGAGATCACCCCCTATTTTGCAGCCTCTCTGAACGGATTGATGCAGAAGCACCCGTGCATTCGCGCACACAGAGGTGCCGGTCTTATGCGCGGTCTGGAATTTGACGAAAATCATCCGGTCGGAGCGATCATCAACAGAGCTCTTGAGAAGGGACTTCTGATCATTTCCGCAGGCAATAATGTGCTGCGCTTTGTTCCGCCGCTGATCATTACGGAGAAAGAAATCGATGAGGCTGTTGCCATTCTGGACAGCTGTATCGAGGAATAAAACAGATGGCTGCCTGCTTTTCGATTCGGCGCAGCACCTGTTTTCGATAATGAAAAAAATCGTTATCACAAAGGACTTGTAAAATAAAAACGAGTTAGTTAGAATAAACTTATGCACAGCCAAAGGGCGGGATTTCGTCCGAAGGAGGTGCACAGGGATGAAAAAAATAGAGAAATCCATGGCACTTTTTGCCATGGTTTTCCTTATATTGAACGGATGCGGAAAGAGCATCATCTATGTGGAATCGACTGCTGCCGGAACGGAATCAAGCGCCGGACCGGAGAGTCTGCCTGCATCCCCGCCTGAGTGGGAGGAATCGTCTGACGGGAATTCAGAGGAGGCAGATGTGTCTTCGGAAGAACTGATCTATGTATATGTCTGCGGTGCTGTTGAGAACCCGGGAGTCTATGAATTGAAAGCCGGAGCCCGGGTCTATGAGGCGGTAGC
>JAUNAN010000075.1 GCA_030527595.1 Lachnospiraceae bacterium | reverse complement strand
AGCAGGAATCGATTTTTTCTATAACACCATAAGAAAAAGACACGGCTTGTCTCAAATACAAACACTGTGTCTCTTTCCGATCTTATCATTCGATTATCAAAATATTATCCGATTTGGATCTGTTCATCCCTCAGGCTGTTTCGAACACCTTCTGTGCATAATTTACCGACGCCATCGCATCCTTACAGTAGGCATCCGCACCGATCTCGGCAGCGTACTCCTCGGTGAGTACGGCACCTCCCACCATCACCTTTACATCCGGTGCCTTCTCTCTGAGAAGTGCGATGGTCTCCTCCATGCTCGGAACCGTAGTCGTCATCAGAGCGGAGAGACCGACCAGCTTAATATCCTTCTCCAATGCCGTCTGAAGCACGGTCTCCGGCGGGACATCTCTGCCGAGATCCACGACATCAAAGCTGTAGTTTTCCAGCAGAACGCGCACAATATTCTTGCCGATGTCGTGAATATCGCCCTTAACGGTTGCCAGAATGATACTGTTTTTCTTTTCAGATCCGGTATCTGCGGGCATCCGGCCGCGGATCACCTCAAAGGCAGACTGGGCAGCCTCTGCGCTCATAAGAAGCTGCGGAAGAAACAGTGTCCCCTTCTCAAAGAGTTTGCCGACATGATCGAGTGCCGGAACCATGCAGCTGTTGATCACATCCAGCGGATCCATGATCTCAAGAATTTTTTCCGCTTCCTTTGCAGCCTGATCCTTCAGACCGCTCTCCACGCAGCGCACAAGCTCCGCTCCCGGTCCCTTCTTACCGCTCTCCGATGCGGAGGCTGTTCCCTCATTTGACGCCGGAGCGGAAGAAGCAACCGTTCCCTGGACATAGCCCTTCGGAACCGGCGGCACATAATTGCTGTAAACATTGATGTACGACTCGCAGTGATCATCGAGTGCTGCGAGTGCGCAGTACGCATAGTAGGAGCGCATCATATCATCGGAGTTTACATTGACAATTGCCGCAGAAAGTCCGTTCTGCATCGCCATCGTGAAGAAATGGCTGTTTACGATCTCTCTGTGAGGCAGTCCGAAGGAGATATTGGAAACACCGAGAATCGTATTTCCGTGCAGCTCATCCCGCACGCGGCGCAGAGACTCCAGAGTCACCAGTGCCCCCTGCGGATCCGAGCTGATAGTCATACAGAGACAATCCACGATGATATCCTTTGCGGGGATACCGTATTTAGCCGCCTCTGCGTAGATCTTCTTTGCCACCGCAATACGACCGTCTGCGGTATCCGGGATCCCGTCTTCATCCAGGGCAAGCGCAACAACGACACCGCCGTATTTCTTTACCAGCGGGAAAATGGCATCCATATTTTCCTGTTTGCCGTTCACGGAATTGATCATGGGCTTGCCGTTATAGATACGCAGTGCACGCTCCATGGCGACGGGATTTGTGGTATCAAGCTGAAGCGGCAGATCAATGACTGCCTGCAGCTCCTGAACGGTCTCCACAAGCATCTCCGGCTCGTCAATACCCGGATATCCCACATTGACATCGAGCACATGCGCGCCTTTTTCCTGCTGGGCAAATCCCACATCCAGAATGTATTCGATATTATGATCCTTCAGCGCCTGCTGAAACTTCTTCTTTCCGGTCGGATTGATCCGCTCGCCCACAAGGATGGGTGACTTGCCGATCTCCACTGCCTGGGAATAAGAAGTCACAAGGGTCTTTGTCTTCGGAATGATCTCCGGAGATGCGTGCTTCGCGGCACATTCTTTTAAGAGACGGATATGCTCCGGTGTCGTACCGCAGCATCCTCCGACGACGGATACGCCCATATCAAGGATCTCATCCATCGCTTTGACAAATTCCTCCGGACCGATATCATAGACGGTCTTCTTTCCCTCTGTGCGCGGAAGTCCCGCATTGGGATTGACAATAACAGGTACAGAGGCAGCATCTACAATGCGCTTCACGAGCGGTTTCATCTGAATCGGTCCCAGTCCGCAGTTCATTCCGAGCGCATCTACACCGAGACCCTCCAGTACGGCAACCATGTTCTCGGGGGTTCCGCCCGTAAGAAGACGTCCGCCCTCATCGAAGACGGTCGTGGCAAATACCGGGAGATCGCAGTTTTCCTTTGCCGCAAGGACCGCTGCCTTCAGCTCATAGAGATCGCTCATGGTCTCTATGATGATCAGATCCGCACCGGCTTCCACACCGATCCGCACTGTTTCCGCAAAAATGGAAACACAGTCCTCAAAGGCAAGCTCACCCATGGGCTGAAGGAGCTTTCCTGTCGGACCCAGATCCAACGCGATCTGACCGTGTCCCGCCTGCTTCACCGCAGCCTTTGCACAATCCAGGGCAGCCGTAACGACCTTTCTCAGCGGAAATTCGGAATCCTCCGGATACTTCAGTCTGTTGGCACCGAAGGTATTGGTCGTGATGACATCTGCTCCTGCCTTCAGATAATCCGTCTGGATCCCGGTAATGATCTCCGGACGGAGCACATTCCAGGTCTCCGGAAGCTCTCCGGCCCGGAGTCCCGCCTCCTGAAGAAGGGAACCCATACCTCCGTCAAAAAGGACAATTCTTTCTTTTAATGTATCTATGATCGACATATCCTAACACCTTCTATATATACAATTCGTTTTTGCGCAGATCTCGCAGCCTTCCGGCTCACAGTCCGTCCGCGTATCCGACATTCCGATCACGGCGGTCACGGACTTTGAGGGCATCATCAACAATGCATCCGTCAGCGTAATGCCGACTGTCTTTTCCGTCTTCAGCACGTCACAGATCATGG
This sequence comes from Lachnospiraceae bacterium, assembly GCA_030527595.1. Classification (GTDB taxonomy): domain Bacteria; phylum Bacillota; class Clostridia; order Lachnospirales; family Lachnospiraceae; genus Chordicoccus. Next base: position 7,376 of record JAUNAN010000075.1, on the reverse strand, counting down.
TCTGTATCTCCAGCGGAAAATCTCCGTACCCCGGACTGAATCTCGGTCTCAGAAAGCGATTTTCAAGCGCTGCCTCCTCACGCCACTTCTGATTGAGTTCATTGCAATAGGCCTCGATCATGGCAGCAGATGCAGCCTGCATGACAACAGACTTACTGATCCGCACCCGCTCATAGCGGCGGATCAGAAAATCCGCCCCCTCTCCGAGGGTAGCCGCAAAAATACGGATCTGACTGCACCCCTTCAGATTTTTTCTGAGATTCTCACTCCGCGTCTGAAAGCAGGTGAAATCAATGACTCCGTCCTCCCCGATGGACAGCGGAAAATCCCGCATAATATGCCGCGGAGTCACACGTTCCCGCAGCTCGGCAAGACATTCCTCCACAAGCAGTCGGGAAGCCTCATCGATCTCTCCCCGCACTCCGAGATATCTGTATATTTCGTGACGATTGACCTGCATACCTCTGTTACCTCTCTAAAACGCGCGGTTTAACTTTAAAAGTAACAAGAACAAGCAGGGACGTCAAGTGCAGACACCATATATAAGGACGACTGATGTCGTTATGTACTGTTTTTATATAGAAGGACGGCCGGCACGAATAAATATCGATCTTACATAGAAAAGAAGGCCGGCTATGTTAAGCATCGCCTCACCTATAAGGACGACCGGCACGAATAAGCATCGCCTCACATAGAAAAGAAGGCCGGCACAGTCATGACTGCCATAACAACGCCCAATAGCACCACCATCGGACCGAGCAGCCTCGTTTCAGTCTTTTCTCCCTCCACTTTTGCCGTCTTCAGCCTCATTTCATTTGCCTCTGCGGCCTCTCTCTCCAGAACCTTAAGGAGCTCATCGCCGCCACGGCGCAGATTCTGATTCAAAATCACGGAGAGCGTTCGATACTCCGCTGTCATTGCACGCTGTCCGAGACGCTCATATGCCTGCTCCTCAGTGATTCCGTTCTCCATCTCCTTCCCGATCCGCAGGATCTCCTCAAATCCGGGCCGCTCCGGTTTCCCCGCCTCTCTTCTTCTCACATACAGCGCACCGATCTTTTCGATCGTCCCCCGAAGGCTCATGCCCGCATTCATAAAGAGCACGATTCGGGACAGGACCCCCGGATAATCCCGTTTCATCTGACTTACTCGGAGCTCTGCCGCCTCCTCCTCTTTTCTCTTTGCCGCAAAGGGATACAGAAGCGCAAATAAGATTCCGAAGAAACAGAGATAGACCGCAGGTGACGTCTCTGTCTTTTTCCAGATGATCTTCTGCCCGCCGATCTCCTCCGGAAGTATGACCTGATCGGATGTGTCCTCATTTGCTGCATCGATCGATTCCTGCACCGCTTTAGAAAACTGAGCCTCTTCACCGAGCTCGGCGGGATACACCATTAGCTCGATCGGAACACTTCTCGTCTCATCGCCAAGCGTAATTTCCGCAGTCAGAGTGACTGCTGCCCCTGTCTCCGGCACCTCCTTCAGCACGCCGTCCCAATCCATCACCGTATAGTCACTTGTGGACCACGTTATCCTGACAGGAAAATCGTCAAGAGACACGGGCAGGCTCAGACTCCGGTTGACTGCCTCTGCACTCTGACTGCCCGGCACGAGACTTCGCACCTGCTTTTCCGCTTCATCCAGAATGTCTGCGGTCTCCTCCTCAGTCAGCATCTGCTCTTCAATACGGAGCTCTGTTCTGATCGTATCCTCTCCGGTCTCCGCATCCAGGATCTCTGTATAAGAGCCTCCGCCATAGCTGTTCCTGGTCAGAGTCCGGACAGCAGAATCTCCCGAGATCTGCTGAAGCACAAGGGCTCCGGCTGACACAAAAAACAGGACCCTGAGGGAACCTGCTATCCCTTTCTCCGGAACTGTAAGAGAATTCCCTGTTTTACGCTTCAGAAAATGAGCTGCCGTGCGGAATCCGCCTCCCGCGCAGACAAATAAGATCAGACATCCGCACAGGATGCCAATACAAAGCACTGTAATCTGCATATTGATTCACCGCTCCTTTTCAGCAAGTCAGTATCCTCATACCTCTATTCGGATCATCCTCTGTCCGATCACAATTGCGGCGAGATAGACGGCCAGACAGACGGTCATGAACACGGCTCCGAATGCATTGCCGTAGAGCACATCCAGAAACCCGGGAGATGCCAGCTGCATATACAGAATCACGCCGGCCGGCATCATGCACATGATCCGGAACTCCGATTTTTTCGCAGCAAGGATCATGCGGATCTCACGTTCCATCAGGATCTTATTTCCGATCGACTCAGATGCGGCGCGCACGATTTCTGCCATATTTCCTCCGCTCCTTCGCGCGGCGGCAAATACCTCCGCAAAGCTGCGTATCTCCTCGAGATCCGTTCTGTCCGCAAAGTCTATCAGCAGCTTCTCCGGAGGAACACGATTGCGGATCTGCCTGTTCATGCCGGCAAATTCCGTCACGATCTCATCCTCAGGCCCGAAAAGCTCCCTCAATTCCCGCTCCGCCTCATAAAAAGCGTGTTCCACGGCAAGCCCTGCCCTGAGTGACACCGAAATCGAGGAGAGCGACTGTCCGAAGTGCTCTTCCAGACGCTCAAGACGTTCTCTGCATTTCTCCCTTCGCATATACAGGACCCAGAACACGACAAGAGGTCCGAGAAACGGAAGCGCAAAAAGGCTCTGATAAAACAGACGATCCGCAAGCAGCGTAAGGGCGGCCCCCTCAAGCAGGAACAGGGCCGTCTCCTTACGGCTCAGCCGATAGCTTCGGTAATCTGTCCTCTGAATCTGCGCCCTTTTCTCTGATTTTTGTTCTGTTTTTCTTTTCTTAATCACCGGCATCTTCCTTATCGGAAAGCGGAGGCTGATCGAGCTGCATGCCCGCCTGCCTCAGTTTTCGTACATTTCTTAAATTCCCCGTCCGCTCCAGACTCTTCGACTCCGGATCGTACCGGTACAAGGCATGCATAGTCACACTGTCCCTGTCCATGCCGTCGATCTCGGCGATCTCCAGGACTCTTCTTCTGCGGTCCTCGAGACGACCGAGATGTACCAGAATATCCACGCCGGAGGCGATCTGTCTCCTGATTGCCGGAAGAGGGATCGGCAGTGCCATCAGCACCATCGTTTCCAGCCTCGATACCGTATCCTCGCAGGAGTTCGCATGGATGGTGCACAGACTCCCGTCGTGCCCCGTGTTAAAGGCCTGAAGCATATCCACCGCTTCTCCTGACCTGATCTCCCCGACGATGATCCGGTCAGGACGCATTCGGAGTGCGGATTTGATCAGATCCCGGATCGTGATCTCCGCCGCCCCCTCCATGTTTGCATTTTTCGCCTCAAGGCGGACCAGATTCGGGATCCCCCTGATCTGCAGCTCCGCATTGTCCTCAATGGTAATGATGCGCTCCTCCTTCGGCACCATGCCGCTCAGCACATTCAAAAAAGTAGTCTTCCCGGCAGACGTACCGCCGCTCACGATCAGAGAATATCCCGCCCGAACCAGCGTGATGAGAAGCGAGGATGCCTCCTCCGTGATCGAGCCGTACCGGATGAGATCCTCCATTGTGATCGGATCCTCCGGAAATCTGCGGATGGTCAGGATCGGTCCTTCCAGAGCAGCCGGAGCCACCACCGCATTTACGCGGCTCCCGTCCCGCAGACGGGCGTCGACGATCGGCATGCGCTCATTGATCACGCGGTTGCACTGCCCGGCGATCTGCCGGATCACATCCTCGAGCTTCTCTGCGGAAGAAAAGGATTGTTCCGCGCGGATCACATGCCCGTTCTTTTCAATAAAAATGCAGTCCGGTCCGTTTACCATGATCTCCGTGACTTCATGATCATCCAGATAGTCCTGCAGAATATCCAGTCTTCGCACAGAATGAAACAGCTCCCGCTCCATCCGGATCCTGTCATCAATAGACAGATATGAGGTGCGCGCATGCGCAAGCACCATCTCCCCGAGCAGCTTCCGCACCTCCTCATCTTCGGCATCCGGCATGCCGGCAAGCTTATGCAGGAGCTCCTTCCTGAGCAGACGGTACTGCTCCTCCCAGCTGTTGGGATTCCCTTCCTTCTGCATACAAGATCTCCTTTCGCTCTCCTGCCGTGATCCCTCGTCTTCCGCATGCAGGACTGCGAAGAAACAGCTCTCAGCTCTTCTCTCCCGCCAGCACACCGTCACGGATCAGCAGCTGCCTGACACATCTTCCCAGCTCCGAATAGGGCAGCTGCTCCAGAAAAAGATCTTCATCCGCAGGTATCTTCAGATTCGCAAGATTTACTCTGGAGGCACGTGTCAATTCAGGATCGAGAAGTCCCTCCATCTCTCTTTCAAATGCAGACACCCGGACTTCCGACAGCGGATCCGGCTTAACAGGCATATAAAGACATCGGCAGGCTGTCAGAAGCAGCGGATAGCGCGCACCGATCTGACCGAAATCTATCACGATCGTCTGATAGTTAAGCTCACGCTGGATGCCTGCCAGCAGCATCTCCCACTCCTCCTCCCTCACGGACATCAGATCCTGTGCACTGCGAAAGGGAGGAACCAGATCACAGGCTCCGATGGATACACACATAGCCTGGAGCTGATAAGCAAAGCCCGCCTCTCCCTTTCTGATATAGAAGACCGCCTCCGAGAGATCCCTCTCCCCGCACCGATGCCCGATCTGCATGAGCCCGGAGACGGCATCCAGACTCAGAAGCAGAGTCGGTCTCTCAAGGCCGATGAGCTGGGCTGCCGCCACGGAAAAGGATGTCTTCAGGCATCCTCCCAGAGGAGAATAAACACCGATCATATCGCCCTTCTCCTGCAGCAAAACGGCTCCCGCCGGTGACGCATGGCTGTACTGCTCCATGATGCATTGAAGCAGACTTCCCGCACTCTGAAACCGATAGAGACAGTTCGGATCCCCTTCATCGGGATGATCGGTGAGCAGAAGAACCGTATCTGCCAGCTTCCTTCCGTCCGGAAGCACGCCCTGCCTGAGCATTTCATTATTTTTCGGAACCAGAGCAACGGCCGCATGATTTTCCCCGCAGAAAGCAGCAAGCCCCTCCGGTTCCGAGAAAGCGTGTGCCTCAAAGGGCACCTTTTTTCTCCGGTTAATATACTGCATGAGTGCATCCGCATAGAGGCTGTCCTCATCACAGATCGCAAGAATTTTTCCGGGCATCTCCAAACCTCCTCGTATAGAATCTTTTTTTCCTGCTGCCTCTATCTGCACTTCATCCAGAAGATCAGTGCCAGAAGCACGGGCACAGAGAAGGGGTAATTTTCTGCTCCCCGTTTCCTCCGGTACGGCGTTCTCTGTCCCGTCTGCAGAAACTTTCCGCAATAAGAAATAAAGTAATCCGCCCTTTCCTTTATGCTGACAGTCCCCGAAGCAAACATCCCGATCGAGATCACGCCTCCGAACACCATCGTCAGAAAGAGGAACTCCGCTGCATGATCCGGCCCCAGCGCACCTCCGATCATCATGATCAGCTTGATATCTCCCGCTCCGATCATGCGAAGCAAAAAGAAGGGCAGCAGAACTGCCGTCACGACACAGATCCCCAGCAGGCATTCCGCCAAGCCGGAACCTTCGCCTTCCAGCAGAGAAAATAGGCACACAGCCATACATCCGGAAGCGGTCAGCACATTCGGAATCTTTCCGGTCATGACATCCGTGAGTGCCGCCAAATAGCTCCATGTCATCAGGAAATATGCCTGCATCATCAATCGCGCTCCTTTTTACGATTCTGCTTGAGATATCTCTCAGTGTATTCACTAATCCACCGGACTTCCATCCCGCATACTTTACGAACTTTTATATGGATTTTTCAGGCAAAACATCAAGCCGCGTCCCCCGCCATCCTTCGCTTCCGGCATCGTACAAAGCTCCGGGTGACAATGAGTAAAAATTGTTCCCGCATATTTTCTTCCCTCATGGTAAACTGAGCTGAGCAATCACTTAAAAAAGTTGAAGTATCAGATACTCTCATCCGGACTCATCTGACACACATATTCAAATAATTCAGGTCAGGAGAATCTCCCATGAATGAAACCCTAGAAAAATTCGGTGCTTATCTCACGGACGGAATCGAAAAGCACCCAGTCGCCGTGCGTCGGACTCTTGCCGCCGTCTGGTCCGCCCTCAGTTTTCAGACGACACATTTTCCATCTAAAAATCATCTTCCCTCCCGTGAATATCTGCAGGGATATACGGCTAAGCTGCTCGCCGACATGCTGAGGAATTCCTCTCATGCTGCCGTCGTCAACATCTTCATGCCCTGCGAGATCTTTCACGCCCTGGATATTCCGACCATGGCACCGGAGGCTCTTGCCGTCTACATCGTCAATACTGCCGCAGAGCGCGGATTCATCGACTACACGGAGGCTGCCGGCACACCCGACACCCTGTGTTCCTTCCACAAGCTGCTTCTCGGCGCTGCCCAGACAGGCGTTTCCACAAAGCCGCTTCTCGTTGCCAATACGACGCTCGCCTGTGATGCGAACCAGCTGACCTTCCGTGAGCTCTCCGAGCACTGGCAGGTACCCCACTTTATTCTGGACGTGCCCTACCGCGTAGACGAAGAGGCTGTTCATTATCTTGCCGGACAGCTCAAAAAAATGGCCTCCGGCATCGAGGACGCCGCTCATAAAAAGCTCTCCATGGACAGGCTGAAGGAGTGCGTCGCAAGAAGTCAGAAGACCATTGAAAATTACAGCAAATATATGGATCACCGCGCAAAGTATCATCTGCCGGAAGCCATGACGCCGGAGCTCCTCGCCTGCATTTCCAACCATATCTATATGGGAAATGAAGCGGCGCTCAAGTACAGCCGCCTTCTGCTCCGCGACCTGAAAAACGCGCCCGCACAGACCGACAGAAAAAAGCTGCTGTGGATGCATGTTCTGCCGAACTGGCAGGAATCCATGAAGGAGATCTTTCAGGGAGATGCCCATGTCGAGGTGCTGGGCTGTGATCTTGCCTATGATGCGCTCATTCCCATGGATCCGGAAAAGCCGTTCGAGAGTATGGCGCGGCGCATTGTCTACGACAGCTACAACGGTCCGGGCTCCCGCCGCATCGAGGCGACACTGGACCGCGCGCGCAGCATGGAGGCTGACGGAATCGTGATCTTCTGCCAGTGGGGCTGCAAGCAGACACAGGGCATCGCATTCCGTGCAAAAAAAATCTTCGAAGAAAACGGCTTTCCGACCCTTGTCATCGACGGAGACGGAGGCGATCGTGCGAACGGAGGAGGCGGCCAGATCGTGACCCGCGCCTCCGCCTTTATCGAGCTTCTGGAACAGGGAGGTGCGTCATGCTGACTTATCTTTGCAAATACACGCCCGTCGAGCTGATGGCGGGCTTCGGCACACCGCTCGA
>JAUNAN010000074.1 GCA_030527595.1 Lachnospiraceae bacterium | reverse complement strand
AGAAAAGCGGATGCGAGAACCAAATCTCACATCCGCTTTGTCTACGGTCTGAGACAGACAAATGTCTGTCTCTTTTTTTGAAAATAGAAATAAAAAAAGCAGGTAATGGGAATCGAACCCACCTCTCAACCTTGGGAAGGTCGCATTCTACCGATGAACTATACCTGCATAGAAAAAATCTGAAATCAAAAAGATCTTACATAGAGAAGATCCCGCCTGACTATGAATTTCGAACAAATTTAATATATACAATTCTACATAAAAAATCAAGCCGGAGAGAAAGACGGAATTGACATTTTTTGATAAAAATTGCATAATTATCAATGGATATTCCAGCGAAATCCGTAAATTTTATAAAGTATGCATGAGAATGGAGAGTATGCAGCGTAACAGGTTTTTTTGTTGTGCCATACCCTTCTTTTTTTATTCTGTTTTGATGAATTCGGATATTCAGGAGCAGAATGTGCAGTATTTTCATTTTTCCCGACGGAAAAATAGTAAGAGCAGTTGTGGTGAGTCATGTTTGAAAGGAGTCGGACTATGATCGACGTAACCATTATCGGCGCGGGAGTTTCCGGCAGTGCTATTGCCAGAGAATTATCCCGTTATCAGGCATCTGTCTGTGTAGTGGAAAAGGATGAGGATGTTTGCAGCGGTACTTCCAAGGCAAACAGTGCCATTGCACATGCCGGATTTGATGCAATGCCGGGAACACTGATGGCAAAGCTGAATGTTGAGGGAAGTAAAATGATGCCCTCACTTTCTAAAGAACTGGATTTTCCGTTTGATATGATCGGATCCCTGGTCGTATGCACAGATCCCGAGACAAAGGATGCTCTGAATGATCTTCTTGAGAGAGGAAAAAAGAACGGAGTTGAGGGACTGCGTATTGTCGAGCGTGAGGAACTTCTTCAGATGGAGCCGAATATTTCCGATCAGGCGGTTGCTGCTCTCTATGCGCCGACAGCGGGAATCGTATGTCCTTTCAACATGAATATTGCTTTTGCGGAAAATGCTGCCGTGAACGGTGTTGAGTTTAAAATGAACACTGAGGTTCAGGATATCCGCAGAGAAGGCGATCACTACGTCATTTCTACAAATCAGGGAGAAATTGAATCCCGCTATGTTGTCAATGCAGCCGGAGTCTATGCAGATGCCATTCATAACATGGTCAGTGAGAACAAGATCAAGATTACACCGAGAAAGGGTGAATATCTGCTTCTTGATAAGAGTGCCGGAAAGCATGTAAACAGCACGATCTTTATGCTCCCGGGCAAGATGGGAAAGGGAGTTCTGGTTACACCGACTGTTCACGGCAATCTGCTTGTCGGACCGACTGCAAAGAATATTGAAAACAAAGAAGGCGTCAATACAACTCGTTCCGGTTTGAATGAGATCATGGAAAAGTCCGCACAGACTGTGAAGAATGTACCTTATCGCGAGGTAATTACATCCTTTGCCGGTCTTCGTGCTTCCGGTGAGAATGAAGATTTCATCATTGAGGAAGTCAAGGATGCTCCGCAGTTTATTGACTGTGCAGGAATCGAATCTCCGGGACTTACCTCCAGCCCGGCAATCGGTGTCATGGTTGCAAATATGCTGAAGGAAATGATGAACCTTCAGGAGAAGGATGATTTTATTTCCGAGAGAAAGGGTCTTGTGAATCCCAAGGCGCTCACTCTTGAGGAAAGAAATGAATTAATCAGACAGAATCCGGCGTACGGAAATATTATCTGCCGCTGTGAAATGATCACAGAGGGAGAAATTTTGGATGCGATCCATCGCCCGCTCGGTGCAAGATCTCTGGACGGTATCAAGAGAAGAACCCGTGCGGGAATGGGAAGATGCCAGGCAGGATTCTGCTCTCCGAGAACAATGGAAATTCTGGCAAGAGAGGTACCGGAGCTTGATATGAATACGGTTACCAAGAGCGGCGGAAAGTCAACCTTCATTACAGGTGCAGATAAGGAAGATCTCTGATCTCGAAAGGACAGTAACGACATGAAAAATTATGACATTGTAATTATCGGCGGTGGTCCTGCAGGTCTTGCGGCAGCAGTTGCAGCCAGGGATGCGGGAACAGAGAGTATTTTGGTTCTGGAAAGAGACAAGATGCTGGGAGGTATTCTGAATCAGTGTATTCATAACGGATTCGGACTTCACACCTTTAAGGAGGAGCTGACAGGCCCTGAATATGCAGGCAGATTTATTGAGCAGCTCGAAGAAAGAAATATTACTTATAAGCTGAATACCATGGTCATGGACATTTTCCCGGAGAAAGTCGTGACAGCCATGAACCGCGAGGACGGGCTGTTTGAAATTCAGGCAAAGGCAGTCATCCTTGCGATGGGATGCAGAGAGAGACCGAGAGGAGCGCTGAATATTCCGGGTTATCGTCCGGCAGGAATTTATACGGCGGGTACTGCTCAGAGACTGGTCAATATGGAAGGCTTTATGCCGGGTAAAAAGGTCGTTATTCTGGGATCCGGAGATATCGGTCTTATCATGGCAAGAAGAATGACGCTTGAAGGAGCGGAGGTTCAGGCTGTTGCGGAGCTGATGCCCTATTCAGGCGGATTAAAGAGAAATATTGTACAGTGCCTGGATGATTTTAATATTCCTCTTAAGCTGAGCACAACCGTTGTCGATATTGAGGGCAAAGAGCGCGTAGAGGGAATTACTCTGGCAAAGGTTGACGAAAAGAGCAGACCGATTCCGGGTACAGAGGAGCATTATGAGTGTGACACGCTTCTTCTTTCCTGCGGTCTTCTTCCGGAAAATGAAATTTCAAGTCAGATGGGTGTCGAGATCAACGGCATCACCAGGGGACCCTTCGTAAATGAGAGTCTTGAGACGAATATTGAGGGTGTGTTTGCATGCGGCAATGTACTTCATGTGCATGATCTTGTGGATTTTGTGTCTGAAGAAGCAGCTCTTGCCGGAAAAAATGCTGCAGCTTATGTAAACGGAAGCAGAGAAGAGAACGTAAGCGGCAGAGAAATTAAAATTGTCACAAAGGACGGCGTCCGCTATACGGTTCCGACAGTCATTCGTCCGGAATTCATGAACGATACCGTTGTGATCCGTTTCCGCGTAGGCGGCGTTTACAGAGACTGCTATGTTTCTGCATATATCGGAGAAGAGAGAAAAATTCACAGAAAAGCGCGGATCCTTGCACCGGGTGAGATGGAACAGGTCGTACTGAAGAAGTCTGACATTGAGGCAGCGGGAGATGTTTGTGAAATTACAATTTGTCTGGAATCCTGAGAGGTGTTATCATGGAAATAAGAGAACTTACCTGTATCGGTTGTCCGATGGGATGTGCCCTGACTGTTGAGATGGATCAGGGAGTTGTTGTGAATGTCACCGGTAATACCTGTAATCGCGGAAAGATTTATGCGGAAAAGGAAGTTACCAATCCGACAAGAATCGTCACTTCCTCCGTTATGGTAAACGGAAGCAGCAAAGAAAAAATGGTTTCCGTCAAAACGGCATCTGATATTCCAAAGACGGAGATTTTTGCAGTCTGCCGCGCACTGAAGGGCGTGACGGTGGAAGCACCGGTTAAAATCGGAGATGTGATCTTAAAAAATGCTGCCGGTACAGGTGTGGATATTATTGCTACAAAAAATGCTTAACGAGGTAATCGCGTGAGTATATTCAAAGATCTGCTGGAAGAAAATCCGGTTATTGCAGCTGTAAAGGACGATGCGGGACTGGAAAAATGCTGTCAAATGGAAGATATTCGCGTTGTATTTATTTTGTACGGGAATATCTGTAATCTGTCTGAAATCGTGGAGAAAATCCGAAAAGCCGGAAAGACTGCAGTGGTGCATATGGATTTGATCGGCGGAATTTCAGGCAGAGAGATTGCCGTTCAGTTTGTGAAGCGATCGGGAGCAGACGGAATCATATCCACAAAACCCGCACTCATTAATGAAGCGAGAAAGCTGGATATGTTCACTGTTCTGCGCGTTTTTCTGCTTGATTCGATGGCTTATGACAATATTGAAAAAGAAATCAGATTATGCAGACCGGATGCGGTTGAAATTCTTCCGGGATTGATGCCCAAGGTCATCAGAAAAATTTCGGAACAGCATCGCACTCCTTTGATCGCGGGAGGTTTGATTTCAGACAGAGAGGATGTTATGGGAGCACTGGATGCGGGTGCTGTATCCGTTTCATCCACAAATGAGACCGTTTGGAATATGTAAATGTGGATAACTCACCGAAAAGACATTTGTGCATTTGCGCAGATGTCTTTTTTTACAGATTCTGTGTGGGAAAGCCCACGGTTTTAAACGCGGGAGTACTTCAACATTCTTTTTCTGTTACAGGCAGCGGATTGTGAACGCCGGACCTGCTTTATGATGATGATGGAAAGAAAGATATGTTATTGGCAAAAAGTGACAATAAGCAAATATATTTATCATAAAAACTGTTCAAAATAATTCTGAGTAGGGTATTTTTCTTGAAAAATATATCACTATCATATACAATAGCAATGAATTCAGGAACTGCCTGGTGAGAAAAAATCACATATAGGAGATGCATGAGAGTGGAGAATATGCATAGAACTTGCAACAAGTTCTTTTTTGCATATTCATTTTTTTGTCCTATTTTTCCCGGCATTGAGAAAAATGCAAAAAGATGATAAAATGTTGACAAAAAAAATACTCGAACAGATCCAGAAAAATCAAAATCAGGTAATGATTCCAAGCTTTTATGAGGAGGAACCGGATGTTTAAGTACATGAATCCAAGAAGGTTTTATTACGCAGTCGGACGAAAAAAATTCTTTGAGTTCATACTGTTAGCAATCTTCATCCTGTTTTTTTACGGGCCGCTGATGAATATGCTGCTGCTTGCATTTTCAAATAAGTATGAGGTCCCCGCAGTAATTGCACAGGAGTGGGGCTTTAAGTGGTGGGATTATGTATTCTCACAGAAAAGTCTGGTATCTTCTATTGTTCAGTCCTTTATCGTGGCGATTGCAACAACGTTCATCTCCATGATCTTCTGTATACCGGCTGCATATTCGATTGCAAGATTTAAATATCCGGGAAGAAAGATTTTCATGCTTTCCTTCCTTCTGACAAATGCATTTCCGAAGATCGGTATTTATACATCTATCGCCGTTCTTTTTTACAAATACGGACTGATGGGAACTTATCCGGGTGTTATTATCATCCACATGATCAATTCCATGATGTTCATGGTATGGCTGCCTTCCAGTGCTTTCCGTGCTGTACACAGACAGCAGGAGGAAGCAGCAAGAGATGTCGGCGCAGGTCCGATCAGAACCTTCTTCAAGGTAACGATGCCGATGGCTATGCCCGGCATTTCCGTAGCAACGCTGTATACCTTCCTCGGATCTATGGAAGAGGCTCAGGGAACTATGCTGGTCGGTATGGGAAAAATTCAGACAATGCCGGTTGCAATGTACGGTATCGTTCTTGATTCTTCCGCGGTTCAGATCGGTGCGGTATTTGCGATCATCCTGATTATTCCGTCTGCGGTCCTGATCTTCCTGATGAGAAGATACATCGGTCCGGAAGCGATTGCCGGTGGATTTAAGATGAAATAATCGATTCATGCTTTAAACAGAAATCAGATACTTTAGTGAGTCAGCAATGACGATTGGTTAGATCGGGGAAATAATAATGAATGATAAAGCACGTAAAGTAAAACTTCAGATTGCAGATATGGCAAAGAAATATCCGAACGGTGACGGTGTTGAACACATCAATCTGGATATTTATGAGGGAGAAATCGTAACTCTGCTGGGACCGTCCGGCTGCGGTAAGACAACGATCCTCCGTGCGGTAGGCGGCTTCCATGATATTACAGGCGGCGACATGCTGATCGACGGAAAGTCCATTAAAGATCTGCCGCCCGAAAAAAGACCGACTGCAATGGTCTTCCAGAGCTATAACCTCTGGCCGCATATGACGATTTATGAGAATCTTGCCTATGGTCTGAAATTAAGAAAAACACCGAAGAGTGAGATCGATGCTTCCATTAAGGATGTTCTGAATCTTGTTTCCATGCCGGGCGTCGAGAAGAAGTTCCCGAGTCAGCTTTCCGGAGGACAGCAGCAGAGAATCGCTATTGCAAGATCACTGCTTCTGAAGCCCTCACTTCTGCTTTTGGATGAACCGTTCTCCGCTCTGGATGCAAAGATTCGTCAGCAGATGAGAGAAGAATTAAAGAAAATTCAGAGCGATCTTGGAATTACCGTTGTATTCGTTACACACGATCAGGAAGAGGCGATGGCACTTTCTCACAGAATCGTGGTTATGAATAAGGGCAAGATCGAGCAGGTAGGATCTCCGACAGAGATCTATGACGAGCCGGCAAACCGCTATGTAGCATCCTTCATCGGTGAAATGAACTTTATCGATATGGATAATAAGACGATTGCGGTCCGTCCGGAGAACCTGAGTGTTGATCCGGAAGCAAAGGGTGATCTCAAGGGTGAGGTTCGTACGATCATGATCCTCGGTCATTACGTACAAGTAACCGTACAGCACGGTGATAATGTTCTGAAGTGCTTTGTTGATCGTGAAATCAGTGAAAAGCTCAGTGTGGGCGCAAAGGTTTCTCTGGAAATCGGCAAGCATGTCACCTTCGATAAGGAATAACAGGATTATAGATGGACAGGTTCCATTTATGATAAAAGCGGTCTGCAGATCTTAACGTGAGACATGCAGTCCGGGAAGTTTGTCCGGTGCGGCGTCGAGAGCCGCAGAACCCGGATACAACAGACAACAGGAAAGGAAGGAAACTATGAAAAACAAGAAAATGATTTCCGTACTTATGACGGGAGTACTTGCTGCAGGAATGCTGGCAGGCTGCGGCAGCAGTTCTTCTACAGCAGCATCCACAGCTGCTTCTACAGCTGCAGGCGAGAGCACTGCTGCTGAGGCAACAGCAAGCGGAGATGTTGAGGAATTCAACCTTTGGGCTACAGGTTCTGACAACGTTCGTGCTATTTTTGAGACTCTGACAGAGGACTTCAATAATAATTCCGAATATGCAGGTAAGTACAAGGTAAACCTGAACTTCCTTCTGTCAGGTACAGGTGCAGCATCTATGACAGACGGCCTTGTTGCTGCTTACAAGGCAAATCAGACAAATACAGAATACGATATCGTAGATTTCTCCGGTGATGACCTCTCCAAGGTAGTCGGACAGATCGGCGAAGAGTCCTTTGTAAAGCTTGATGATTCCAAGATCCCGAACAATGCATCTATCGCAGCTGAGAGCTCTGTTGCAACAGACTATGTACAGCCGTACAGAGGAACAACAGTCGTTCTTGCTTATGATTCCGAGAAGGTAACAAACGTTCCGACTACATGGGATGAGCTGACACAGTGGATCAAGGATAACCCGGGCAGATTTGCTTACAACCAGCCGGGAACAGGCGGAGCAGGCGATTCCTTCGCACGTACATCCGTTTATAACTTCCTTCCGACAGAGGCATTCACATCTGATGATGCTTCCTGGGAAGATCAGTGGGATGAGGGATTTGCATACCTGGCAGAGCTTCACCCGTTTATGTATCAGTCCGGCGGCTCTGTCGTTTACCCGGCAAAGAACCAGGGTACTCTGGATCTTCTGAACCAGGGTGAAATCGATATGTGCCCGAACTGGGCAGACATGGTTCTGTCTCAGCGTGCAAGCGGCGAGATCAAGGATACAATTAAGATCACTCAGATCACAGATCTTCCGCTGACAGGTTCTCTGCAGACACTTGCTATTCCGACAATCGGTTCTCACGAGGAAGCTGCTTATGCATTCATGAACTACATGGTATCTGAGCAGGCTCAGCAGATCATGGTTGAACAGATGGCTGCTATTCCGCTTATCGATACAACAAACATGGATCTTGCAGGTTATGAAGATCTTGAAAACCTTGATGTTTCCAACTTCAGAATTCAGTCTATCGGCGATCTGTCCACAGATTTCAATGAGAAGTGGGATAACGAAATCGCTACACTTGGCTGATCTTTCGGGTAAGTCGGGAATTGGTTTCATTTTCGAGAGGGCATTATGCCCTTAAGAAGATGTATCTTTGAAAAATGAAAACACGGCAGCTCTGAGCTTAGTTTCAGAGCTGCCGGATAAAACTCCTCCGATCGGGGGATATCCGAAGTAATATTGTCGTTTTTTACCAAAAGACTATTATTTTCAGAAACGGTGCAGATATGAGTAAAGAAATTAAACAGAAGCTAGTTGCATATATTATGGTTATACCGGCATTTCTTGTCGTTATGCTGACCGTAGCATATCCTATCGTGAGTTCCGTTATTAAGAGCTTTCAGGATGAGGATACAGGAGCATTCACACTGGATAACTATGCGTATTTCTTTACGACTCCGAACCAGTTGAAAAATATCCTGTACACTCTTTTCGTCGTACTGGTAACAGTGGTTCTGGCAATCGTGATTGCTTATCTGCTGGCACTGTATCTGAGATTTACTCATTCCAAAATTGCGAAATGCATCGGAACACTCTATCTTCTTCCGAGATTTGTTCCTGCAATGTGCGCGGTTTATGCTATGATTACCATTATCCGCGATTCAGGTCTGATCAACAGAATCGGTCTGTTATTCGGACAGGACTGGAAGCTGGGACTTATGTATCACGCAAGCGGTATGATCGTCATGAACCTCTGGTTCAATATTCCGTTTGCAACTATGATGATCACGGCAGGACTCGGTGCGATTCCGGATTCTATCGTAGAAGGTGCGAGAGACGTAGGGGCAGGAAGATTAAAGGTATTCCGTTCTATGATTCTGCCGCTTTCCGTCAAGGATGTCGTAATTGCTTCTACCTTTGTATATATGTCAAATGTCGGCTCCTTTACAACACCGTACTTAATGGGCGGAAATGCACCTAAGCTGCTTGGTATTGTATTGTATGATCAGTTTAATAAATATCTGAACTACAATAGATCAGCAGCACTCTCGGTCATTATGTTCCTGCTCTGCGCTGTATCTGCAGGTGTTTATATTTACACGAACCTGAAGGACAACGAGTGGGAAGCTCAATAATATTGAAAATTCTGACGGAGCAGTGAAAACTGCTCCGTTTTTTGTGTGATAAGCCGGCAGGCAGAAGCCGTGCCTGCACGAGCTTCTATCTGCCGGCCAACAGACATCGAGCTGTAAAGCGAGATGCCTGTGTGTCACACGAATCGAGTAGGAGGATCCTCCTACTCGATTGTGATACTGTTAACGTTATTAATCAGCAGATCATTCCGGAATTAATCAGGGATGATAAATGCAGGAAAACTGAAAAAGGAGAAACTATGACCAGAAATTTCGGACACAGAGGATTCAGCGGAAACTATCCGGAGAACACAATGCTTGCATTCCGTAAGGCGGTAGAGACGCCCGGCTGCGACGGCATCGAAAATGATGTTCAGCTTACTAAGGACGGCGAGGTCGTCATCATTCATGATGAGCTCATCGACCGAACAAACACAGACGGCGCAAAGGGCTATGTAAAGGACTATACGCTGGAGGAATTAAAGAAATTAGACTTCTCTTTCCGCTTCGGAGATCAGTTCGGGAAAAATGAGATCCCGACTCTCAGGGAGTATCTTGCTTATGTGAAAGATAAGGATATTGTAACCAATATCGAGTTAAAGACAGGTGTCTTTGAGTATGATGGAATCGAACAGAAGGTATATGATCTCATTCGCGAATATGACGTAGCCGACAAGATCATTATCTCTTCCTTTAACCACTACAGTGTGCTTCGCATGAAGAAGATCTGCCCCGAAATTAAGTGCGGCCTCCTGGCGGATACGTGGATCCTCGATGCCGGCAAGTATGTAAAGGCAGCGGGCTGTGAGTATTATCACCCAAGCTATCATAATGTAACAGAGGAAATCGCAGAGGGAATTCTGTCTGAGGGAATAGGGATTAATACCTGGACAGTTAATGAAGAGCAGGATATGAGAAATATGATAGAGAGAGGTGTTACTACGATCATTGGAAACTATCCGGATCTCGGAGCATCCGTGATTGCATCCTATCAGAAATAAAAACAGAGAAGGTAGGATCAATCTGATCTCAAAGAGTATAAAAAGAAGAAGGACCAATTTCCGGATTGGCCTTCTTCTTTTTTTAGTTGTATGGCAATGTTTGCCGAGGGGAGTTTTTCCTAACGGAAAAATGAGCAAGGC
>JAUNAN010000073.1:4517-10286 GCA_030527595.1 Lachnospiraceae bacterium | reverse complement strand
CTCTGTTTTGCACAAAAGAAATTTGGACCTAAATCAGGGGTCCTGAACAGTTACCTTTTTTGTTTCTAAACACATTATATTTGTTTTTGAATCATGCCCCTACGTGGTGTTTTTTTGAAAAACGTGGCTATTTTTTCGATATCATAAAAAAGCACCGGTTTTCTTCTGCCCTTTGCAGAAAGAAACCGGCACTGTGTCTTGAATCATAAAAGATATATGATATTTTCTCCGGGTCAATTACCCTGTATGATTTGATTTGCGTGTCTTCTCAAAATATTCTCATTTTTTTCAGACCAGATAAACGATGTTCCGTTTTTCTTCATTTCTTCTATGCAAAAATAAAAATAGCCTCTTGTTGCTGCATCCATTGCATAACACGGTTCATCCAGAATGACCAGTCTGGGTCTGAAAAACAGAATCCTCCACAACACAATTTTGTTTAAATCGGAAATATCTAATTGTCTGGGATACAAGTTCAAAATAGCAGGGTTTATCTGATAGTACTTTGCAAAATCATATAAGCTGATTTTCAGGACTTTTTTATTCAGAATCCCTGCCCTGTCATTAAATTTTGCATATGTAGGCAAAAGGATATTTTCGGCGACTGTTAAATCAGAAAATATCCCATGGTCCCAAAATCTTTTTTTCAGACACATCATGCTCTTTTTGTTCTTTTTCATCCATTTACGAACATTTTTCAGGCTGCCATCGTAACTGACAGTCCCGTTTAATTGAAACGGATTCGAAAATAAGTCATATAAATAATCTTCAGTCTGGCTGAATACAACTCCGGTGACCTCTCCCGGACGTGCTCTAAATGTATTTTTCCTGTTCTCATGCTCGAGCGAAAGATCCTGAAAGACGATTTCTTTGTCCGATTGGTCATATTTTTCCTGCATTCTCTGCGCTTTATTTTCAGTTAAACGCAGAACTCTCTGTATCTCCTTATAGCTGGTATTCCGAATCTCATTGGAAAAGCAAACGGCACCATCACGAAATGCAATACATCGATCGGCAATTGAAAACAACACACGGGCATCTGTATTAAATAAAATCACTGATATGCCTAAATTGCAGATTTTTTTGATCAGCTCCCGGCATGCAGCAATTTCATTTTCGGTAAATCCTGCCCCTAATTCATGGCAGATAATAATTCGGGCTCCCCTAACAACTGCCCTGCAAATAGCGATTTCCAATCTATTTGCATAAGACAGGCCGCCTGCTATCGCCTCTCCGTCGATATGAAGATCATATTCTGCCAAGAAATCTCTGGTCTTTACAGCATAATACTGTTTGCTGATGAAAGCCCTGCCTTCCATCGGATCCGGGAGAAAAAGATTTTCTGCTGCAGTCATTGTTGGAATAATAGAGTGAAAAGAACTGATTTCATGTATCCCCAGTTTTCTCGCATCCTCTTCACTTGAAATTATTGTTTTTTCATTATCAATATATATCTCCCCTGATACCGGCTGTATCTTTCCGCACAAAACATCGGCAAGGCATGACATGCCCCCGCCATTTAAGCCGGTCACACCGAGAATTTCACCTTTTTTCAGATAAAAGGAAACATACTGCAGATTCTGAATGCCGGGATCGGCAGTTGTTACATTTTGGAAATATAAAAGTTCCTGATCCATTTCTGTCATTCCATAAATACCATCGGCAAGGTTACGGTCACTGTTGTTCCCACACCTTCTGTACTCATAAGATCCACCCCGTACTCGGCACCAAAATACAATTTAATACGCTGGTTGACGTTATACAGGGCAATTCCCGGATTTTTTCTATTACCGCCTGCCCTCTTTTCTTTTGGCAGCTCAGTGTGAAGGGAAAGCCGCATCCTCTGTAAAGTCTCTTCGCTCATGCCAACACCTGTATCGATGATAGACAAAAACATCTTATTCCCGGATGTACGTATCTTCAAAGTAATAGTGCCGCCCTCGATCTTGGGATTCACCCCGTGAATCAATGCATTTTCAATAATAGGCTGAAGCGTTAAAATCGGCATGCGGCAGTTTCCTACAGTATCATAATCTTCAATATCCTCAAGAAATTGAAATCGATCCTGAAATCTGTAGTGCTGTATCAGGAGATAATTTCTGATGTGATCCAGTTCCTGACGCAGCGTTGCAAGCTCCGTAGATTGATTAATACAGTAGCGGAACTGCAGCGCAAGTGCCTCTGCCATTTTTGCAACATCCTTATTTCCCTGAATAAGTGCTCTGCTTCTGATAATTTCCAGTGTATTGTACAAAAAATGCGGATTGATCTGATTCTGAAGCGCATGCAGCTCTGCTTTTGTCTTCAACGTTTCCGCAAGAGAGGTTTCCTGCAATCTGCTCTCAAGAATATCAACGGCATCCTCAAAGTGAACACCGGGCTCGTTGTTCGATGACTTCAACAGACCTTCGCTCTTCAGCAGCTCATATATTCTTTCCTCGTGATTCTGGTATTTCTTTTTTTCCATCACATTGAGAATCAAAGCCACGGAGAGCATCAGACATACAAGCAGAGCTGCCAATGCGCTGCCGATATCTCCCGTTCCCGCATTGCACAAAATAATAACAGCCAGTCCGGCGCCGCTGCACAAGAATAATATCTTTGCACCGATTTCCAATAGATTTTGTTTTTTCATTTTACTGATAGAACTTTCTGTAGGCTGTTGGCTTTACCTGGGTCTCACTCACAAATACCTTATTGAATGACTTAATATCGTGATATCCCACAGCTTCCGCAACTTCATTAATTTTTTTCGTTGTATTTCTGAGAAGCTTTTTCGCCTCCTCGATTCTTACCTTCTGAAGATACTTGGCAAATCCTGTTCCCGTCTCATTTTTAAACATGGTGCTGAAATACGCGGGGCTCAGTCCCACATGAGATGACACAGAATTTAGGGATATATCCTCTGTAAAATGCAGATCGATATATCGCTTTGCATCTGAGATCACACGGTTTTCCCGGGTACTTTGATGCTCCTCACATTCATCCAGCACAGCCGCCACCCGGTTTTTAAATCGTCTTGCCAAAGCTGCTGCAGTCCAATCTCCGGAAAGAATCTCCCTAATACTGATATGAAAATTTGATCCGATCTCATCATATCCCGGAAGCTCCGTAAATGCCTGGTTAATTGTGAGAATCATTTGGGATACCAGGACGTATCTCCTTCCTGCGGGACCGCCCGCATGATGTTCTTTTTCCCAGGTTTCGTCAATAATTCTATTAACTTCCTCCCGGTTCCTGGTATTGACAGCGTATGCCAGCATCGGAGCATTATCAAAGCTTCGCAATTCCCCGAATAACTCTTCATCCCTCTCATTCCAGTGGATCACATATCCGTCATTTAATTCCATTCTCCACTTCAACGCCGTTTCTGACTGAGTAAAGCCTTTTGAGAGATTGCCGGCGCACCCTTCCAACAGCTCTGATGAGGATGCGGATGCCCGAACAAATAGATTCTGCTCATTCAGCCTGCGCAAAGCTTCACTTTTCTTTTTCATAAGAGTTTTGCTTTGAAGCTCACTTTCGCTTAGTGCCTGCTGCGCGGGAAACAGAATCATCTCTGCCATCTGAAGCCCGTCTATCGTAACCACATGTTCGATGCCCTGTGAAATACCTGCTATGCATATGCTCTCAAATATCTCTCTTGCCTGCTTTTTCAAAAGCGCCTGATCCATGGAATTATGTTCAAATCTTCCATCCAGAACGTAACGGATCATCTGAATCCGATATTTGTCTAAATCAAGAATTGGCGTTTCATCCACCCTGGGCACCGGGAGTGCGGCTCCCGTCTTCCAGAGATCTGAAAGATACTTCTCCTGAAGTGCACTTCTGCTTGCCTTCAGTCGGTTTCTCACTTCCATATTCTCGGATTCTTTTTCAAGAATCTTCTCCATCTGCGTGTCTATCTTCTCCAGAATTCGGTTCAGTGCATCTGCCTGAAGAGGCTTTACCAGATATTCCCTCACACCTAACTGGAGCGCCTTCTGGGCGTACTCAAACTCAGTGAAACCGCTCATGATCACAAAATTGATGTCCGGATATTGATCTCTTACTGTCTCGATCAGCTCAATTCCCGTCATCCCCGGCATGCTGATATCAGTAATGACCGTATTGGGATGGAGTTCTTCTATCTTATTGAGTAATTCCACACCATTATGGGCTTCTCCGACCACCCTGGCATTCGGATATTCAATTAATACTTTACACAGATCAATGATTCCGCTTTCATCATCCGCAATCACAATGTTCAGCATTTCTTTTCCTCGTTCTTGTTAAATATTCACAAAAAATGGTGTAACTCGTTTTTATTATTTCATATTTTTTTATAACTGTCAAAGCGGAATACACCAACTTAACCTGCATGCCTGAATCCCGCTCCGGACGCTAAAAAAACGAGGGGATTCTCTCGAATCCCCTCTGCATATCTACATGATTTACGTGCCGTAGATATTCTGCTTTTCACTTTTATTTTTCAAATCAAACTCTGGACAATCCCGAAAAGAACTCTTCCCAGATTCTGAAACTCATCTCCGGCATGGTAGCGTGGGGCATATACTCAACCTGAGTGTATCTCACAGGAGCTGTCCCTTCCTTCTCAAATACATGATCCAGGAAGCGGCCGTTCACCGTCACAGGAGCATCTTTCCAATCAGCGGGAATCATATCCTCCTTGTCGTTCTTCTTCATCCACATCTCCAGAGTGAATCCGGTCTCGTTGTCCTTTGTGGGTGTGCCGGGAATGAGCCAATCCTCTTCCATGCCCCAGAACATCCATACCGGAAGCTGCAGATCATTGAAGCGGTTCAGGCTTTCCAGAGCGGTCATCTTAACAGAAGCACCGCCGAAGAAGGCGCCGGAGCAGGGAGCCACGCCGGCCAGTCTGTCCGTCATCCCAAGAGCCAGCATCTCTGTCATGAGGGAGCCCCAGGAGTGACCTGTCGCAAATACCCTATCCTCATCCACCGGATAGGAAGCGATGGTACGATCCAGCATAGTATTGAAGTAGTGCAGCTCATCCGGTCTGTCATCCTCCTCAAAGATATTCCATGCAGCGAGGGGAACACAGTCCGGCATGAGGCCGCAGTCCGGCATGTTCACGTTTGCGTGAAGGGCTGAAGGGAAGACTACGATGAAGCCGTGCTTGTCAGCCACCTGAGTCCACTCGCTGTTGCCGATGTAGATCTCACCGGAGCAGGTATATCCGTGCATAGCCATGACCAGAGGCACCTTTCCTGTGCTGTTTTTTACATTTTCCGGCACATAGGTGTACCATTCTCTCATCCAGCCGTCCACTTCCTCGTAGTGGTAATCCATGTGAAGATCTCTCACCGGATCTCTGGTGACTCTCAGATCTCCTCCCGGGCAGCTCATCCAGCGGCGCTGTCTGTACAGGAAATCCTTCCAGATACGGGGAAGCAGTGCTGCAGCATAATTGTCGGAGGCATGTGCCATCGTGCTGTGGCAGACCCTATAGGCCTCCTTATCCTGATTACCGGGATAGTCTGTCTCTCTTGTTCGGAAATACTCTTCCTGATCCTCTGAGAGCAGTCTTGGCTTCTCCTCGGTTCCGCAGGCACTCTTCCAGTACTGAAGAACTGCCTCACCGGTGCCGCAGGAAACTGCCGGATCATCAATGATCCATGCCGGCATGGGGATATCTCCCTTCTTCAGATTCTTTCTGTGATCGGGATCCTCATAGCCGTCCAGATAGGTGCAGAAGTCTGCTCCCGCGCTCTCCAGATAGTCTGCCTTCACTGCGGATCCGCCAAC
>JAUNAN010000073.1:2436-4417 GCA_030527595.1 Lachnospiraceae bacterium | reverse complement strand
AGTTTTTCTCTGCAGGGCTCTCTGTCCGCAATTTCCTTCCATCCGCTCTCCAGGAGGAGGTCGTCTGCTGTTTTTCCGTTTTCACCCAGCACCAGAACGCCGGCTGTTGAGTCGCGGTATCCTTCCGGTGCGTATGCCAGCATACGGCGGGTCCTGCCTCCCACAGGAACCTTCAGCTCAAAGGTTCCCGTGTATACAGGACGATAGGGATGAAGAGGATCGCAAGCTTCCAGCTTGTGATTGGTATATGCTGTATTGGATGTTAACTTTGAATACATAGTGCGCCTCCCTCTTTCGGATTAAGGGAAGTCCCCTGCGCCGCTTGCGCTCGGCAGCCAGGCAGGGGACCTCTTCGGATTCGTTTATTATAATATTGATTTATGCGTTTTCTAAAATTATGCGTTCTCTCTCTTTGCAAGATCTGAGATGATGCCGTCGTACTCCTTATCCAGGTGATAGAACAGCATGATAACGATGACTGCTGCCCACGCAATGACGGAACCCCAGATGTACAGGCTCTTGACCATAGCTACTGCAGAAGGAATTTCCACCTCAAGTCCTGTGAAGCCGGAGCGTTCCATAAGCTGGCCGATAGCCCATGCTGCGATACCGCCGCCAAGCTTCTGTCCGACTGTAAATGCAGAGAACAGCAGAGCGTGAACGCGGATGCCTGTCTTCCAGTGACCGAACTCGATGGCGTCTGCGATCATGGTGAAGATGCAGCCGTAGAAGGGAGCCTCGCCGAAGCCTCTCAGGATCGCTGCGAAGATCAGGACCGGGAAGTTTGTAGGTGCAAAGAGAACAATGATCATAGCCGCTACGTTCAGCATTGCGCCCCACATTACCATATTTCTCTTGCCGAATTTCTTAATAAAGGGAGCAAGTACGATAACACCGATGATCCACGGAATCTTCTCAGCGGTCTGCAGCACGCCCATGAGCTCTTCGTTGCCCAGGAGATACTGCGCATAGTAGGTAGTGCAGGTGCCGTTGACGTTCTGATACAGGGAAACTGCGATCATAGTCAGGGTCAGCATGATGAAGTACTTATTGCGGAATGCAGCGCCGAGACGAGTCATCAGCGGAAGACCCTCTGCCTCTTTTGCAGCTGCGGGACGGAAGCGCTCCTTGGTGCCGAAGAAGGTCCACATGAGCATACCGAAAGCGACAATTGCGTAAACTGTTGTGACGATGATCCATGCCTTTCTGGCGCCGCCCAGGCGGTTGATGAAGGGAAGGGTCAGAGCTGTGATGATCAGGTTGCCGATGGGTGACATGGACATGCGGAACAGGTTCAGCTTTGCCAGGTCGTTGTCATCATTGGTCATTGTCGGAGCCAGTGATGAATAAGGAAGATTCAGAGCTGTGTAGCACACTGTAGTGCACAGATTGTAAGTCACAAAGATGTAAATAGCCTGAATCATGCTGGTCGCGTTCTGCGGAACTGCCACAAGAAGAATGGCACTTAAGCCATAAGGAATAGCCATCCAAAGTACCCATGCGCGGTACTTGCCGTGTCTGGAATTCACCTTATCCATGATCTGCGCCATTGCCAGATCGGAGATGCCGTCAAAGAGACGGGAGAACAGTAGAATGGAACCTACCAGAGCGGCGGAGACGCCAACCACGTTTGTGTAGAAATAAACCAGCAGGCT
The DNA here is from genome assembly GCA_030527595.1 of Lachnospiraceae bacterium. Classification (GTDB taxonomy): domain Bacteria; phylum Bacillota; class Clostridia; order Lachnospirales; family Lachnospiraceae; genus Chordicoccus. Next base: position 2,762 of record JAUNAN010000073.1, on the reverse strand, counting down.
GGATGTGATTGCGAATACCACGTTGCAGGCCACATCGCCCATGCCGTATGCAAATTTTTCCGTAAGGGAAGTCTTAAAGACTGTCCTCTGATTCTGATTGTTTGACATATATTGACTCCTTTCGCCTTAACTGAGCTTCTCTGAACTCTTGATAAGTCTATTTTAAGACATTTTAGTGCAAACGATATCTTACATCTTTCCTGATTATCCCTAACAAATATCTGATTTTTAGATTTATTTTAGAATATCCGTTTCAAAAAGAGCAAATTTGCGATATAAAAAAGTCATGCTGTTTTTGTAATGAACAAACAGCATGACTTTATCGA
>JAUNAN010000073.1:0-2336 GCA_030527595.1 Lachnospiraceae bacterium | reverse complement strand
CGATATAAAAAAGTCATGCTGTTTTTGTAATGAACAAACAGCATGACTTTATCGATCATTCGTCTACAATTATCAGTCAATGAGAATTCTCTTTTCTCATCTCCGTCTCAGCTGAATGACCTCCACTGCATGGGGCTCCAGCCGGCTCTCCACATAGAAGCTGCCTTCCACCGGAATTTCCTCCACGCGGCACTTTACTCTGCTCTCCTCCTCCAGATAGTGCGTCTCTTCTCCTGACAGATATCTTGGTGCGTTCATATTCAGCCACAGGTCAAAGGAGGAGCCGTGCTCCCGATCCAGGAGATGCCTGGTCATCCGGTATTTCCCATCAGTCAATCCCCTCAGCACAAGCCGGAAGTGCAGGGTGCTCCCCTGCTCAAAGACGGTGTATGCATGCTGAGGTTCCTCCAGCCTCTGATAGCGATAACGGTACAGGTTACTGTAATGACAGTAATTATAAAGCAGCAGCGTATACTCCTCTCCTGAGGCGGTGAGGATCCATCCCTCTCCCGCTGACACAAGATCATTCCCCAGAAGACTCAAAAGCTCCATGCTCCGATATCCCGCCTTTGGAATTCCGCTGTACGTCATGAGACCGTAACCCCCGTGATACACGGATTCGATCTTGCTTCTCTCCTCCAGCAGATCCGTGAGCAGCCAGTAGCCAAGCACTGCCCTGCCGAAGCTTTCCCCTCCGTTCTTGGCGATCCATGCAGCTTTATAGCAGGTGTCTCCGGACAGATCCCTCTGCCACAGAGTGGAGGTGCACTCCTCGATATAGATCTCCCGATCCGACAGTCCCTCTTCCTCAAGAAGCATCTCCAGTGCATTCAGTGAGTCGGAGAGATAGTCCGGATTCTCAGAGAGAATAGCGGGCGCGGACTGCTGACTCAAAGTGAAATCCATGAACATGGAATCGTAGGTATGTACATGGGGATAGAACTGAAAGCCGATAAAATCCGGCATGCAGTCTCTCTCTCTTGCAAAGCTTAAAAAGGCGGGTACGCCCTGCTCCTCGGAGATCAGCTCCGCAAAGCAGCCGGGTCCGCCGAAAGGAATCTCTTCATCCACTGCCTTCACGGCATGAAAGGCAGCCGCATAGAGATCCTGATAGTCTTCCCATTCCACTCACTTCAGATGGACGTAGCTCTGACTGATGGTGGTAAATCTCCAGTTACGCACCTGCTCCGATCCGTACCGCTCAACGAGATGCGTCAGCAACCCCGTAATAAGAGCCTGCCATTTCTCTATGTCCCTGCACCCTGTAATGACGGATGGGCGGTCAAAGATCCTCGTCTCCTCCCTCGCCAGCTGCTTCGGCATAAAGCTCAGCTCCACAAAGGGGGTAAGGCCCGCCTCAAGGATGAAGTCAAAGAGAAGATCCAAAGAATAGAAACAGAACTCCGGCTTTCCCTCCCGGTCCTCCCAATAGATATGCATATCCTCATCCAGAAGACCGTGGAAGCGGACAAACTCAAAGCCGATGTCCTTCTGTGCCCTTCTGATCTGCTGCTGCACGGGAGCCAGAAGTCCGTCCGCGGCATAGCCGATATTCAGGATCCGCCTGCCCGGTCGCATTCGCGACGCCTGACGCTTCCGCACATTCACATCTGCATGAACACCCCTCTCCTCTCTGCTTTCTTCCTCCGTCTCCGGCACGTAGCCAAGAAGGGCGGTTAAGTCATTTCCCCCGCTCCCTCCGGTCATGTGATCCGCCTGCTCTTTTTGAAGTGCCTGTATTTCCTCCCTGTACTGCCCGGGGGTCACGCCGTAAGCCTGCTTGAATACCTCAATGAAAGCACTGGGCGCATGGAAACCGCAGTCATATGCGATACGGGTAACTGAGGCGCTGCTCCCTGAGAGCATTGCTGCGCTGTGGTTCAGCCGAAGCTCACGAAGATACTGAGAGAAGCTCACGCCCAGATTTTTCTGGAAGAAGCGTGACAGGTAGCTGACGGAGAGATACTCCTCCTCCGCAATGGCATTCAGAGAGAGCTCCTCGTTCCACCTATCCGCGATCCGATCCAGGATGCTTCCAAGCCGCAGCATGGTGCTCTCCCTCACCGGCTGTTTTAAGGCGCCGCCCGGAAACCTGGTTTTCAGGTTATGCAGAAGCTCTGACAAATAACGGGAGTGGGTGACGAGAGCCGTCTCCGGATGCTCAAAGTAATACTGAAAGAGCTGCGCGAGAAGCTCGCGTACCTTGCGATCCGCACCGCTCTCTTCCCTGCTGCTCTCTTTGTAACAGATGCAGTCCCCCTGCCATTTTTCTCTCTCAAGCACCTCCTCATATAATCAAGTGTTTTTTGTTGAAAATCCAAGGTTTTTACGCCTTG
>JAUNAN010000072.1:5392-10496 GCA_030527595.1 Lachnospiraceae bacterium | reverse complement strand
GTCATCGGTTTTCCGGTGCAAGGGTTCGAATCCCTTCGTCTCCGTTTTTTATTTTCGATGAGAAGGCAGTGGATCGCATGCCTTCTCATCTTTTTTTGTCGAAACGGAGCCGCTGTTCGGGCGCGGATTTGGACTGCATCGATGGAATAAACAGCATAAATAGCAATATACTGAAATTTTCACGGTAAAACCCTTTGAAAAACTGCTCTTTTTACACAGCATAGGTGAGGACAATCTGAGAAAAATAATTATAATAATAATCAAGTTAAGGGAAAACAAAAAACAAAAGCAGTAAAGACACAGATAACTTCAAAAAACAAAACGGAACAGCACAAAAATGTCAGACTATTTCGAGGAGATGCAACCGTAACGCGAAAGCGGCATCCGAAAGAGACGGGCTGTTCCACACAACAGAAAGGAGAACTTCTATCATGGCAATGAACATCTGCGGAGCACCGGCAAGCTGGGGCGTTGACGATCCCAAAAATCCGTATCTGCCGAAATGGACAAAGGTGTTAAGCGAGGCACATCAGGCAGGCTACCGTGCGATTGAACTCGGACCCTACGGTTACCTTCCGATTGATGTAGATGTCGTAAAAGAAGAGCTTGAAAAGAATGATCTGGCAATTGTTGCAGGCACGATCTTCCACGATCTGGTGGATCCGGACAATCAGGAAAGCGTACTGCAGGCAGTGGATGATATCTGCAAGCTGATCACAGACCCGAAAATGCCGAAGCTTCCGGTTCATGAGGGACAGAAATTCCCGACACCGTACATGACAGTCATGGACTGGGGACATGACGAGCGCGATTACGGTGCAGGTCATCCGGATACTTCTCCGAGAATGAACGATGAGGAATGGGCAGCATTTATTGCAAATGTCAGAGCGGTCTGCGAGAGAGCAAACAAGTGGGGCGTCCGTCCGGTGATCCATCCGCATGCAGGCGGATATATCGAGTTTGCGGACGAGATCGAAAAGCTTGTCCGTGATATTCCGTACGAGGTTGCAGGTCTCTGCCTGGATACAGGTCATATCTACTACTCGGGAATGGATCCGGTAGAAACACTGAAAAAGTATGCAGACGTGCTTGACTACGTTCACTTCAAGGATGTTGATCAGAAGGTATATGAGAATGTCCTTGGCAGGAAGATCCGTTTCTTCGAGGGCTGCGGAGAAGGTTCTATGTGCCCGATCGGAAGCGGCGCTCTCGATTATCCGGGAATTAAGCAGGCACTTGAAGATATCGGCTATAACGGCTATATCACCATCGAGCAGGAGAGAGATCCGAGAAATCAGGAGACATCTCTTCGCGACGTAAAGGCAAGCGTAGACTATCTGAAGTCCGTCGGATATCAGATCTGATCTCAGCCGTCTGCATTGCGGATGTCAAAACGACTGAAAACCGGATGCTGATTTCCGGAAAATGAAAACAGTGAATTATAAGAATTAAGAATTCTATCGGAAATAAAATCACATTTTATGAAAGGCAGCGGCCTTTAGAAGGAGATAATTATGATTAACGGATCCAAGGTACTTGATCATTCCATCAGATGGGCAATGGTAGGCGGCGGCAAGGGCAGCCAGATCGGATATATTCACCGTTCAGCAGCTCTTCGCGACAATAACTTCCAGCTGGTTGCAGGCGCATTTGATATCAATCCTGAGCGCGGTATGGAATTTGCAGCTGAGCTCGGCGTTGCTGCAGATCGCTGCTATCCGGATTACAAGACAATGTTCGAGGAAGAGGCTAAGAGAGAAGACGGCATCGAGGCTGTTTCCATCGCTACTCCGAACGGAACACACTTTGAAATCGCAAAGGCAGCTCTGAAGGCAGGTCTTCACGTTGTATGCGAAAAACCGCTCTGCTTTACCTCTGAGCAGGCTGATGAACTGGTTGCACTTGCTGAGGAAAAGAAGCGCGTTGTCGGTGTCACATACGGATACTCCGGACATCAGATGATTCAGCAGGCACGTCAGATGATCAAGAACGGTGATCTCGGCGAGATCCGTGTCATCAACATGAGCTTTGCTTTCGGCGGATACAATTATAAGATCGAGGAGACAAACCCGGCAGCTGCATGGAGATTTAATCCTGCAAAGGCAGGCCCGTCCTTCGCACTCGGCGATGTCGGAACACATCCGCTGTATATTCTGGAAGCAATGATCCCGGATATGGAGATCAAGAACCTGATGTGCACAAAGCGTTCTTTCGTAGAAGGCAGAGAGCTGGAGGATAACGCTTTCGTAATTATGAACCTGAAGGAGAGCAAGAGTGTTCAGGATGATGCACAGATTTACTGCTGGGCAAGCTCTATCAACTGCGGTGCACGTCATGGTCATGTGATCCGTGTAGTCGGATCCAAGGCATCCATTGAGTGGGATGATGAGCGTCCGAATCAGATGACTTATGAGATCGAGGGTGAGCCGAGAAGAATCCTTGAGAGAGGTGCAGGCTATCTGTATCCGGAAGCAAGAGTAGAGGACAGAATCGGCGGCGGCCATGCAGAAGGTCTGTTTGAGGCATGGGCAAATTTGTACAGAAGATTTGCGATCGCTATGGATGCTGCAGACAACGGCGAGTACGGTGATTTCTGGTATCCGGATGTAAAGGCAGGCGCAAACGGTGTCAAGTGGATCGAGAAGTGCGTAGAGTCTGCTGACAACGGCGCAAAGTGGATCGATTTCGACTGATCCTATCGGCATTCTGACGAGACGGGAACAGACGATTTCTGATAAATATCTGTTGTGTAACACTTCCTGTGTATTACGGTCACAGGAGGTGTTATTTTTTTCTTCTGACAGCACCGCAATAAAGCAATAGTGCCGAATCGGCAAACGAATTTTCGTATATCTTGCCGAGAGGAAAACAGATGCAGGATATTCAGGTATCGGATATAATAAGTGTGTGCGTGCACGCACGTGCATTTTTTGTGATAATGGGATACCAGAGCTAAAGTATCAGATGTTTGTGTGCAGTGAAATCAATGGTGCTTTGAACGGGGGAAATATGGCTGTTACAATCATGGACATCGCCAGGGCTACCGGTGTCTCCAGAGGTACCGTGGATCGCGCGCTGAATAACCGTGGACGTGTTAATCCGGAGGTTGCGGAGCGGATCCGGGAAACGGCGGAAAGACTGGGATATACGCCGAATATCGGCGCCAGAGCATTGGCACTTTCTAATCGTCACTTTTCTATAGGCGTGGTCCTGCAGTTTGCGGATACGCCGCTTGTGCTCGATATTCTGGACGGCGTTCAGGCTGCTGCGAAGGAAGTGGCGGAACTGGGCTGTGAGGTGACGGTGAAAACAACACCGGGCACCGATACGGAATGGGCAGTCCGCACGATCGATAAAATGAAGAAAAAAGGTGTAAATGCCATTGCGTTATTTGTAAACGATGATGAGATCATCCGGGAGAAGATCAGGGAGCTAAAGGAAGCCGGGATCGATATCGTGACACTGAACGCGGACGTTGCAGACTCGGAGCGTCTCTGCTTTGTGGGAACAGACTCCCTGAAGGCGGGGAGGACCGGCGCTCTACTCATGACGGATATGCTGGGCAAAAAAGGAAAGATCTCCATTCTGATCGGAACTCCTGACAATGCCAATCAGCGCATCAGACAGGAGGGGTTCCTGAAGGAGATCCGTCGGAACGGCGGGAATATCGAAATTATTGATGAGTTTTGTTTCTACAATAATTCGGATGCGCTCACCAATCATGTGGAGGAGCTGCTTCTTACACAGCCGGAGCTCTCCGGAATTTATCTGAACGGAGAGGGAAAAAACGAGCTTGCGCTGCTTCTGAAGGAGTATCGCAGGGAGAAAAAGGTCAGGCTGGTTGCTTACGATATGGCGGAGCTGAAAAAGGAATACCTCATGGACAGAACCATCGATTATATCATCGATGAGGACGGTTATCAGCAGGGATATCTCCCGGTTATGACGCTGTTTCATCTTCTGTATCGTCATGAGAATCCGGAGAGTGACCGGATCAATACAGATATCCGGATCATGACAGCAGCAAATGTCTAGTTTCCGTGCTGCCGGATCGGAGAACGGTCTCATTTCCTGCACGCAGCGGAGTATGTATTTGCGGAGTATATATATTTCATTAAGCGAACGGCTAAAATAAAAACAGCAGTATGACAGAAGTCATACTGCTGTTTTTATATCCGTGCACCTCACTCTGAAACGGTTTCCACAGACGTAACCTTCCCAGTTAACTCGGCCCAGGCACCCTTGCGTCACACAGAAGGTTCTGCTTAGTGCTGCTGTGTTCCCACCCTGACACGGTTCGCAGATTTCTGTTGCGCAAGACCCGGACGTCAACGCCACTTAAAAAGGGCAGCTCCATAAAAAACGACCCTCGGATCGGTATCACCCCTGCTGTAGCGGATTGCAGGCGACAGGACCCCGCTAATGCCCCGGCTGCACGGACGGGGTAAGTATAACGAAAAAATGCAGAATTGTCAAATGAAAGAGGGTGTCGTATAATAAGTCTAACTTTATAATTGTGTGAATACTTTGCGGGTTTGCATGAAAGAGAATGAAAGCTTTCCCGGGAAGAATAAAAATCAGGAGGTATATGCGTTATGAAAAGAATCGGACTGCTGACGAGCGGCGGCGACTGCCAGGCGCTGAATGCCACTATGCGCGGAGTTGTTAAAGCGCTGTTTCACGGGCTGGACGACGTGGAGATCTATGGCTTTATCGAGGGCTATAAGGGATTGATTTACGGAAATTACCGCCTGCTGACTGCAAAGGATTTCTCCGGCATCCTGACAAAGGGCGGTACGATCATCGGATCATCCAGACAGCCGTTTAAACTGATGCGTGTTCCGGATGCGAACGGCCTGGATAAGGTCGCCGCTATGAAGGACAATTATAAGAAGCTTCGCCTGGACTGCCTGGTGATCCTGGGCGGAAACGGAACGCAGAAGACGGCGAATCTGCTGAAGGAGGAGGGACTTAATGTCATACATCTTCCGAAAACGATCGATAATGATATTTACGGAACAGATCTCACCTTCGGCTATCAGTCGGCGATCGATATTGCCACAAACTGCATTGACTGCATCCACACAACGGCCTCCTCACACGG
>JAUNAN010000072.1:0-5292 GCA_030527595.1 Lachnospiraceae bacterium | reverse complement strand
CAGAAGAAGGAGATGGAGAAGATCCAGAAAAAGTATCCCTCTATTTCCTACAAGCTGGCAGAGGATATCACCAATAAGACCGGATACGAAGTGCGCGTCACGGTTCCGGGACATGTACAGAGAGGCGGCACACCGGATCCGTTTGACCGTGTACTGTCTACAAAGCTCGGCGCATATGCGGCCCAGCTGATCATCAAGGGCGAGTACGGCTACATGGTGGCTTCCGTCAATAATCAGATCAAAAAAGTAAAGCTTGAGGATTCCGCGGGCAGACTGAAGACGGTAGATCCGAAGGATCAGTCGATTCAGCTGGCAAAGGCGATCGGAATCAGTTTCGGAGATTAAATATGTCATATGTTGCTCTATACCGCAAAGCAAGACCGAAGACCTTTGATGAGGTCGTCGGTCAGGAAGCGGTAGTCCGGACTCTGAAAAATCAGGTCCGCACGGGACGTGTCCAGCACGCCTATCTGTTCAGCGGTACGAGAGGAACCGGAAAAACGTCTGTGGCAAAAATACTTGCCCGGGCTGTCAATTGTGAACATCCGGAGGACGGAAATCCCTGCAATTCCTGCAAGGTCTGCAGTGCGATTTCCGCCGGTAATTCCATGAATGTCATTGAGATCGACGCCGCTTCCAACAACGGCGTCGATAACATTCGACAGATCATCGAGGAAGTACAGTATCGTCCCACGCAGGGAAACTATAAGGTCTATATTATTGACGAGGTTCACATGCTGTCAACGGGTGCGTTTAATGCGCTGCTGAAGACACTGGAAGAACCTCCTTCTTATGTCATTTTCATTCTCGCCACAACAGAAGCGGGAAGGATCCCCGTGACAATTCTTTCACGCTGTCAGAAATATGATTTTCACAGGATCAGCGCGGCACAGATCGTGGAGCACATGCGCGAGCTTCTGGATCAGGAGGGTGTGCAGGCTGAGGACAGAGCCCTGCAGTTTGTGGCAAGAGCTGCGGAAGGTTCTATGAGAGATGCGCTCTCCCTGCTGGACCAGTGCATGGCATTTTATATGGGCCAGGAGCTCACCTATGAGCGTGTCCTTGCCGCACTGGGTGCGGCGGATACGGAAGTGTTCGGTCACATGGTGCGCAGGATCGTACGGCAGGATGCGGCGGGCTGTGTCCGCATTTTTGAAAAGCAGGTCGCGGCCGGTGTGGAGATCGGTCAGTTCATCGGAGATTTTCAGTGGTATCTGCGAAATCTGCTGATGGTCTTAAGCGGCGCGGGCGAGCAGGATGTGGATGTGACCAGGGAACAGTTTGAAGAGCTGGAGACTCTGGCAGCGCAGACCGGTCCCGATGCGGTCATGCGCATGATACGCGTGCTGTCCGATCTGACGAATACCATGCGGTATGCGACGAACCGCCGTGTGCCTGCGGAGGTCGCCCTTGTGCGGCTCTGCCGTCCTCAGATGGAGGAAGGCGGGGATACGCGGGCCCTGTCGGAACGGATCTCCTATCTGGAATCCAGGATCGAGGAACTCCTGCGGGGAGGAGTGACGATCTCACCTTCGCAGGCGGTTGTGCCTCCCGGGGAGACAGTCGAAGAAGCTGCTTCGGAAAATGAAAACACAGCAGAACCCGCACCCTGCGCAGCACCGGCGGAATTGAAGGAAATCGCGGCGGGATGGCCGCGGATCATAAGCATGCTTGAGGACGGACTCATGAAAGTAGTTCTCAAAGACTCGATTCCGCAGTATAATACCGGTGCGGATGACCACAGGCTCTATATAGAAGTTGCGTCTAATCTCGGCGGCACACTGGTCGGAAAGGAATTTAAGATCAGGATGATCGAGGATGCGATCGAGAAGCTGTATGGCAGGCATGTGGATCTGGAGCTGCACTTCGCTGAAGAAAGGCCGAAAGGACTTGCCGAAATTACGGTAGAGAAGGTTCTTCAGGAGAGGGTGCATATGGACATCGTGGAAGACGATGACGACGAGGAAGAATAAAAAAGATACAAAAGGAGGTCTACTTTGGCTAGAAGAGGCGGATTTCAGGGCGGAATGCCCGGAAACATGAATAACCTGATGAAGCAGGCTCAGAAGATGCAGAAGCAGATGGAGGAGAACCAGAAGAATCTGGAGGCAAAAGAATTTACGGCAACCTCCGGCGGCGGAGCTGTGTCTCTGACCATGACGGGAAAGAGAACCGTGAAGAAGCTGACGATCGATCCGGAGGCAGTGGATCCGGATGATGTAGAGACTCTGGAGGATATGATCGTAGCAGCCTTCAATGAGGCGCTCTCTCAGGTCGAACAGGAGACGATGTCTCAGATGAATAAGCTGACCGGCGGCATGGGAGGCCTCGGAAGTGGATTATTTTAGTGGACACATCAGCACTCTGATAGAGCAGCTGTCTTCTCTGCCGGGAATCGGCACGAAGACGGCGCAGAGACTTGCCTTCCACATTATCAGTATGCCTGAGGACCGCGTGAAGAAAATTGCGGATTCTATGATGACGGCAAGATCTCAGGTGCGTTACTGCAGGGAGTGCTGCACGCTGACAGATGCCGAGCTGTGTCCCATCTGCGGCAATCGGAAAAGGGATCACGGAACGATCATGGTGGTAGAGACACCTCGCGATCTGTCCGCCTATGAGAAGACTGGAAAATACGATGGCGTCTATCATGTTCTTCACGGAGCGATCTCGCCGATGCTCGGCATCGGTCCGGATGACATCCGTCTGAAGGAATTGATGCGCCGTCTTTCCAATGAAGAGATCAAGGAAGTTATTATTGCCACAAACTCCTCTCTTGAGGGCGAGACTACGGCAATGTACATCAGCAGACTGATCAAACCTACGGGGATCCCGGTGACCCGCATTGCCAGCGGTGTGCCGGTAGGCGGTGACCTGGAAAACATTGATGAGGTCACACTGCTTCGTGCCCTGGAGGGGAGAACAGAGTTATAAGGAAGAATTATGCGCACTGTGATTGAGTGGCTGAGCGACTGCTTCAGCCGAATAACTGGCTGGTTCACGGATCGCGCCATCCAGGCACATCTTCTGGAGGAAGAGCCCGAGAACGAGGAGCTGGCAGCTTATGTGCGGAAGAAGAACAGCAGCCGAGTGATGATCTTTCGCGCTGCTCTGATCGCAGCGGCGATCCTGATAGCGGTTCTTATTGTAAAGCATATTTCCGATAACCGCTCCTACCGGGACTATGAGGTGATCACAGGAACCGATAAGGCGGATAATGTTTCCTCTTATACGGAAATGGGGAAAAATATTCTCAGATATTCCTCAGACGGAGCTGCGCTTGCAGACAGCAGGATGGAGTCCATCTGGGATATCTCTTTCTCAATGACCAATCCCGAGTCCTATGTTGCGGGTACTACAGCGGCGATCTATGACAAGCTGGGAACTGCCGTGTATGTATTTGACGAAAAGGGACAGGTCGGATCCTTTGATACGGGAGAACCGATCGCAAAGGCACGGGTGTCTGAACAGGGCAATGTCGCGGTGCTTCTGCAGTACGGGGAAAATCAGACGATCCGGTATTATACCTCGGGCGGATCGGAGATCGCGACTATCTCGACTTCGATGACTGATTACGGCTCTCCGATAGAGCTTGCACTCAGTTCTGACGGAATGCAGATGGCGGTTTCTTATCTTGCTGTGTCAGAGGGCGGAATCGTATCAAATGTTGTATGCTATGATTTCAGCTCTGCGCGTTCTACGGACGGAAAAATAACGGGGGAGATGAAATACGAGGGCGTCATCGTTCCCGCTCTGATATGGAAGAACAATTCTGATCTCATTGCGATCCGGGATGACGGCTTCTCTATACTGAATGCGGGGAGCAGCCTCAAAGAGGAAACAAGCGTGTCCTTTGATACAGAGATATCCAGCGTGTTTTATGACGAGTCCAATATCGGATTCGTATATCGCAGCAGTGAGGAAGGGCATAAATTCGAAATGACGATCTATAATTCCCGGGGGAAAGTAGTTTCCAGCGCGGGTGTGGATCTCAATTATGATAAAGTTCGTTTATCCGGCGGTCAGATACTGTTCTCGAATGCTTCGGAGCTGGCTGTCTATACGATCAAGGGTGTATGCAGAGGTTCTGTCACGGTAAGTGACGGCAATATCGCAGATGTGCTGAAGATAGAAGCAAACCGCTATCTGCTGATGACAGACCAGAGAACCGAGCTGGTGCGCCTTGTGTGAGCGGACTTTGACTGGGAGTAGAAAATGAATTTGCTGACGATATTAATCATTCTGATCATGGCGATCGTGATCACAAAAGCAGCTCTCAGCGGCTTTATGAAGATGGCTCTGTCTGTGATCTGCCTCGGACTGACGCTGATTGCGACGGGGATCCTGACGCCGAAAGTGAATGACGTGCTCATGACGAGCAGCTATGTGCAGTCCTTTGCCAGAAATCAGGCGGAATCTTATGTAAACAGTCAGCTTGGAGATGCAGCGGATATTCTGACCGAGAATATCGATGGTCTGAATATACCGGATGAGGCAAAAGCACTCATCAAATCCGCTTCGGAAAATGTACTGGAAAATGTAGGTGACGAAGCTGCGGTACTGGAGGATGAAATACTTACGGAACTGATCGAGAGGGTGATCTATTCCGTTTCTTCCGTAATTGCGTTTCTGATCTCCTTTGTTGTGATCTTTCTGCTTCGACATATCCTGCTGCTGTTTGTGGAGCTTCCGGTTTTGGGAGGCATCAATCACTTCGGCGGGATGCTGATCGGTATCGTAGAGGCGTTTCTGATCGCCTGGATACTGCTTGCGCTGATCCGCCTGTCCTCCTATACCGGTGCGGGAAGCGCGCTGAATGCAATGATAGACGACAGCTTTTTACTGTCGTGGCTGCAGAATCACAACGTGATCAGCCATTTTGTGTTTGCGAGAGCAGAAGAGTTTTTCTCTCTGTAAAGAAAGCCGGGCGGCTTTTGTATAATATTCTGAAGTAAATAAAAAAATCATATGTGCGCCGCAGCCGAATACAAGGGCTGCGGCGCATGTTTCATTTCATATAAAATATGCATTGCATATATAAGAAATAAGAAAATATGTAAAAATTAAAAAAGCATTAAAAAGCGATTGACAGGACGGGGTGCATTTGCTATCATAACATAGCTGTCGCGAGACGTGCGGAAGCAGAGAGCTCACGAAAAGCAAAATAAAAAAAGTGTTGACAAAACAATGACGACACGATATAATGTCGGATGTCGCTTCGATGAGGCGAACAACTGAAAAGCACATTGATAACTGAACAAAGGAACATGTACAAAAACCTTGAAAATTCTT
>JAUNAN010000071.1 GCA_030527595.1 Lachnospiraceae bacterium | reverse complement strand
GCAGCTTACGGAATTATCACAGAAGATGGCGGAGCAGGATTTCGAGGCCCGCTATGAAGGAACCTCCTACAGGGAGATCGATATACTCGGCCAGAATTATAACAAGATGTCACAGGCTCTGGAGCTGACGATCTCCGAGCTTAAGAGCGCAAATCTGGAGCTTCAGAAGGATGTCGAAAGAAAGACCCAGGTGGATGAGGCAAGACGTGAGTTCCTGAATAATGTCACCCATGAGCTGAAGACGCCGATCGCCCTGATCCAGGGGTACGCCGAAGGTTTGAAGGACAACGTCGCCGAGGATGTGGAGAGCAGGGATTTCTACTGCGATGTCATCATTGATGAATCCGCAAAGATGGATAACATGGTGAGAAAGCTCCTTTCCTTAAATGCCCTGGAGTTCGGCAACGATCCGGTTGTCTTTGACAGGTTTGATCTGACACAGCTTGTGAGAGGTGTGATTTCCGGCATGAAGATCCTCATCGAGGAGAAGCAGGCAGAGGTTTCCTTCCCCTCAGAGAAAGCTGTATATGTCTGGGGAGATGAATTCAAGATAGAGGAGGTAGTGACCAACTACCTGAGTAATGCACTCAATCATCTGGACGGCGAAAGAAAGATCGAGATTACGATCCGTCAGGAAGAGGGAAATGTCCGGGTCTCGGTTTTCAATACCGGCACTCCGATTCCGGATCAGGATCTGGACCATGTCTTCGAGAAGTTTTTCAAGGTGGATAAGGCGAGGACCCGGGAATACGGCGGATCCGGCATCGGTCTTTCCATTGTGAAGGCAATCATGGAGGGGCACAACCAGAATTACGGTGTTGCGAACTATGACAACGGCGTGGCGTTTTGGTTCACGCTTGAAGGCAAGTAAACCGTGTGTTAGAATTTGAACTGTATGCGGATCACCGTCTGCATACAGTTCTGTTTTTTTACAGGTAAGGAGCAAAAGAATGATTGCTATCATCGACTATGATGCAGGAAATGTAAAAAGTGTGCAGCATGCCTTTGAAAAGCTCGGACAGAGGGCGGAAATCACCTCTGATCCGAAGACGATCCTTCGTGCAGACCGCGTAGTTCTGCCGGGCGTCGGCAACTTCGGGGATGCTGTCGGCAATTTAAGAAAATACGAGATGGACAAGGTGCTGGAGGAAGTTGTTGCCAGAAGAATGCCGTTTCTCGGAATCTGTGTCGGTATGCAGGCACTTTTTGAGGGCAGCGAGGAGAGTCCCGAAGTGCCCGGGCTCGGAATTTTCAAGGGTCAGTGCAGAAGATTTACGGAAAAAGCAGGCCTGAAGATCCCGCAGATCGGCTGGAATTCCATTCATGTGATGAACGGCGGAGATCTGTTCCGGGATATTCCGAACGGAGCCTATGTCTATTTTGTTCATTCCTATTATGTGGATTCCGAAGATAAGACCATCGTAAAGGCAGTCAGCGAGTATGCCAATATTATTGATGCGTCCGTGCAGAAAGGCAGTATTTTTGCCTGCCAGTTCCATCCCGAGAAGTCCGGTGATGTCGGTCTTAAGATCTTACAGAATTTCCTCAACTGGAAGAAGGAGGAGACATAATGCTGGCAAAGAGAATCATTCCCTGTCTGGATGTAAACGGCGGGAGAGTTGTGAAGGGTGTCAATTTTGTAAATCTCGTTGATGCCGGAGATCCGGTCGAGGTTGCCCGTGCCTATAACGAAGAGGGCGCCGATGAGCTTGTATTTCTGGATATTACGGCATCCTCCGACAAGAGAAAAACCGTAGTGGACATGGTCCGCGCTGTTGCCGAGCAGGTATTTATTCCCTTTACCGTCGGCGGAGGAATCAACTCTGTCGATGATATGAGAGAGATCTTAAGAGAGGGTGCCGATAAAGTCTCTATCAATACGTCAGCTGTGAAGAATCCGGAGCTGATACGTGAGGGAGCCCTGAAATTCGGTAATCAGTGCATCGTTGTTGCCATTGATGCAAAAAGACGTGCAGACGGTACCGGCTGGAATGTCTATGTCAAGGGCGGCCGGGAGGATACCGGACTGGATGCCGTGGAATGGGCAAGAAAGGCAGTATCTCTCGGAGCGGGAGAAATTCTTCTTACCTCTATGGACTGCGACGGAACAAAGGGAGGCTATGATCTTGAGCTGACTCGCGCCGTTTCCGATGCGGTATCCGTACCGGTCATTGCTTCCGGCGGTGCCGGAAAGCTGGAGGATTTCTATACCGCTCTTACGGAAGGCGGCGCGGATGCGGCACTTGCGGCATCGCTGTTCCACTATAAAGAGCTGGAAATTGAAGAAGTAAAGGAATATCTTGCGGAAAGACATGTAGAAGTACGTTTCTGACGGAGGAAAAAGAAAGATGGCGATCACCGGAGAGTGGGCGAAGGCGCTGAAGCCGGAATTCGGAAAGCCTTATTATGCCGAGTTATATAAGACAGTCGGGGAGGAGTACCGGACAAAACAGATTTTTCCGCCGGCAAAGGATATTTTTAATGCCTTTCAGTTCGCGCCTCTGGATGAGGTAAAGGTCGTGATCCTCGGACAGGATCCCTATCATGGAGAGGGACAGGCAAACGGTCTTGCTTTCTCCGTGCACCCGGGAATCAAGGTTCCGCCGTCACTTGTGAATATTTATGCGGAGCTTCATGACGATCTCGGGTGTGAGATACCCGATAACGGGGATCTGACGAAGTGGGCAAAGCAGGGAGTCATGCTCCTCAATACCGTGCTCACTGTCCGTGCCCATCAGGCGAATTCCCACAGGGGGATCGGATGGGAGAACTTTACCGACGCGGCGATCCGCGTTCTCGCCGATCAGGATCGTCCTCTTGTTTTTATTTTATGGGGGACGCCTGCGAGAAAAAAGAAGGCACTGATTCAAAATCCGAAGCACCTGGTGCTGGAATCGCCTCATCCGAGTCCGCTTTCCGCTTATCACGGGTTTTTCGGAAGCCGTCCTTTTTCCAAGACAAATGCGTATCTGGAGCAGAACGGGCTGACTCCGGTCGACTGGCAGATTCCGTCTATTTATTCCTGAGACGATTATGAAAACAGATCCCGTTTAGAACAATTGTTCACACATACAGGAGGATTATGGCAGAAAAGAGAAATGCAGTCGTCAGACAGGCGGCTTTTCTTATGGCGGCACAGATGATCTCGAGTGTCGTTGGTTTACTATATCGAAGTCCGCTGGACGGAATTATCGGAGACGTGGGTGACGGATATTATACCTATGCGAATGACTGGTATATTATCATTCTCCTGATCTCATCCTACAGTATTCCGAGTGCGGTTTCAAAAGTCATGGCAGAGCGTCTTGCGGTGGGGCAGTACAAAAATGCACAGAAGGTGTTTCATGCTGCTCTGATCTACGCCCTGATCGTTGGAACGATCGGTGCGTCCGTGGCCTGGTTCGGAGCGCCTGTCCTGCTTCGGAGCATGCCGAATGCGATCCCGGCCCTGAGAGTGCTTGCACCGACGATCCTTTTCTCCGGATTTCTCGGCGTGATGCGCGGTTACTTCCAGTCTCACAATACCATGAAGCCGACTGCGTTTTCACAGATTGCGGAACAGATCATGAATGCGATCGTGTCCGTTCTTGCGGCATATCTTCTGACGCGTCCGTTTGTCGGAAGCGGTCTGAAAGAGGAGATCGGCAAGCATGGTGCCGCGGGAGGAACCATCGGAACCGGTGCCGGTGTTGTGATGGGTCTTTCGGTCATGCTGCTCATCTATCGCGCCAATTATAAAAAGCTGAATAAAAAACTGGAACAGGACAGATCGTATGCATCGGAGAGCTACTGGGATGTCTTCAAGGCAATTATGCTGATGGGAACTCCGATCATCCTGTCCACCTGTGTTTACAATGCAACCGCTGTCGTGGATCAGATGGTCTTTACAGAGCTGATGACGGCAAAAGGGATCAGTGCATCCGTCATTTCCAGTGAATACGGCATCTTCGGATACAAGTTTCTGACGATCAGTAATATTCCGATCGCGCTTGCATCTGCGACATCCACAGCTTTGATTCCGGCAGTGGCGACTTCCCTGGCCGCAGGATCAAAGAAGGGAGCGGTACAGAAAATCGATGACTGTGTCCGCATGACGCTGTTCATCGCGATCCCGTCCTGCTTCGGTCTTGCAATTCTTTCATTTCCGATCATCAGGCTTCTGTATCCGTCCGGAAATGTATCGGGAGCGGCGGTACTTCTTGTTGTCGGTGCGATCACAGTCGTATTCTACAGTTTGTCCACCGTCATGAACGGTGTGCTTCAGGGTATGGGACATCCCGGGATTCCCGTACGCAACGGTCTGATCGCTCTGGCAGTCAACATCGCTGTCTGCGCTGGCTTTGTGTGGTTCCTGAATCTGGGTGCGATGAGCATCGTTTTCTCAGTGATCGCCTACTCCTTCACCATTATGGTGCTGGATATGTTTTCGATCCGGAAATATCTCGGCTACGGTCTCGGCGGCACAAAGAATATCATTCCGCCGCTGAAGGCATCTGTCGTGATGGGCGCGGTCGTCGCAGCTGTTTACTGGATCCCGGCGAAGCTTCTTCCGGATCTCTATACAAGATATCTGGTCAGCGGCATTACGACCGTGATCGCAGTCATGGCCGGCGTCCTTGTCTATATGGTAGTTTATACAAAAACAACGGGTATGACAGACGATGAGCTGAGAACGGTTCCTATGGGAACGAGAATCCTGCAGGTGCTCTACAAGCTGCACCTCAGAAAACGCTGAAACTGTTTTTATTTGCCGAAAATGCAGACACAGCTCTGTCTGACGGAGATCAGATGACTGCCTTATTCGGGCTGCTTTAAAAAGGAGGAAACAAAATTGGGTGAAAAAAGACTGATGCTTGGAAATGAAGCAATTGCCCGCGGTATCTATGAGGCCGGGGTCAAGGTGGCAAGTGCTTACCCGGGCACACCGAGTACGGAGATCAGTGAAAATCTGGTTCAGTATAAGGACAAAGGTGTGTACTGTGAGTGGGCTCCGAATGAGAAAGTTGCAACCGAGGTTGCCTTCGGTGCCTCTGTTGCGGGCGTACGTTCCTTTGCCTGCATGAAAATGGTTGGATTTAACGTGGCCGCAGATCCGGTATACTCCATGGCTTATACGGGAGTAAACGGCGGAATGGTCATTACCGTTGCGGATGACCCGGGTCTTTACAGCTCTCAGAACGAGCAGGACACCCGTGCGGTCGCACGTGCGGCACAGGTTCCGGTTCTGGAGCCGTCCGATTCCCAGGAAGCAAAGGATTTTACTAAGCTTGCCTATGAGATCAGTGAGAAATACGACAAGCCTGTCGTATTAAGAACAACAACAAGGCTGGCACATTCCCAGGGTACGGTAGAGCTCTGTGACCGTGAGGATATTCCGGACAAGCCATATGAGAAGAATCCCGCAAAGTGGGTCATGCTTCCCGCAAATGCCGGCAGACGTCATGTGATCGTAGAGGATCAGATGGAGAAGCTTGCAGAGGATGCCGCCGGATTTGAGATCAACCGCGCCGAATACCGCGACACAAAGATCGGTTTTATCACAAGCGGAATCCCGTATACCTATGTGCGTGAGGCTATGCCGGATGCATCTGTCCTGAAGCTCGGAATGGTACATCCGCTTCCGAAGAAGCTGATCGAGGAGTTTGCTTCCAAAGTCGACCGCGTCATCATTTTCGAGGAGCTGATGCCGGTTATTGAGGAACAGGTAAAATCCTGGGGAATCAAGTGTGAGGGCAAGGAGCTGTTTACCAAGATCGGAGAATACTCCGCAAACATGCTTCGTACAACTCTGCTGAACGAGACGATCAATGCATCTGCCGATCTCTCTGCACCGAACCGCCCGCCGATCCTCTGCCCGGGATGTCCGCACAGAAGCACCTTCTACACGATCAAGCGTCTGGGCCTGCATACCGCCGGTGACATCGGCTGCTACACGCTCGGAGCGGTTCCGCCGCTTTCCGTCATTGAGTCTACGCTCTGCATGGGTTCCTCTATTTCCTCCCTCCATGGTATGGGTAAGGCAAAGGGTGAGGACTATCTGAGAAACTGGGTATGCGTCATCGGTGACTCCACCTTCATGCATACCGGTATTAATTCTCTGATCAACATGTTCTACAACCAGAGTACCGGAACAGTCATGATTCTTGATAACCGTATCACAGCTATGACCGGACATCAGGATCATCCGGGTACCGGAAAGACACTCATGGGTGATGAGGTTCCGGCTGTCGATTATGAGAAGCTGGTTCGCGGCATCGGTATCGAGCATGTTTACACGGTCAATGCATTCGACGTTGATGCGCTGTCCGAAACATTGAAGCGTGAGACAAAAGCCGAGCATCTCTCTGTTGTCATTGCAAAGGCGCCCTGTGCACTTCTGAAGGGCGTTCAGTTCCCGAACAAGTGTGAGCCGCTTCCGGAAAAATGCAAAAAGTGCGGCGCATGCCTGAAACCGGGCTGCCCTGCTTTGACAAAGAATGCAGACGGGACGATCTCGATCGACGATACAATGTGCAATGGCTGCGGTCTTTGCAGACAGCTCTGCAAGTTTGATGCAATCAAGGAGGTACCGGTAAAATGAAAACAAAGAACATTATGATTGTCGGCGTCGGCGGTCAGGGAACTCTGATTGCAAGCCGAATTTTAGGCGGTCTGGCAATTCATGCCGGCTATGATGTAAAGCTCTCCGAGGTTCACGGTATGGCGCAGAGAGGCGGCTCCGTCGTTACCTTCGTGCGTTACGGAGACAAGGTAGAGGAGCCGATCGTAGAACCGGGCTGTGCAGACGTGCTGATTGCGTTTGAGAGACTTGAGGCAAAGAGATATGCCCACTACCTGAAGGAAGACGGTGTTCTCATTGTCAATGATCAGAGAATCGATCCGATGCCGGTCGTGATCGGAGCAGCGGAATATCCGGAGAATATTATTGAGGAAATTGCAAAGAACCACACGGTATACAAGATCGATGCCATGACTGAGGCAAAGAAGCTCGGCAACAGCAGATGCTTCAACGTCGTCGTACTGGGAATGGCAGCAAAGCATATGGATTATACGGTGGAGCAGTGGTACGAGGTGATCGGCCAGGTCGTAAAGCCGAAGCTCGTAGAGCTGAATAAGAAGGCGTTTGATCTGGGATACAATTCCTGACAGCACACGCAAGATCGAATCAGATCAGATTAAATCAATAAGAAAAGATTAAGAAGGACGGGACATTTTTGCGGAATATGCAGAGTATGTCCCGTCTTTTTTATGTTGATTCATTTGGGGGTGGCATGTATGTATGTACGTATGTATGAGGTCAATCGTGCAAAATCCGGATGAAGAAATATCGGGTATTGACTTTAATGCGTAAAAGCGTTAAACTTTAGCGTATGTCAGCGCTGTCGAAGACAGCATATTTGAAAGGGGGATTTCTCACATGTTTTTAAAAGTACTGATGCTGGTGATCTTCTTTGCAGTTATGATCGCCGTCGGTATGTACTCCAGACGTCACAGCTCAACGGTTGACGGCTATGTATTGGGAAGCCGCTCCGTCGGCCCCTGGATGTCTGCATTTGCTTACGGAACATCCTATTTTTCTGCGGTTATCTTTGTCGGATATGCCGGTCAGTTCGGATGGCGGTTCGGTCTTGCCTCCACCTGGATCGGACTCGGAAATGCGTTTATCGGATCTCTGCTCGCATGGGCGGTTCTCGGAAGAAGAACCCGCGTCATGACAAAGCATCTCGATGCGGCAACCATGCCGTCCTTCTTCGAGAAAAGATATGAATCGAAGGCAATGAAGATCGTATCTTCTGTCATTATCTTCGTATTCCTGGTTCCGTATACCGCTTCTGTATACAACGGTCTGTCCAAGCTTTTTGAGATGGCATTCGGAATTCCGTATATTTACTGCGTACTGATGATGGCCGGCCTGACAGGTGTTTATGTCATTATGGGCGGCTATATGGCGACAGCACTGAACGACTTTATTCAGGGTATTGTCATGCTGATCGGTATCTGTGCCGTTATTTTTGCCGTACTGAACGGTCACGGCGGATTTATCGAAGCAGTTCGTCAGCTTTCCGGTATCCCGAGTGAGGTAGATGTGACACTCGGACAGCAGGGTGCTTATGCTTCCTTCTTCGGTCCGGATCCGAAGAGTCTGTTATTCGTTGTTATTCTGACTTCTCTCGGTACATGGGGACTTCCGCAGATGGTACAGAAGTTCTATGCGATCAAGAGCGAGAAGGCAGTTGCAACAGGAACAGTTGTTTCTACATTTTTCGCTATTATCGTTGCCGGCGGCTCTTATTTCCTCGGCGGCTTCGGAAGACTCCTGGATGTTTCTCAGGTATCTAAGACTGCTGCGGACGGAACTGTTGCCATGGCATATGACAGCATCATGCCGACTCTGCTCTCCGGACTTCCGGATATTCTGATGGGAATTCTGATCGTGCTGGTCATGAGTGCATCTATGTCTACTCTGAGCTCTCTGGTTCTGACCTCCAGCTCAACTCTGACTCTGGATTTCCTGAAGGAGACAGTCTACAAGGGAAAGATGAAGGAGAAGACGACTCTGCTCTGGCTGAGAGTCCTGGTTGTATTCTTCATTGTTCTCTCTGTTGTACTGGCACTTGATCCGCCTACCTTTATTGCTCAGCTCATGGGTATTTCCTGGGGTGCGCTTGCAGGAGCCTTCCTTGCTCCGTTCCTGTATGGTCTGTACTGGAAGAAGGTCACAAAGTCAGCGGTATGGTGCAGCTTTATTTTCGGTGTCGGTCTTACCGTTGCAAACATGCTGATGGGCTTCACAAGCCCGATCAACGCAGGTGCAGAGGCAATGATCGGCGGCCTGATCATCGTTCCGATCGTCAGCCTGATCACACCGAAGCTGAAGCAGGAGAGTGTAGAACAGATCTTTAGCTGCTATGATCAGCAGGTTGGTTCCACTTCTACACACACACTGCCGGAGGATGAGGCTTAAACCCCTTGTCTGATCCGTGAAATCAAATAAGCGAAATAAAAAAGCTCCCGGATTCGGGAGCTTTTTTTAGTGTATTACAGATCCTGCATAGTAGAGCAGATTCAGTTAATCAAATCAGGTTATTCCAGTCCGATGATTCTGTCCGCAACATATACGCCGCTTGCGGAAGCGTGGGAGAGAGAATGTGTCACACCGCTGCCGTCGCCGATCACATAGAGGTTCTTATGGTTTGTTTCCAGATGCTCGTCCAGAGCAACCTCCATGTTATAGAACTTGACCTCGACACCGTACAGAAGAGTATCGTCATTTGCGGTACCCGGAGCGATCTTGTCCAGTGCGTGGATCATCTCAATAATACCGTCGAGGATTCGCTTCGGAAGCACGAGGCTCAGGTCGCCGGGGGTCGCATTCAGAGTCGGACGGACAAGTCCTTCCTCGATACGATTTGCTGTGGAACGGCGTCCTCTCTCAAGATCGCCGAAGCGCTGTACAATGACGCCTCCGCCCAGCATATTGGAGAGGCGGGCAATGGATTCGCCGTATCCGTTACTGTCCTTGAAGGGCTCGGAGAAGTGCTTTGCAACCAGAAGCGCAAAGTTCGTGTTTTCTGTCTTTCTGTCGGAGTCCTCGAAGCTGTGTCCGTTTACGGTGACGATACCGTTCGTGTTTTCATTTACCACAATACCGTTCGGATTCATGCAGAAGGTGCGAACATTGTCCTCGAACTTTTCGGTACGATAGACGATCTTGCTTTCATACAGCTGATCCGTCAGATGAGAGAAGATCACTGCAGGAAGCTCGACACGGACGCCGATATCGACGCGGTTGGACTTTGTCGGGATATTCATCTCACGACAGACAGATTCCATCCACTTGCTGCCGGAGCGGCCGACAGACACGATGCAGCAGGGAGCCTCGGCACTGCCGCCTTCATAGGAAACAAGATAGGAACCGTTCTCAAGCTGCTCAAGCTTCTCGATCGGCGTATCAAAATAGAAGGTGATCTTGTCCTTCATTTCATCGTAAAGATTTTCGAGAACGACATAATTGATATCTGTTCCGAGATGACGGACGGAAGCGTCAAGGAGCTTCAGCTTGTTCTGCATACAGATCTTCTTGAATTCACTGCCTGCAGTGGAGAACATTTTCGTGCCTTCGCCGCCGTGAGACATGTTGATCTTATCAACATAGTTCATGAGCTCGGTAGCTTTGTCGCGTCCGATATACTCGTAAAGCGTTCCGCCGAAGTCGTTTGTGATATTGTACTTTCCGTCCGAGAATGCGCCGGCGCCGCCGAAACCGTTCATGATCGAGCAGGACTTGCAGTTGATACAGGTCTTGATCTTCTTTCCGTCAATGGGACACTTGCGCTGATTCAGCTTGTGACCTGCCTCAAATACAGCGACCTTCATATCAGGTGCCTTGTTAATAAATTCATATGCGGCGAAGATACCACCCGGACCGGCGCCGATAATAATGACATCGTATTTCATGTGATTCCTCCTCATATAATCAAGTGTTTTTTGTTGAAAATCCAAGGTTTTTACGCC
>JAUNAN010000173.1 GCA_030527595.1 Lachnospiraceae bacterium | reverse complement strand
GAAAAATTAAAACAATTCAAAATCGCATCTTTGTGCTGCCGTATGCGGACCCGTCAGAGGAGGGGAGAAGCAGAAAGTATTCTCAATACTGCTGTATTTATGATATGATAACAGAGAATATAATCATCAAATCTTATACAAGGTGTGAACCGGGATTTGAGAATCATTTTATAAAAAGGAGATAGGGGTATGAACATCATAGTAACGGGCGGTGCCGGCTTCATCGGCTCCAATTTTGTATTCTATGAGAGAGAAAAACATCCTGAGGACCGGATCGTATGTGTCGATAAGCTGACCTATGCCGGAAATCTGTCAACTCTGGAACCGGTGATGCAGGATCCGATGTTTCGCTTTGTAAAAGCGGACATCTGTGACAGAGCAGCAATGGAACAGCTTTTTGAAGAAGAAAAGCCGGATATGGTCGTGAATTTTGCAGCGGAATCTCATGTTGACCGCTCTATTGAAAATCCGGAGATCTTCCTGGAGACAAATATTATCGGTACGGCTGTTCTGATGGATACCTGCCGGAAATACGGAATCAAGAGATATCACCAGGTCAGTACGGATGAAGTTTACGGAGATCTGCCCATGGACAGACCGGATCTTTTCTTCACGGAGGAGACACCGCTTCATACTTCCAGTCCGTACAGCAGCTCAAAGGCATCCGCTGATCTTCTTGTAAATGCTTATCACAGAACCTACGGACTGCCTGTCTCCATCAGCAGATGCTCAAACAACTACGGACCGTATCAGTTCCCGGAAAAGCTGATTCCGCTGATGATCGCCAATGCACTTGCCGATAAGCCGCTTCCGGTATACGGAGAGGGACTGAACATCCGTGACTGGCTCTATGTAGAGGATCACTGCAAGGCAATTGATATCATTATCAGAGAAGGAAAGGTCGGAGAGGTCTATAATATCGGCGGCCATAACGAGATGCGCAACATCGATATCGTAAAGCTGATCCTTGATTATCTCGGCAAGCCCGAATCTCTGATCACACATGTTACGGATCGTAAGGGTCACGATCAGCGCTATGCGATCGATCCGGCAAAGATTCATTCCGAGCTGGGATGGCTGCCGGAAACCATGTTTAAGGACGGTATTGTCAAGACCATCGAGTGGTATCTGAATAACAAGTCCTGGTGGGAGGAGATCATAAGCGGAGAGTATCAGAATTACTATCAGGAAATGTACGGTAATCGCTGAAGGGTGGAAGAGTATGAGAATTTTTGTAACCGGCGTGGGCGGTCAGCTCGGTCATGATGTCGTGAACGAGCTTGTTTCCCGCGGGCATGAGGGAATCGGCAGCGATATTGCTCCTGAATACAGCGGAATTGCGGATGGCAGCGCTGTGACGGAGGCAGCCTATGTTTCTCTCGATATTACAGACAGAACTGCAGTACTTGAGAAGATCGGGGAACTGCGTCCGGACGCAATCATTCATTGTGCTGCTTGGACGGCAGTGGATGCTGCGGAGGATGAGGATAAACAGGATAAGGTGCGTGCGATCAATGCTGACGGTACCCATAATATTGCGGATGCCGCAAAGGAGACCGGCGCAAAGATGTTGTACCTGAGCACTGACTATGTCTTTAACGGCCTCGGAAGCGAGCCCTGGGATCCGGACTGCAAAGAGTATGCGCCGCTTAATGTCTACGGTCAGACGAAGCTTGACGGGGAGCTGGCGGTTTCCGGAACGCTTGAAAAATATTTCATCGTGAGGATCGCCTGGGTCTTCGGGTTGAACGGAAATAATTTCATTAAGACGATGCTGAAGGTGGGAAGCAGCCACGATGTGCTAAAGGTCGTGAATGATCAGATCGGCACGCCGACTTATACCTTCGATCTGGCAAGACTGCTCGTGGATATGATCGAGACAGAGAAGTACGGCTATTATCATGCAACCAACGAGGGCGGCTACATCAGCTGGCATACTTTTGCGGAGGAGATCTTCCGTCAGGC
>JAUNAN010000005.1:28663-36907 GCA_030527595.1 Lachnospiraceae bacterium | reverse complement strand
TAAGAAAAACGATACAAGATAAAACAAAATGAGAAAATCCGATGAAGGAAACACAACACGGGAAATCTATTTTGATCAGGCGTCGTCATCTTTTCCGAAGGCACCCGGTGTCGGGAAGGCCATGGAGGAAATGTTGAGGCGCGATGCGGTGAATATAGGCAGAGGGAGCTACAGAAGTGCCTATGCTCTGCTTGAGCAGGTTATGGATGCCAGAGATCATTTGCTGAATCTGTTTCATGCGCCTGGCGATACCGCTCTCTGTTACACGGCGGGAGCGACCGCAGCATTGAATCAGTTCATATTCGGATATCTGAAGCCGGGAGATCATGTCATCGTTTCCTCGGTAGAACACAATGCGGTCATGCGGCCGCTCTGTGAGATGCAGAAGAGGGGGGTATCGGTGACGATTGCGGAATGTGACCGTGACGGCACCCT
Source organism: Lachnospiraceae bacterium (assembly GCA_030527595.1). Classification (GTDB taxonomy): domain Bacteria; phylum Bacillota; class Clostridia; order Lachnospirales; family Lachnospiraceae; genus Chordicoccus. The sequence continues at coordinate 36,472 of JAUNAN010000005.1, read as the reverse complement.
GGAGCCGCAGAAAATCGAAGATGCCGTGCGGCAGGAGACGAGAGCCGTGATCTGTACACACGCCTCGAATGTCTGCGGGACGATCCTTCCGATCGCAGAGATCGGAGAGATCTGCCGGAAAAGGGGACTCTTCTTTGCGGTGGATGCGGCACAGACGGCGGGCATTCTGCCGATCGATATGGAGCGCATGCAGATCGATTTTCTTGCCTTTCCGGGGCACAAGGGACTCAGGGGACCGCAGGGGATCGGAGGATTTGCCGTCAGAAAGGAGCTGGAGGAGCAAATGACACCGCTCATGTTCGGAGGAACCGGCTCCCGGTCCGACTCGGAGGAGCAGCCGGATTTTCTTCCCGATAAATTCGAGAGCGGGACACTGCCGCTTCCTGCAATCATCGGACTTGATGCCGCGGTTCTTCAGCTGACGCCTGAGAGGATCGCGGAGATACGCAGACATGAGTGCATACTGTCCGAACGTTTTCTCCGGGGAATCACAGGGCTTTCCGGTGCAAGGGCTGTCGGAATCGCGGACCCCGCCCGGACGGGCGAACGGGTCGGAGTGATCAGCCTGGATTTTCCGTCAAGAGACAATGCACTTGCCGCCTTTGCACTGGAGCAGGAGGGGATCTTCACCAGAGTCGGTCTTCACTGTGCACCGCGGGCGCATAAAACCTTACGTACTTTCCCGCAGGGGACTGTCCGTTTTTCCTTCGGTATCTCCAATACCGAAGAGGAGATCGATACAGCCCTCGCGGCAATCAAACACATTTTAAAGGAATAAAGGAGGCAATATGGACAAGAATCATCAGATGTGGTCAGACCTCGGCATGGACCTTGAGACACATGATCTGCTCTGCGAGGCACTTCCGGGAGCTTACGGAGATGTATTTTTAAGCCAGAAAAACCGTCCGGAGTGCATGGATTATTTTGAAATGGTGGCTGCGGATATTCACGGCATCCGTCCTGCAGAGCTCATCGAAGAACAGAAGAAGGGCCGGAAGGTGATCGGTACATTCTGCGTCTTTGTTCCGGATGAAGTCATTCTTGCGGCGGACGGGATCGTGACCGGTCTGTGCGGCGGCTCCCAGTTCTGGGTACCGGAGGGAGAAAAGGTGCTTCCGGCAAATACATGTCCTCTGATCAAGGCTTCTGTCGGTGCAAGACTCGGCCGCACATGTCCCTATTTCCGTATCGCGGATATGTTTGTCGGAGAGACGACCTGTGACGGAAAAAAGAAGGCATATGAGATCCTCGGTGAAGATGTCAAGATGCATATCATGCATGTCCCGAACGGGCAGCGTCCGCAGGATCTGGCAGCCTGGACAGATGAGATTAAGATTTTCATTAAGGAGATCGAGGAATTCACGGGAAATAAAGTAACGATCGAGGGGCTGAATCGTTCTATTCATATCGTAAATGAAAAACGCCGTGCACTGGCCCGTCTGTATGAGGCGAGAAAGAATGCCTGTGTGCCCATCAGCGGCACAGATGCGCTTTTGATCATGCAGATCGCATTCTTTGATGATCCGGAAAGACTGACGGCGCAGGTGAACCGTCTCTGCGATGAGCTTGAGCAGCGCATCAAGGACGGAAACAGCGTGGTTGACAAAAAAGCGCCGCGTATCCTTATTACCGGTACTCCGCTTGCCGTACCGAACTGGAAAATGCACAATATTGTCGAGTCCTCGGGAGCAATCGTGGTCTGTGAGGAGAACTGTACCGGAACCCGCTATTTCGCACATGATGTAAGAGAAGAGAATGCGACGATCGAGGAGGCGGCAGAGGCCCTGACAGACAGATATATGGGCAATATTCACTGCGCATGCTTCTCACCGAATGAGGCACGTCTGGATGATGTGGTACGTCTCGCAAAGGAATACAAGGTGGACGGTGTGATCAATCTGAATCTGAAGTTCTGCAATCTCTATGCAACAGAGAATTATTTCGTAGAGCGCCGCCTGAAGGAGGAAGGAATTCCCTGCCTGAGTCTGGAAACGGATTATACGGACAGCGATGCCGAACAGCTCCGCACCCGTGTCGGCGCTTTCCTGGAGATCTTAGGGGACGCATGAAAAAGTATTACATTCTCTTTGAGAATCATGAGCAGGCAATGAAAATGAGACGGGAGCTCTCCGGTGCGGGGATCAGGACGGTGATCTCACCGACGCCCCGCCAGGCAAGCCTCTGCTGCGGGGTATCGCTCATGGCGGATGAGGAGCAGATCGAAGCTGTTCGTTCATTTGCCGCATCAAATGCGTGTGTGTTCAAGTCGATCGTCGGCATCGAGCAGGACTTCGATCCCAGGAGGGACAGATATCTGTAAGTGTGCCGGGCGCAGCCGTGTGTCGGAAGCGGCAGGCGGACATTTTATCGGAAGAGGAAGCAACAGCAGGATGAAATTTATCGGAATTGATATCGGATCCACTGCGGCAAAAGTTTGTATCCGCGAAGAAAATGAAAACAACCGGTTTTTTTATCTGCCTTCGGGCTGGAGCAGCAGAGAGACTGCGGAAGCAGCGGCAGACAGGCTTCGCACGATGGACATTGAGGTGGAGGACCGGGAAAGCTGCCGGATCGCTGCGACAGGCTACGGACGCCGTTCCGTGGAATATGCGGAGGATGTGGTGACAGAGATCACCTGCCACGGACGGGGAGGCGCCTTTCTTGCCGGAGGGGACTGCACGGTCATTGACGTGGGCGGGCAGGACACGAAAATCATTGCCGTATCAAAAGGACTGGTTGTGGATTTCCTGATGAATGATAAATGTGCCGCCGGGACCGGAAAATTTGTTGAGCTCATGGCAAACAGGCTTGAGCTGGACATTCCGACTTTGTTTGATCAGGCGAGACGGGGAACGGCGATTCCGATCAGTGCGCTCTGTACCGTATTTGCGGAATCCGAGGTGATCAGCCTCATAGGTCAGAACCGGGACAGGAAGGATATTGCGGCAGGTGTCGTGGATTCTGTTGCGGTAAAGGTGGCAGGATTGGCCGGGAAACGTCAGGTGACGGATCGCGTGATCCTGACAGGCGGACTGTCACTCAGTCCCTATTTTGCGGAAGTGCTGGGAGAAAAGCTGAAGCAGGAGGTCATGGTCTCTCCGGACAGCCTTTATGCCGGCGCTCTCGGCGCTGCATTGACGGCCGAGAAGAAGGCGAAAAAATAACAGAATAGTGTTAAGAAAAGCTGTCTGTATCCGCTGATGCAGGCAGCTTTTTTGCATGGTCCGACAGCTTGAAAAAACAGAACAGATGTTCTATAATAAAAAGACATATCGATAATTGTCGGAGGTGAACCGTGTCCATAACATTGATGATAATCATGATCCTGCTGCTGGCGGCCGTTTTAGTGCTGCTTGCGATCCTTATGATCAGACAGTCAGCGGGCGGAGGTGCCGAAACCCGCCGCCTTCAGGAGGAATTACTGCGCCTCGAAGAGAAGGTTGCGGGAAGCATGAGGGCCAATGCGGAGCATAATTCTCTTCTGCGTGCGGAGCTCTCGGAGAGTCTCCGCGAGGGGGCAAAGACACAGGAGCAGCAGATGATGCGGCTGTATCGGTCTCTCGGTGAACTGCAGAATTTATCTACGGGGATCGAGGATCTGAACAGGACCATGGCAAATGTAAAAACCAGGGGAATCTGGGGAGAGGTGCAGCTGAAGAGGATCCTGGATGAGACCATGACGCCGGGGCAGTATGATGAGAACGTGGCAACCAGAAGAAATTCCTCAGACAGAGTGGAATTTGCCATCCGCTTTCCGGCACAGGACGGTAGCGGGGAGATCGTCTATCTGCCGATCGATGCGAAGTTTCCCGCCGATCTGTATAACCGGATCGCGGATGCCGAGGAACGCGGGGATCCGAAAGGGATCGCAGAGGCATCGGAAGCACTTCGCCAGCGGATCTTAAATGAAGCGAAGACGATCAGAGCCAAATATCTGGATCCGCCGAGAACTACGGATTATGCGATCTTATATCTCCCGACGGAGGGTCTCTATGCGGAGACACTCAGGATCGACGGCCTGTTTGACAAGTGCAGAGGAATCGGCATCCTGATTGCGGGACCGACGACGGTGACCGCTATCCTGAACGGTCTGCAGACCGGCTTCCGGAATATCGCTATCTCAGAGAAGAGCAGGGAGGTCATGCAGCTGCTGATGTCCGTCAAAACTCAGACGGGAAAGCTCTATGAAGAGACGGAGCGTGCGGAGAAAAAACTGATAGAAGCCGGAAATGCGGTCGTTCAGCTGAAGAAGAGGACAGGGATTCTGGAAAAGCGTCTGCAGAAGATAGAGGAAGCGGACTTCTGAAGAGGGACCGGGTTCGCAAAAAAGAGAAAGGAAATGATATGGGACTGATCATATACAAGGGAAATTCGGGTGCGGGGAAAACGAGAAGAATGCTGACGGACCTCATAGCAGCTTCCCTGAGCGATCCGCAGCAGCAGTTTCTGATCCTTGTGCCGGAGCAGTTTACGATGCAGACCCAGCGGGAGCTGCTGGCCCTGCATCCGCAGCACGGAACCGCAAATATCGATGTACTTTCCCTGAACCGTCTTGCCTTCCGTGTATTTGAAGAGATCGGTTATAACAGCGGGGCGATGCTGGAGGAAATAGGCAAGAGCTTTCTGATCGAAAAGACCGCACTGGAGAACAGGAAGCAGTTTCATTATTTCGGCGATATGCTGACGCGTCCGGCGAATATCGCCGGGGCAAAGTCCATGCTGTCGGAGATGATGCTCTACGATATTCATGCAGACACCCTGATGCAGAAAGCAGAGAGTGCCGGAAGCGGGGCATTTGCCATGAAGCTGCGGGACATCGCCTGCCTTTACTCTGCCTTCAGGGAGAAAATGAAGGGGCAGTATATGACGGCGGAGGAGGTGCCGGATGTATTCTGCGATGTCATAGAGCAGTCTGAAAGTCTGAAGAACACGATCATCGCGCTGGACGGATTTACGGGATTTACACCGGTGCAGAAAAGGCTGCTTGCAAAGCTGATACCGATGGTAAGGGAATGCCGCGCTGCGGTGACTGTTCCGATCAGCGGAACGGAGAAGAGAAGCAGGCTGTTTTCGATGAGCTATGCCATGCTCGGGGACCTGCGAGAGATCGCGGCGGAGTCGGGGATGGAGAAGCCGGTCGAGATCGACATTCTGCCCTGCGCGCACAGCCGGCTGGCGGCGTCTGAAGCACTGACCTTCCTGGAAGCGAACCTTTTCCGTTCTTACGGGAAACGGTTTGACGGGGACAGCGGGGATATCTCCCTGTACTCCGCGGCAAATCCGAGGGAGGAGGCAAAGGCGGCAGCACGCCTGATCCGTAAGAAGGTTCGCGAAGAAGGGCTGCGGTGGAGAGAGACTGCGGTGATCACGGGAGATCTCGGAACTTACGGAGATTTTGTCAGAGAGAGCTTCCGGATGCTGGATATTCCTGTTTTTATCGATCAGAAGCGGGGGATTTTGGACAACCCGCTGATCGAATACCTGAGATCCGCGCTTGCCGCCTGCGCAGGCAGCTATGCATATGTCGATATTTTTCGCATGCTGAAAACAGGGATGACCTCAATTGAGACGAGAGATATCACAGCGGCGGAAAATTATGTGCTTGGCTGCGGCATACGCGGAAAGAAAAAGTGGCGGGAGGAATGGACCCGCCTGTACAGGGGAGAGGATCCGGAGGAACTGGTTCCGCTGAATGCGGTGCGTGTGCAGATCCTAGAGCTTCTCGATCCGCTCGCAGACAGTATGAGCATGAGAGGGAGCACCGTAAGAGAAAAGACGATCGCTCTGTGTGAATTTTTCTTCCGCAGCGGGGCAGAGGAGAAGATGCGGGCAATGTCCCGTTGCTTTGAGGAGAACGGAGATCCGGAGAAGGCCAGGGAATATGAGCAGATCTACCCTTATGTCATCGGCTTTCTGGAAAAACTTGTGGATACACTCGGCAATGAGGCGATTTCCATGAAGGATTACTGTGCGCTTCTGGATTCCGGATTTGCGGAGGCGAGGATCGGGCTGGTTCCTCCTGCCATTGACCAGGTTCTGGTCGGGGACATGGAGAGAAGCCGTCTCTCAAATATCAAATACCTGGTGTTCCTGGGCGTAAATGAAGGGCTGCTCCCGAAGCCGCAGACAGGCGGCGGACTTTTGAGTGAGGCTGACAGATCACGCCTCATGGTACAGGGCGTGCAGCTGAAGCCGGGCGCAAGAGAATCGATCGAAACGGAGCGCTTTTATCTGTATCTCGCTCTCACAAAGCCGTCCGCCGCACTGACCCTCTTGTACAGCAGGAGCACGCTTGCCGGAGAGGTTCTGCGGCCGGCCTACCTGATCGATGAGATCAGGAGGCTGTTTCCTCATTTGGAGGAACAGAGTTTTCGTGCGGGAAGTCTGGAGGATGTGGAGCATCCGGAGGAGGGCATCGCGATCCTGACAGAGGTGATGCAGACGCTAGCGGATCAGGAGGTCACGTCAGCTGCGTGCGAGCTTGCGCGCTGGTACCGGGGACGGGCTGAGTACAGGATCCGTACAGACAGGATCCTTTCTGCGGCAGTCGTAAAGAAGACGGTGGATGCTCTGGGTCGGGGAGCTGCGCACGCGCTGTACGGAAATACGCTGACCAATTCGGCATCCCGGCTTGAAAACTTTTATAAGTGTCATTTTTCGCATTTCGTCAGGTACGGACTGCGTCTCAGGGAACGTCCGGAATACGGCTTTACCGGGATGGATCTGGGAAACATCATGCACCGGTCTCTGCAGCTCTATGCGAATGAGGTGGAAAGACGGAAAGCAAGGTGGCAGGATCTGGATGAGAAGCAGAGGGAGGATCTTGCCGACCGCTGTATGGAAGAGACCATACGGGAAATGAATCTCGATATTTTAAGGGAGAACGGGCGCAGCGCCTATCAGGAGGTGCGGATGAAGCATCTTCTGAACGCGTCTGTCAATGCACTGACGGAGCAGCTGGCTGCCGGAGAATTTATCCCGGTCGGAATAGAGAAGGCCTTTGACGGAAGAACAGGGGATCTGCGTCTGGAGCTCTCGGACGGCTCTGTCATGACATTGATCGGAAAGATCGACAGAATGGATATCTGCCCCGCAGGAGATGTGACCTATTTCAGAATTTACGATTATAAGACGGGGAGCACTGTGTTTGATCTGAAGCAGGTCTACGCAGGACTTCAGCTTCAGTTGGGCATTTATCTGATCGCGGCAGAGAGTCTGCTTAAGGAAAGAGGAGAGAATCCGATACCTGCGGGTATTCTCTACTACGGGATCTCAAATCCGATTCTTGACTATCAGGAGGATGAGACGGAGGAGGAGCTTAAGATCCGGATGCTGAAAAAAATGAGAGGAAGCGGTTTGCTGCTAGACGAAAAGGAGGCACTGGAGCTGCAGGACAGAAATCTTGCAAAGTCAGGTGCATCCGCTGTTTTTCCGGTCAAATACAACAGCGGAGGAAGACCGAATCTTCAGTCAAAAACCGCGGATCTTGCCCAGCTCACAACTCTGAAGCGCTATGTCATGCGCATGGTCAGACAGGCCGCGGAGAAAATCATGCAGGGCTGTGCGGAGATCAATCCGTACCGGCTGGATACGCAGACGACGTCCTGTACCTACTGCGGATACAGGGGGATCTGCGGCTTTGACCGGAATATTGAGGGCTGCGAGTATCGAAAGCTGGAATCCGGAAAGAGCGAAGAGCTTTTTGAGGCTATGGAGGAGAAAAATGAACTGGACAACTGAACAGGAGCGGGTCATCACCGAGCGCGGCAGCAATATTCTTGTCAGTGCGGCCGCGGGAAGCGGAAAAAC
>JAUNAN010000005.1:0-28563 GCA_030527595.1 Lachnospiraceae bacterium | reverse complement strand
GCCGAGGACGGAGAAGAAAAGCTGCTGCTCTCGGAGACAGTGGATGAGGTCTTAAATGATGCGTATGAAAGTGAAGATCCCGAAGAGCGGGCAGCAATGACCGTATTTGTCGAGACCTTTGCATCGGGGAAAAATGACAAGGGACTCGCCGGACTTATTTTTCAGGTCTATCACACCGCGGTCAGTACGCCGTATCCGGAGCAGTGGCTTACGCAGCAGGAGGAGATCTGCCGGTCGGGCATGGAAGCCGGAGGTGATGGCAGCCTGTGGATGCAGTCCTATCTGTCTGATGCTAAAGAGGATGTGCAGCAGACTTTGCAGTATGCGCGGAAGAATCTTGAAATTGCCGATGCGGGACTGGAGAGCGTGCGCAAGGCAGCAGCCGGGGATCTGGAGTTTTTGACTGCGCTTCTTGAAGCGGACAGCTACGAGGAGATGCGCACTCTTGTCGTAAATGAAAAAAAGGCCAGAAAAGGGAGGCGCAAGGCAGACGAGGATGCTGACCTCGAAACGCAGTTTACCAGAAACAGGAATGAGATCGATCATCTGAGAAAAGCATTCAGGGAGGAGACCTTTCTTTACGACCTCGGGCATCTCTGCGAGGCGCAGCGCAGAAGTGAGGAGCCGATCCTGCAGCTCATCCGCCTGACAGAAAAGTTTCTTGTGCGCTTTCGGGAAAAGAAGACCGATCGCGGCATTCTGGATTTTTCCGATCTGGAGCACTGCGCTCTGTCGATCCTGCGGGATGAGAACGGAAGAACGGAAGCTGCCGCGGAGCTGGCAGATCAGTTCCGTGCCGTCATGGTGGACGAATATCAGGACAGCAATTATCTTCAGGAAGAAATTCTGACTGCGGTCAGCAGGATCGAGGACGGGGGCAGCAACTATTTCCAGGTGGGCGATGTGAAGCAGAGCATTTACAGCTTCCGCCAGGCAAGACCGGAGCTCTTTATGTCTAAATCTGCCAATTACCGCGGAGCTTTTGATCCTTTGCGGGAAGATTCGGAAGCTGCCGGTCGGAAAGAAACAGAGGACGGGATCCGGATCGATCTCAGTGCAAACTTTCGAAGCAGGAAGGAGGTACTCCGTTCGGTCAACGATGTGTTTGTCCAGATCATGCGAAGGGAAGTCGGCGGTGTGGATTATGATGACCGGGCAGCTCTGAAGGGCGGCAATCCGAATTTTCCGGATGCGGAGGGGTTCCGCACGGAAATCCTTGCTGTTACCGGGGAGGAAAAGCTTTCCTCCGATGACGGAAAGGATCTCGAGGCTAGAGTGGTGGCGAATCAGATCCGCACACTCGTAAAGCACGGTCAGATCTATGATCTGAAGACGGAGCAGATGCGGAAGATCGAGTACAGGGATATCGTGATCCTGCTTCGAACCATGGACGGCTGGGCGGACCGCTTTGTGCGCATGTTTGAATCCCGGAGGATCCCGGTATATTCCACCTCGAAGAGCGGCTATTTTACGGCACAGGAGGTCGTCCATGTGCTGGATTATCTGAGAATACTGGATAATCCGCTTCAGGACATTCCGTTTACGGGCGTGCTGAAATCTGTCTTTGGAGGACTGACTGCGGAAGAACTGGCGGAAATCCGAACCTGCGCGGATGCGAGGGCCTATGCCGGAAGCGGGGAGCGTGCATATATCTGGATGTATGAGGCCGCCCGTGCCGCTGCAGTCTCAGAGGAGACGGGCTCTGTGCTGAAGGAGAAGCTGGAGACGTTCTTTCATTTGTATGATTCTCTGAGAGCGCGTGTGTCTACCGAACCGATTGCGGATCTGATCAACGAACTTCTGCGGGAGACCGGATACCTGGATTATGCATCAGCGCTTCCGGGCGGTGCCCAGAGGGCGGTCAATCTAAATATGCTCATCGACAAGGCGGCGAGCTACGCAAAAACAAGTTATTCAGGGCTGTTTCATTTTGTGCAGTATATCGAACAGCTGCAGAAGATCGATGCGGATTTCGGAGAGCTCAGTTCCGTCGCGGAGAGTGCGAATGTGGTTCGGATCATGAGCATCCACAAGAGTAAGGGCCTGGAATATCCGATCGTATTTGTCAGCGGCATGCATAAGACCTTTAATAAGAGGGAGCAGAACGGGACGCTCCTGGTGCATCCGGATCTCGGAGCAGGCTCCGATTATGTGGATTATGTGCGCCGGTTGAAGATCAAGGGACTCAGGAAGATGGCGATCAGAAGAAAGATGAATCTCGAGAGTATCGGAGAAGAGCTGCGTGTGCTTTATGTCGCCATGACGCGCGCCCAGCAGAAGCTCTTCCTGAGCGGTGTGATCGGAACGGAGGAGCAGCTGAAGGAGCTGGATCTTCTTCTTCCGCTGAGAGAAAAGCAGCTCCCTGTCGGGTATCTGAAGCATGCGGATTCCTTCCTGAAGCTTGTGATGCCCGCGGCGCTTCGAACGATCAGGCGTGCAAAGCTTGCGGGGACGGAGAGCTCCGTGGAACTGAAGCTGGTCTCTGAGCGTGATCTGGCAGGAGAGGAAATCCTGCGCAATATCAGACAGGACCGCGGCGCAGAGGAATTTCTTTATGTGCGGCCGGAAGTACTTTATGATGAGAGAACGGAGAGCCTTCTCTCAGAGAGATTCGGCTTTGCCTACGGATATGCCGGCAGGAGTGAGATTCCCGCAAAGGTGTCTGTAACGGAGCTGAAGCGGGAGGCTGTGCCTATGGAAGAGGAGTTCCCGGAATCCGCATCCCTCTATGAAAAGACGGAGGCAGAGGGAGAGGAATCACTGCTCGTACCCTCTTTTATGAGGGAGGAGGATCCGGATGAGGCACCGCAGGCGGGCACGGAAAGGGGAAATGCCTACCACAGGGCGCTTCAATATCTTCCTGTGACAAAATTTGCCGGACTTACCGGAAAGGTGCTTACGGCAGCGGTCTCCGCGGAGCTGGAGGAGCTGATCCGGACGGGAAGACTCAGGGAAAATGAAAAAAGAGCGATCCGCATCCGGGATCTGACCTGCTTCTTTGAGAGCGAACTCGGCAGGCGCCTGACTGCAGCTGCCGGGCAGAACTTACTTTTCCGTGAGCAGCCCTTTATGCTCAGTGTTCCCGCCTCGGAGCTCAGGGATGAGTGGCCGGAGGATGAACAGATCCTGATGCAGGGAACCATTGATGCATGGTTTACGGAGGGAGAGGAGATCATTCTCCTGGACTACAAGAGTGACCGTGTGCGTGACGCGCAGATCCTTCTTGACCGTTATCACGTGCAGCTGGAGTCCTACCGGGAAGCACTGACGCGCATTACCGGGAAGCGGGTGAAGGAGACCTGTATCTGGTCCTTCAGCCTCGGAGAGGCGGTTCGGGTTATCCGGTAGGAACGCAGACAGAGGCGGGGGTTTCGGGCAGAAACGGGAATCACGCACTTGCAAGCCGTTCTTATTTCCTGTATATTTATACGGTGTTATAGCCAAAATCGGCACTTGACAGATCTTGACTGCCGTCGGCTGGAATCAAAGGAGTAACGAACAGAAGCGTTACAGGTTAGTTTTTAAGGCAGCGGATGCTGCGACGAAAGAGGGTGAGACTATTGGTAGAGTTAGATCCGATCAAATACGAATTGAATACTTTCGATGAACCTTTAGTTGAAATGAGGGATTCACTTTAACCTCGCTGATAAGGAAAAGCGCATTCAGGAGTTAAATCGTGAGATGGAGGATCCTTCCATCTGGGACGATCCGGAAGCTGCGCAGAAAAAGACCAAAACACTGGCTTCTCTGAAAGATGATGTAACCGGATTTCAGGAGCTGGAACAGGCGAGGGATGATATCCGTGATCTGATCGAGATGGCGGATGAGGAGCCGGATCCGTCTATCGTTCCGGAAGTGCAGGAGATGTTTGAGGACTTTAAGGCAAAGTACGAAGCACTCCGTATGAAGACACTTCTCTCGGGCGAGTATGACAGCTGCAATGCGATCGTGACACTGCATGCAGGTACCGGCGGAACAGAGGCCATGGACTGGACCTCTATGCTTTATCGTATGTATACACGCTGGGCAGAGGCACACGGATTCCAGATCGAGGTTCTGGATATTCTCGACGGTGATGAGGCGGGCTTAAAGTCCGTTACCTTCCAGGTGAACGGAACCAATGCCTACGGACTGCTGAAATCCGAGCACGGTGTCCATCGTCTGGTACGTATTTCACCGTTCAATGCGAACGGAAAGAGACAGACTTCCTTCTCTGCCTGCGAGGTTATGCCGGATATCGAGGAGGATCTGGATGTGGAAATTGATCCGAAGGACATCCGAATCGATACCTATCGGTCTTCGGGTGCCGGCGGTCAGCATATCAACAAGACATCGTCTGCGATTCGTATCACGCATTTCCCGACGGGAATCGTCGTGACATGCCAGAACGAGCGCTCTCAGTTCCAGAATAAGGATAAGGCATTCCAGGAGCTGAAGATCAAGCTGTATATGCTGAAAAAAGAGGCAAATGCGGAAAAGCTGGATGATATCCGCGGAAAGGTGACGGAAATTGCCTGGGGCAATCAGATCCGCTCCTATTTCCTGCAGCCCTATCAGCTGATCAAGGATCTTCGGACAAATGAAGAAACATCCAATGCACAGCGTGTTCTTGACGGAGATATTGACCTGTTCATTAACTCCTATCTGAAGTGGACCGCACTGGGCAATAAGGACGAAAAGCAGAAAGTTTGATCGTTAGCCCCGCACAAGCAGCGGGGCTAGCGGTTCAGGAACAGTTATTTAAGAGGAAAAACAATGGTTCAGGCTGCAATTTTAGGTTATGGTACTGTCGGCGCCGGCGTTCTTCAGGTTCTGAATATGAATCATGAAACGATCGCAAGACGTGTCGGTGATGAGGTGAATGTAAAATACGTGCTGGATCTCAGAGAATTTCCGGGAACTCCGGCAGAAAAAATCCTGACACATAATTATCAGGATATTCTGGATGATCCGGAAGTCGGCATTGTGGTAGAGACCATGGGCGGACTGAAACCGGCATATGAATTTACAAAACAGGCTCTGCTTGCAGGCAAGAATGTCTGCACCTCCAACAAGGAGCTGGTTGCGGAGCACGGTGTTGAATTAAGAAAGATCGCAAGAGAGCACAGCGTCAACTACCTCTTTGAGGCAAGCTGCGGCGGCGGTATTCCGATCATTCGTGCGATCAATGAGTCTATGACGGCAGATGAGTTTGAGGAGGTTTCCGGCATCCTGAACGGAACAACAAACTATATTCTTACCAGCATGGCCGATGAAGGAAAGTCTTTTGAGGAAGCTCTGAAGGAAGCACAGGCGAAGGGATATGCCGAGCTGCATCCCGAGGCGGACGTAGAGGGCTATGATGCCTGCCGCAAGATCGCAATTCTGTCTTCTCTTGCTTACGGAAAGCATATTTCCTACAAGGACGTTCAGACTGAGGGTATCACTGCTGTGGATCAGGCGGATATTGCCTATGCAAAGGCACTCGGTCTCAAGATCAAGCTCATTGCAAAGAGCAGCCGCAGTGAAAAAGGAACCTGGGCAATGGTAGCACCGATGATGATCGGCAGCGAGAACCAGCTCTACACGGTTGACGGAGTCATGAACGCCGTATTTGTAAAGGGCAACGCTCTGGGCGATGCGATGTTCTACGGCAGCGGAGCGGGATCTCTTCCGACTGCAAGTGCGGTTGCGGGAGACGTTCTGGAATGTGCCAAGCACCTGAAGGAAACCATTCGCTTTGATGACACTTCCGAGGCGATGGAGCTTCTGGCACCGGATGAGGTGACAGTTGCATTCTTTGCGCGCACGGATGCGTCCGAAGAAGCAGTAAAGAAAGTCTTCGGGGAAGTACAGACGATCCGTCTGCCGGAGTACCCGGATGAGACCGGATTCGTAACCTCTGTCATGACCGAGGCCGCGTTTGCCGAGGCATGCAAGGCAGTCGGGGGCGTGAAAAAGTTCATTCGCAGAGGATAATAAAAAATCCGTAATGTGCAGTCGGTCGGACTTCCACTTTCGGATCAATAAGGAGAGCAATCAGTTATGTTAATAGTTAAGAAATTCGGCGGTACTTCTGTGGCAAACCCGGAAAGGGTGATGAATGTCGCAAGACGCTGCATCGAAGATTACAACAAAGGGAATGATGTCGTCGTCGTCCTTTCTGCTATGGATCAGACGACAGACGAGCTGATCGATCTGGCTCATCAGGTCAATAAGAAGCCGCCGAAGCGTGAGCTTGATATGCTGATGACGACGGGAGAGCAGGTCTCTGTAGCAATGATGGCAATGGCGATGGACGCTCTCGGAGTAAGAGCTGTTTCTCTGAATGCTTTCCAGGTACGCATGATCACGACAAGCAGTTACGGCAATGCCCGTCTGAAGAGAATCGAGAAGGAACGCATTCGTCATGAGCTGGATGACAGAAAGATCGTGATCGTGACCGGATTCCAGGGTGTGAATAAGTATGACGATATCACGACTCTCGGACGCGGCGGTTCCGATACGACCGCAGTTGCGATCGCAGCTGCCCTTCATGCAGATGCATGCGAGATTTACACAGATGTAGACGGTGTCTATACGGCGGATCCCCGTATCTGCCCCGGCGCCAGAAAAATGAAGGAGATCACCTACGACGAAATGCTGGATCTTGCTTCTCTGGGAGCGGGCGTCCTGCATAACCGCTCAGTAGAAATGGCTAAGAAATACGGCGTCACACTTGTTGTGCGTTCCAGCTTAAATAATTCCGAGGGAACTGTGCTGAAGGAGGAAACAAACGTGGAAAGAATGCTGATCAGCGGTGTTGCACTTGATAAATCTGCAGACCGTATCTCTATTATCGGACTGAAGAACGAACCGGGTGTTGCGTTCCGTGTATTTGATGTTCTTGCAAAAGCAAATATTAATATCGATGTCATCCTGCAGTCTATCGGCCGTGACGGAACAAAGGATATTTCCTTTACCTGCCCGGACGGCGATGCCGATGATGCGATCAAGGCGCTGGAAGCAAATCAGGGAAGACTGCATTTCAAGTCTCTGGACATCAACCGCGATGTGGCTAAGCTTTCCATCGTAGGAGCAGGTATGATGACAAACCCGGGTGTAGCTGCTAAGATGTTCGAGGCACTCTACAACGAGGATATCAATATCAACATGATCTCCACATCGGAGATCCGTGTCACGGTTCTGATCGATGAGAAGGACGGAACACGCGCTGTAAATGCAGTACATGATGCCTTCGGCCTGAGCGAATAATAAAATAACAGGATCGGATGATTATCTGAAATGAAAAAAGGCGGAGTTTCCAAAAGAGGACTCCGTCTTTTTTACAACAAAAAGGAGCCGCTTTTGCGACTCCTTAACTGTTTGATTCAGTTCTGAGCTTTCAGATCAGCCCTGAGAAATAGCGCCTGTCGGGCAGGAAGCGGAGCAAGTACCGCAGTCGATGCAAGCATCAGCGTTGATCTCGTACTGTACATCGCCCTGAGAAATAGCACCTACCGGACACTCACCAGCGCATGTTCCGCAGCTTACGCATGCGTCAGAAATTACATATGCCATAATAAAATACCTCCTAAAAAGTTTGAATATGAAGCCGCCTGATGCGGTTATCACTATAATATCCTATTACGAACAAGAATACAAGAGAAATAAATCCTTGCAATTTTGTCAGGATTAGGATTATAATATTTCTACTTAAGCTGCAATTGACCACACATATTTGGGAGGTAGAATATATGGCACAGATTACAAAAGATATGACAATCGGCGAGATCTTAAGAACAGATATCAACGTTGCACCGGTCCTGATGGGCATGGGTATGCACTGTCTGGGCTGTCCGGCATCACAGGGTGAATCCCTTGAAGAGGCAGCTATGGTTCATGGTCTGGATGCTGACCTTGTTGAAAAGCAGGTCAATGAATTCCTGGCAAACAAAGCCTGAAGAGCGTACAGAGCGAATTAAGAAAAGCCGTCACATATGTGACGGCTTTTTTGGTTTCATGCTTTTATTAAACTCATAGAGAAGCGAGCTTTTGAAGCGCATTTCCCTTTAACACAGTCTGATCATGCTCTTTGATATGGGCGGCACCCTGGGGAGTATATTTGATCAGAGAACCGTATTCGGAGAGTATATTACAGTAGCGGTTAAATTCATCGATGGCATGAGAGGACTGATTGAGGATCAGCTTGTAGTCATTTGCTGACCGGTACAGTGTATTGGACCCGTGGTAAGCACTGCCGATACCATGGGATGCGGCAATGACCGCATCTATATCCGGGAAAGCGTAGATCCGGACAAGGCTTTTTTGAACCGGCTCCGGTGAGGAGACAGTGCTCTTTGCGGTCTGTGCCGGTTGAGACGCCTGCTTCTTCCCGGGCGCTTTTTCCGTGCCTTCCTTAGAAGCTTTTTCTGCTTCCTCCGTGATCTGCTGGAAGATATCCAGGATATTTTCTCCGATCGCATCTGCCGCAGAAGCGACCTCGGGAGTATTTTCCGAAGGTGTGAACTTGGCAAAGCGGGTATCCAGCTCTTCCGGATCGTCTACCCTGGTGATGACGAGGACAAGACTGTCGGTTTTATTGGGAATTGCCTCTATCATAAGAGGCGCATTTTCCGCATCGAAGCCGAACTGACGCTGTGCTTCATTCATCATCTGATGGAAGAGGCGCTGTGCCTTCTCGGAACCGTATGCAAGTTCGCTTAATTTGATCTGATGCTGCTGCAGATCCTCCCGGGTCAGTGTGCAGCGAATCTGATTCTCATTGATTTTCTCTATCTTCATAAAATATATTCTCGTAATAGAAGAGGAAGGTTTGCTGAATACGACGGTAGTCAGACTCGCAAACGCATTGTCTTCTGCCTTTTGTAAAAGCGGCGCTGCGAGCCTGCATAGTATCGGAATTATACGACATCCCTTGATGGCTGTAAAGTCTGTAATGGGAAGAATCACAGTCATTGCAGAGAAAATATAGCAATATTTTACGGGATTTTGTCGGACACATTGACGATAAGGTGCACGAGCTTATAATGAAATTGATGATCATCACGTAACTTTCAATCTGCAATTTTCAGATCTTTGCCCGGGAGGTGACGGCTGCAGACCGCTTTCCGGAGCATCCGCGGAGTTCTTTCGCACATCATCCAATCTGAAAGCTTCTATTTTTAGAAATCTCACGTTATGTCACACAAAGAAAAAAAGGCAAAGGCGTACAGGTCCTATCTGAAGGAATTCCGAAACCTGAGGGAAGACGGCTGTGAACTTATTTATCCGACAGGAGAGGTGATCGAACCGAAGCGGCTGGCGGAGACCATGGCTGAAGACAGCTCGGCGACCTATATGCGGGACTATGAATTCAACAGGGAAGGGAGGGTGATCAGGGTTACATTTACAAGAGTCAGGCTGGACAAATAAAGCAGCCTGTATAGTTAACGTTTAATCATAACAGGCAAAGAAAATATCAGAGAAAAACAGGGCGCAAGCCCTTCATATCAGGATCCGACAGGTAAGAAACGAAATCTCAAAGTGCATGTACCTGTCGGATCTTTCTTTACGAATATCGGTATAGTTGCTATAATGAACTCTGTATATGAGGTGACAAATGAAAAAAAATAAAAAGAAAAAATCACCTGTGAGGTTTGTGCTTCTGATGAGTGTTCTCGTCGCGGTTGTCGGGATCGCGGCTTTTGTTTTAGAGAGGCGTTCACCGAGCAAGGAGCATATGGATCTCTCCGAGTACTTCGGAATCACGGAATCAACGAGCGGAACCGCAGCCGAGACACTTGCCGTGATCATCAACGGCAGCGTCTCAGAGGGAAGTGCGATCCGCGATAACGGAGCGCTCTGGATCAGCTACACTGCTGTACAGGCCGGTGTCAACCCGAGAGTCTTTTATGACAGCACCGAGTCACTGGTGATCCTGACTACACCGACGGAAAAGAGGACATACTCTCTTGCGGATGCGGAAACAGCTTCCTTTGCAAAGGTCGTCGGCGAGGAGCTTTATATTTCAGAGAGCTTTCTGGAGACAGTGTCGGACATGAGAATGACCGAATACAGTGATCCGGACAGACTGGTGTATGTGACAGATTTTACTTACACGGGAGCTTCCGTTACTTCCGATACCGCAGTGCGCTACCGCGCAGGCATTAAGAGCGACATTCTCACGGATCTGAAGGCAGGAGAGAATGTACGTGTTCAGGATGTGGAAGCGGACGGCAGCGAGAATAACAAAAAGGTCGAAGGCTGGGTCTATGTGACGACGGAAAACGGCGTCACGGGATATGTACAGGAAAAAGCTCTCGGAGAACAGACTCAGGTGAGTGAAGAGCACACCTCACCGGTCGGAGAGTACACTTCCATCTCAAAGGATTACAAAATTAATCTTGCATTCCACCAGACTACGAATACGACGGCGAATGCGGGATTTTCAGCTCTGGCCGCACAGGCCTCCGGAATCAATACCGTTGCACCGACATGGCTGTTCCTGAATGATTCGGAAGGCACGGTGATTTCCCATGCAGATGCCGACTATGTTGCCGAAGCACATGATCTCGGCATGGAAGTCTGGGTAGTCCTGAATGATTTTGACGGAGAGGTGAACTCCACTGATGATACAGCCAGGGCGCTGAATTCAACGGCAGCCCGTGACAATATGATCCGGACGGCGATCTCGGAAGTTACGGCAGCAGGGGCTGACGGTATCAATATTGACTTCGAGCGGGTAACTGAAGACAGTGCGGGGGCATTTCTTCAGTTTATCCGGGAACTGTCTATCGAATGTCGAAACAAGGGACTGGTTCTCTCGATCGACAATTATGTTCCTGCATTTACCAAATATCTGAATCGCGAGGAACAGGGAATCGTTGCGGATTATGTCGTAACAATGTGTTATGATGAGAATACCAGCGGCGCCGAGGCGGCCGGCTCGGTCGCATCTCTGCCCTTTGTGAGACAGGGAATCAGCGATACCTTGAGAGAGGTACCTGCCGAGAAGACGATCATAGCGATCCCGTTCTATACCAGACTCTGGTCAACGGTAGGTACGGATAAGCCGAGCAGCACTGCCTGTGACATGGAGACTGCGAAGAATGCGGTGGAAACCTATGATATGACGGTGCGCTGGGATGCTGATCTCGGACAGAACTATGCATTTACGGAATTAAACGGAATTAAATATGAAATCTGGCTCGAGGATGCGGAGTCCGTGTCCGAGAAGATGACCCTGATCCGGGAAGCCGGCTGTGCAGGCGTTGCAGAGTGGAAGCTCGGACAGGAAACCTCCGATATCTGGAATGTGATCTCGGAAGGACTGTCCTGATCTCTTTGACAGGAGAAAAAGACAGGAAGGGATCATCTGCGTGTACAGCGCCGGAACGGTATGCAGCGAAGAGGGGGAACGCTGCGCACATATTGACAAGCACAAGAACCTGACATACGGGGAGGATACAGAATGATGTATGATTATCAGATGTTCAAGACAGGAATGAGGGGATTCGAGAAGGATGAGGTTATTGCCTACCTGAAGGAACAGGAAGAGGAAACAAGCGGCCGCATCACTTCTCTTGAGAAGTCAAATGAAGAAAAAGACGCGGTGATCAGAGATCTCAGAGAGCGCCTGGAGATGAAGGATGAGCAGCGCGCACAGCTGGAAAACGAGATCCGCACCAAATATCAGCAGTATATCGATAATTATAAGCAGATCGGTGAGCTGATCTATGAGTCCAGAATTCAGGGAGACCGAATGGTTGCGGATGCAACCCGGGCCTCTGAAAAGCTTCTCGCGGATGCAAATGAGCAGGCAGCGGCGATTCTCTCCAAGGCCCGGGCAGAGGCGGATGAGCTGACTGCCCAGTCTCAGAAGGAATCGGCAGATCTCCTGGATCAGGCTAAGGGCGAATCTGCGCGCATGAGAACCGAGGCACGGGAGGAAGCGGAGCAGACCCGCGCATCTGCCGCAAAGGAGGCGGAGGATATGCTTTCCGCAGCCCGGAGTGATTCTGAGGAGATGCGTGCAAGTGCCGCAGCGAAATCAAAGAAGATGGTGGCAAGTGCTGATAATGAGGCGAAGAGAAGAATCAACTCCGTTCAGACGGAAATTGATGTCCGCATGCGTGAGGGCAGACGCAATTATCAGTCTGTACAGAAGGATCTGAAGGAGATCCTCGATATGTATGGTCAGATTCAGAAGAAGTTTATGACCTCTTACAAAGATGTTCAGAGTATTGCCGACAATTCTCCGGTATCTCTGGATGACATTAACACGGATTTTGATGAATATGATGTTGACAGTGATTTCTCTGAAAACGACCTGAAGTATCATTTTACGGAACCGGATTTGGAGGATGATGATGAAGACACAGATCTGTAAAATAGATCCGGAAGTAATTGATGAGGATATATTACGTTCCGCCGGCGAGATTATTCAAGCCGGCGGACTTGTAGCGTTTCCGACTGAGACTGTTTACGGTCTGGGAGGAGATGCGCTGAACCCGGATGCATCAAGAAAAATATATGCGGCAAAGGGCAGGCCGTCGGACAATCCGCTGATCGTTCATATTGCGGATCTGTCTCACCTGACGCCTCTTGTGAAGGGGGACATTCCGGAAAAGGCCAAGCTTCTGGCGGATCATTTCTGGCCGGGACCCCTTACCATGATCTTCGAAAAAACGAAGCTTGTGCCGGACGAGACGAGCGGCGGGCTGCCTACCGTTGCGGTGCGCATGCCCAGTCATCCCGCGGCAGCGGCTTTTATCACCGCTGCGGGCGGCTACATTGCTGCGCCCAGTGCAAATCTGTCCGGAAGACCGTCTCCGACGGAGGCGGCGCATGTGATTGAGGATCTGGACGGCCGCGTGGAAATGATCCTGGACGGCGGCCGTGTGGATATCGGACTGGAGTCAACAATCGTTGATTTCACAGAGGAGATCCCGATCATTCTGCGGCCGGGATTTATTTCGCTTGAGATGCTGAAGGAGGTTCTCGGCGAGGTGAGAGTGGATCCCGGTATTCTGTCGGAAGCAGAGGAGAAGCACATCCGTCCGAGAGCACCCGGTATGCGCTATCGTCATTATGCTCCAAAGGCTCCGCTTACGATCGTGGAGGGACCCGAAGAGCAGGTGATCCGCAGGATCAATGCGCTCGTTCTGCAGTATCAGCAGGAAGGGAAAAAGACCGGTGTTATGGTATCGGGCGAAAACATTTCACGATATCACGCAGATGTTGTGAAAAATATGGGCAGCCGCAGCGAAGATGTGACGATCGCCCAGAGCCTGTTTTCCGCACTGAGAGAATTTGATTCCGAGGGGATAGACGTGATCTTTTCCGAGTCATTTGATACCCCGCGTATGGGACAGGCAATTATGAACCGTCTGCTGAAGGCGGCAGGACATCAGGTAATTCAGGCATAAGCTTATAGAAATAAAAAAAGAGGGAATTAAAAAGGAGGCACCTATGGGCAAAACAGTAATTATGGATCATCCGTTGATTCAGCATAAGATCGGAATCATTCGCAATGTGAAAACGGGTTCCAGAGAATTCAGGGAGATCGTATCCGAAATCGCAATGCTTGAGGCATATGAGGCAACAAGAGACCTGAAGCTTCAGGAGATCGAGATCCAGACTCCGATCAAGACAACAACTGTTCGTCAGCTCGCAGGAAAGAAGCTTGCCATCGTTCCGATCCTTCGTGCGGGACTCGGCATGGTTTCCGGCATGCAGGCGCTGATTCCGGCTGCGAAGGTGGGACATATCGGACTCTACAGAGATCCGGAAACACTGGATCCGGTGGAATATTACTGCAAGCTTCCCCACGATATTACGGAACGTGATGTCTTTGTTGTGGATCCTATGCTGGCAACCGGCGGCTCTGCCTGCGATGCCATCACACAGCTGAAGTCACACGGATGCCGTCATATTCGTTTCCTCTGCATCATTGCCGCTCCGGAGGGACTGGAGAGACTGCAGAAGGAGCATCCGGATATCGATATTATTGTCGGAGCTCTGGATGATCATCTGAACGATCACGGCTATATCGTTCCGGGTCTCGGAGATGCGGGCGATCGCATTTTCGGAACAAAATAAGATTGACTTTGATTGCAATACCGGTGCGGAAATAGTGAAAAGGAGAGCAGCATGACAGAAAAAAGACGCGACTATCTGACCTGGGACGAGTATTTCATGGGGATCGCCCATTTGAGCGCTCTTCGCTCCAAGGATCCGAATACACAGGTCGGAGCCTGCATTGTCAGCTCAGACAATAAGATTCTGTCCATGGGGTATAACGGATTTCCCAATGGCTGCTCGGATGATGAATTTCCCTGGAACAGAGACGGAGACGATCCTCTTGAGAGCAAGTACTTTTATGCGGCTCACAGTGAGCTGAATGCGATCCTGAACTATCGAGGCGGATCGCTGGAGGGGGCGAAGATCTATGTCACTCTGTTCCCCTGCAACGAATGCGCGAAAGCGATCATTCAGTGCGGGATCAAGACCGTTATTTTCGATTCCGATAAATACTCAGGAACACCCGCAGTGATCGCGTCCAGGCGTATGCTGGATGCGGCGGGAGTAAAGCAGGTGTGCTATCGAAAGACGGGAAGGGATATTTCTATTTCCGTGTGAGTG
The DNA here is from genome assembly GCA_030527595.1 of Lachnospiraceae bacterium. Lineage (GTDB taxonomy): Bacteria > Bacillota > Clostridia > Lachnospirales > Lachnospiraceae > Chordicoccus. Next base: position 13,959 of record JAUNAN010000005.1, on the reverse strand, counting down.
AGGCAGCGGATCAAACTTCCGCCGCGCCTCCCGGCAGATATAAAAAGCAGCGGGACGGGAGATCCGTCCGATGCGGACTGTGCCCGCACAGTCAGATACAAACGTGACGATCCGGCAGTGTGCCGGAGCGCACCAATAAGATAAGGAGTACGAGTTACAAATGGCAAACGACAAGAAACTGGTTGCATCCATTACCTCTCGTGACGAAGATTTCGCACAGTGGTATACGGATGTAGTGAAGAAGGCTGAGCTGACAGGTTATACCTCTGTTAAGGGATGTATGGTTATCAAGCCGGCAGGCTATGCGATCTGGGAGAATATTCAGAAAGAGCTGGATGCCCGCTTCAAGGAGACCGGAGTTGATAATGTTTATCTGCCGATGCTGATACCGGAATCTCTTCTTCAGAAGGAAAAAGATCATGTAGAGGGTTTCGCTCCGGAGGTTGCCTGGGTAACCGAGGGCGGTCTCAACAAGCTCCAGGAGAAGATGTGCATCCGTCCGACCTCCGAGACTCTGTTTTGTGATCTGTATGCGAAGGATATTCAGTCCTACAGAGATCTTCCGAAGGTTTATAACCAGTGGTGCTCTGTTCTGCGCTGGGAGAAAACAACTCGTCCGTTCCTTCGCTCCAGAGAGTTCCTGTGGCAGGAGGGTCATACCGCTCATGCAACTGCCGAAGAGGCAGAGGCACGCACGGTACAGATGCTGAACGTCTATGCGGATTTCTGTGAGGAGGTACTTGCAATTCCGGTTGTTCGCGGTCAGAAGACAGACAAGGAGAAGTTTGCCGGAGCTGTTTCTACCTATACCATCGAATCCCTGATGCATGACGGCAAGGCTCTGCAGTCCGGTACCAGCCACAACTTCGGTGACGGATTTGCTCAGGCATTCGGCATTCAGTTTACAGATAAGGATAATCAGCTCAAGTACGTGCATCAGACATCCTGGGGCATGACGACCCGAATGATCGGCGCAATTATTATGGTCCACGGCGATGATGACGGTCTTGTTCTGCCGCCGCGTATCGCACCGACTCAGTGTGTGGTCATTCCGATCAGACAGAAGGCAGAGGGTGTTCTGGATAAGGCAAATGAAATTACAGCTGCACTGCGTGCATCCGGTCTTCGTGTGAAACTGGATGACAGCGACCGCTCTCCGGGCTGGAAGTTCTCCGAGCAGGAGATGCGCGGTTTCCCGATGAGAATCGAGCTGGGACCGAAGGATCTCGAGGCAGGCAACTGTGTGCTGGTTCGCAGAGATACCCGCGAGAAGCTCGTTGTTCCGATCGAGAAGGCTGCGGAAGAATCCGCAAAACTCCTTCAGGTGATCCAGAAGGATATGCTCGAGCGTGCAAAGCAGTTCCGTGCCGAGCATACATACGAAGCAGAGGATTATGAGACCTTCAAGGAGACGATCGATCAGAAGCCGGGATTTGTAAAAGCATTCTGGTGTGAAGATGTTGCCTGCGAGGACAAGATCAAGGAAGATACGACGGCTACATCCCGCTGCATTCCGTTCGGTGAGGAAGCGATCGTTCCGGAAGGTGCCAAGTGTGTCTGCTGCGGAAAGCCGGCAAAGAAAATGGTTTACTGGGGCAAGGCTTACTAAAAATGAGACTGAAGCTCCCGCCTAAGGTAAAATATATTATTGAACTCCTGGAAATGCAGGGATTTGAGGCGTACGCTGTCGGAGGCTGTGTCAGAGACACGGTCCTGATGCGTACGCCTCAGGATTGGGATATTACAACATCAGCCAGACCGGAGCAGATCAAGGAGGTCTTTCACCGGACCGTGGATACGGGAATCCAGCACGGTACCGTGACGGTCCTTGTGGGAGACGAGGGCTTTGAGGTTACGACCTACAGGATAGACGGAGAATACTTGGACGGCCGTCATCCGAAGGAAGTGATCTTTACTCCGTCCCTTGAGGAGGATCTGCTGCGCAGGGATTTCACGATCAATGCAATGGCCTATAATGACCGGACCGGACTTGTGGATCTCTATGGAGGAATGAACGATCTGCAGAGAAAGAGGATCCGCTGTGTGGGAAAAGCGGATGACCGCTTTGATGAGGACGCGCTCCGCATTCTGAGAGCGGTCCGCTTCTCCGCCCAGCTTGGTTTTCAGATGGATGACGAGACGAGAGAGTCTGTGGCTGCTCATGCGGAAAATCTGAGAAAAATCAGTGCGGAACGGATTCAGGCCGAGATCCTGAAGCTGATCTCCTCGCCGCATCCGGAGAAATGGCTCGATCTGTATGAACTCGGCATCACGGCGGTGATCATGCCGGAATTTGATGTCTGTATGGAAACGCCGCAGAACACCCCTTATCATTTTTATAATGTGGGGGAACACACGGTGCGCGCGATGTGTGCGATCCGTGCGGACAAAGATCTTCGCCTGGCAGTGCTCTTTCATGATCTGGCAAAGCCGGTGGTCCGGTTCTCCGACAGCACGGGAAGAGATCATTTTGCGGGACACGCTCCGAAGGGGGCGGGCATTGCGGAAGAGATCATGCGCAGACTGAAAATGGATAACAGGACGATCCGCAAGGTTAGCAGCCTAGTCAGAACACATGAGCTGAGACCGGATCCCGATCCGTCACTCGTGAGAAAAACCATTCATCTTGTTACTCCGGAGCTCTTTCCTGACTATCTGGAGATACAGAGGGCGGACAATGCGGCAAAGAGCCGCTACGGGCAGCTGGATACCGAGGTGCGGGTCGATCCCGTCGAAGCATGTTATCGGGAAATCATCAGCCGCGGAGATCCGCTCACCCTGAAGGAGCTTGTCATCGGAGGCAGAGATCTGACGGAACTCGGAATCAGCGGAAAGGCTGTGGGAGATATTCTGAAGGAATGTCTGATGGAAGTGCTGGAGGATCCGGCGGCAAACAGCAGAGAAAGACTGCTCAGCTTCGCGAAAATGCTGAAAGAACAGTGAAAAATCAGTGAAAAAGCCCTCTGTGGAGGGCTTTTTCTTGACCCTGAAAGTAGGCATGATATAATTAAACTCGGGTGTAAACCCTGTACAATGATGAACGTGATAGAGGAGGAAAGGTATGGGCTATAAAGAAGTATATGAATCCTGGCTGACGGATCCGTATTTCGATGAAGAGACACGCACGGAACTTCGCAGCATCGCGGATGATGAGAAGGAAATCAAAGAGCGTTTCTATATGGATCTCGAATTCGGTACTGCCGGACTGCGAGGAATCATCGGAGCAGGTACAAACCGTATGAATATTTATGTGGTACGCAAGACAACACAGGGTCTGGCAAACTACATTCTGAAGCAGAACGGTCAGGAAAAGGGTGTTGCCATTGCGCATGATTCCAGACATATGTCACCGGAGTTTGCAAAGGAAGCAGCACTGACAATGGCTGCAAACGGCATTCGTGCGTATGTATTTGATTCTCTTCGCCCGACCCCGGAACTTTCTTATGCGGTTCGCCATCTCGGCTGCATCGCAGGCATCAATATTACGGCAAGCCACAACCCGGCTGAGTATAACGGCTACAAGGTATACTGGGAGGACGGCGCTCAGATCACACCGCCTCACGATACAGGCATCATGGATGAAGTGAAGGCCGTTACGGAATGGGCAAACGTCAAGACAATGGATGAGGCTGCCGCAAAGGAGGCAGGTCTCTTCAAGGTCATCGGTGAGGACGAGGTCGACAAGGACTACATCGAGGAAATTAAGAAATATATGATCCATCCGGAGGCAATTGCCGCTGAAGGAAAGAATATCAAGATCGTTTACACACCGCTTCACGGCACGGGTCTTGTTCCTTCAACACGCGTGCTGAAGGAGATCGGTTTTGAAAATGTATTTGTCGTTCCGGAGCAGGAGGCTCCCGACGGAGCATTCCCGTCTGTTCCCTATCCGAACCCGGAGACAGACGAGGCATTTGCTCTCGGTCTCAAGTATGCAGAGGAGCAGGGCGCAGATCTGGTTCTTGCTACAGATCCGGATGCAGACCGTCTCGGCTGCCGCGTCAGAGATAAGGAAGGCAAGTATCATACACTGACCGGAAATATGTCCGGAAGCCTTCTTGCTGATTATGAGATCGGCCAGAGAAAGGCAACCGTCGGCATTCCGGAAGACGGTGCCCTTGTAGAGACGATCGTTACGACAGACTTCGCAAAGGCAATTGCAAAGAGCTATGATGTAGACGTCATTGAGACGCTGACAGGCTTTAAGTGGATCGGTCTTGAGATCCTGAAGATGGAGCACACAGGCAAGGGTCATTATCTCTTCGGCTTTGAGGAGAGCTATGGCTGCCTGCCCGGAACCTATGCACGTGACAAGGATGCGATCGTAGCAGTTATGGCACTGTGCGAGGCTGCCGCTTACTACAAGACACAGGGCAAGACACTCTGGGATGTCATGATCGACCTCTATGAAAAGCTCGGCTACTATCAGGATTCCGTCAAGTCCATTGAGATGAAGGGTATCGAGGGACTGGCAATGATCCAGAAGGTGATGGATAACTTCCGCGCTTCCGCTCCTGCCGAGATCGGCGGAGAGAAGGTCCTTCGTGTACGCGACTACAAGAAGGATGAGATCGTGGATCTTGCTACGGGAGAGAAGACTCCGACCGGTCTGCCGAACTCCAACGTTCTCTACTATGAGATGACAAACGGTGCATGGCTGTGCGTACGTCCGTCAGGTACAGAGCCGAAGATCAAGTTCTATTTCGGTGTCCGCGGTACCTCTCTTGAGGATGCCGACAACAGAGCAAAGGTCATGGATACGGCGCTTGAGGAACTGGTAAAGGCGAACAGCTGAAGCAGGGACTTGACACGGAATGCGAAAAGCGATATAACTAGAAAATCGCAAAAATGAGATTTTAGGAGGAACATATGAATAAAGTAGAATTAGCTGCAGCAATTGCTGAACAGACAGGTCTTTCCAGAAAAGATGCAGAGGCAGCTGTTAAGGCATTTTCCGATGTCGTAACAGAGGAGCTGAAGAATGGCGGCAAGGTACAGCTGGTAGGCTTCGGTACATTCGAGGTTTCCGAGAGAGCTGCTCGTGAGGGACGCAACCCGGCTACTGGTGAGACAATGACAATTGCAGCTTCTAAGGCACCGAAGTTCAAGGCAGGCAAGGCTTTGAAGGACGCTGTCAACGAATAATCATATTTGAAGCGTGAGCGATCGCCGTGTGTGATCGGTGATTGCCGGCATATATCGGGAGAGGAGAGGAATCCGGAAGGGTCCCTCTCCTTTCTTTCCTGAAAATGAAAACAGGAGGAAAATATGAGACTGGATAAATATTTGAAGGTATCACGCCTGATCAAGCGCCGCACGGTTGCGAACGAAGCCTGTGACGCAGGTCGTGTGCAGCTGAACGGCAAGGTGGCACGTGCCTCCGCAGACGTCAAGGTCGGCGATACGATCACGATCACCTTCGGGGACAAAGAGACAAAAGTAGAGGTCCTTGCAGTCGAAGAGACCGTACGAAAGAATGAGGCTGCCGAGCTTTATCGATACATCTGATTTTCGATAAGCTTCCGCCCGTTTTCCGTCTTTCGTATCCGGTCATATCCCGGTCGTCGGGAACTTCAACTTGCAGGAACAGGTGCGGTGGTGTACTATTATAAGTACAGACTGCAGTATTTTCGGTACTGCGGAAATTTCTGTACAGGGGTTTATTATGGCGGGGAGAACAAGAAAGCGAAGGAAGAAAAAGAAGAGGTTATCCGGACGGGACCGGGCAGGCGTCTATCTGATCACATTTGTTGTCTGTACCCTTTTCTGTGTTCTGCTGACGCAGGGCATGCAGCTCAGAAAATCACTCATTGCAGGGGAGCAGACGCGTAGTGAAATTCAGGCTGAGATCGAAGAGGAAGAGGAGCGTACAGCATCGATCAATGAGCTGAAGGAATATATGCAGACGGATGACTATGTCAGACAGGTCGCAAAAGAGCGGCTCGGACTCGTGGAAAAGGATGAGATCATCTTTATAGAAGCGGAATGAAGATCGAGTCATGCCGCAGATCAAACAGAAGAAAAACGACAGGGCGTCTGCTTAGCGGCAGGCGCCCTGATTTATTTTTGCGTGATCGGCACGCTCGCACTTATCGGGAGACAGAACTAATGAAAAAGAAAACCGCGGAAGAAATCAGACAGACGGTCTTTCACTATATGGATGAAATCGGGATGCTGCCGGAAGGAAGCCGTGTGCAGGTCGCTCTTTCCGGAGGAGCAGATTCTGTCTGCCTGCTGAAACTGATCTGTCTGCTCAGAGAGGAACGGTCTCTCACGCTAGAGGCCGTGCATGTGCATCACGGCATCCGGGGCGCGGAAGCGGAGCGGGACGCGGCATTCTGCGGGCAGCTCTGCGGGGAACTGCAGGTTCCTCTGAGAATCGTGTACAGAAATATACCCGAAGAGGCTGCACAGAAGAGAGAGACGCTGGAGGAGGCGGGGAGAAATGCAAGAAGAGAGATCTTTCTTGCTTATGACGGGATCACTGCGCTTGCGCATCATCGCGATGACGTGGCGGAAACCGTGCTTCTGAATGCTGCCCGCGGAACAGGGATCCGCGGACTGGCATCGCTAAGGCCGGTCACCGGCAGCCTGATCCGCCCTCTTCTGGCAGTCAGCCGTGACGAGATCAGAACATACCTGCGGGAGGAGCATCAGACCTGGTGTGAGGATTCTACGAATGCCGGTACCGAGGCTGTGCGCAATCGCCTCCGCCTGCATTTGATTCCCGCCATGGAGGAGGAGATCAATGCCGGAAGCAGCCGGCATCTGGCCGCACTTTCGGCGCGTGCGGGAGAGATCAGAGATTTTCTTGAAGCGGAGGCCGGGAAGCGGGCAGAGATCTATCTGAATATATCGGGAGAAACTGTCTCTGTTTCCGAAGACCTGCTCGGGGAAATGCCTGTCATGGCTGCTGAAATTCTGCGTCTTGCCGTGGAAAAGGCCTCGGGGACGGGGAAGGATCTGGAAGAGATCCATGTAAAGCTGCTGCGGGAGCTTCTTTCGGGAGCGGGCGGGCGAAAGCTGGATCTGCCCTATGGACTTCGGGCCGAGAGGCAGACGGGCTGTGTGGTCATTTGTCCGAGAAAAAATGAAGATGTGAGGGTGGAAAATGAAGAAATCCCACTGATTCCGGGAAGCAGGATCCGATACGGCGGTTATCTCATTTCTGCGGAGGTGACGGAGCTGTTCCCGGACCCGGTTCCTGAAAACAAGTATACGAAATGGCTTGATTATGATAAGATAAATACAATTCCCGTACTGCGCCATCGGCGTTCGGGAGATCTTCTTGTCTATGGAAAAGACGGGGAAAAGAAGAAGCTTCGCAGGTTTTTTATAGATGAAAAAATCAGTGCGGAGATTCGGGATGAAGTACCGCTTCTTGCGGTCGGGGAACAGATTTTGTGGGTCATCGGGATGCGCCTGGCGGAGATGTGCCGAATCACATCGGAAACGAGGCGGGCGCTCATTATCCGTGCGGAAAAGCTGCCGGATGACGGTGCCTAAGAGCAGACTCATTTGAGAGAAAGGGACTGAATAATGGCGGAAAAGATCAGTGTCATGATCAGTGAAGAAGAAATAGAGAATCGTGTGAGGGAGATCGGTGCTCAGATCAGTAAGGATTATCAGGGAAAAGAAATTCATATGATCTGCGTCCTGAAGGGCGGCGTTTACTTTATGACGGCACTCTCCAAGCGAATCGATCAGGATATTCCGGTAACACTGGATTTTATGTCGGTTTCCAGTTACGGAGATGAGACAAAATCAAGCGGCGTAGTCAAGATCGTCAAGGATCTCGATCAGCCTCTGGACGGAAAGGATGTGCTGATCGTAGAGGATATTATCGATTCCGGAAGAACGCTGTATTATCTGATGGATCTTCTGCGCGGACGCAAACCTGCTTCTCTGAGACTCTGCACTCTGCTTGACAAGCCGAGCCGGAGAGAACGGGATGTAAAGGTGGATTACACGGGCTTTGAGATCGAAGATAAGTTTGTAATCGGCTGCGGAATGGATTACCAGCAGCGCTATAGAAATCTCCCTTATATCGGGGTGGTAGAACAGGTCTGAGCCTGTTAACGGAGGATAATTGTGACAGAGAGAAGAGGAAGAAGCGGACTGGTCTATCTGATCCTGGTTCTGGCAGTGGCATATATGCTTTATGTCTTTACAACATCGGAGACGACGGGTTCATCTTATACCATGCAGGCCTTTGAGACTGCGCTGGAGAAGGATGAGATCACCTCGGTGACCATCAGTCAGAATTCAGCCGTACCCACGGGAAAGCTGAGGATTCAGACTGCGGACGGCACTTATTACAATATGAACGTGACGGACGTGAGAGAGATCGAGAACCTGCTCAGGGACTATGAGAAGGTAACGGTCACGGTCGGAGATGTGGAGAGAAATACATCCATGGCAGCGATCATGGTGCCGATCCTCTGCATGATCGGCATGTTCGGCTTCATGTATATGCTGACGAGAAGACAGTCCGGCGGCGGCTCGAATGCCCAGATGATGAATTTCGGTAAAAGCCGTGCCCGAAAGGTCACGGATCCGGATAAGATGATGCACTTTGATGATGTGGCAGGCCTCGTGGAGGAAAAACAGGATCTGGAGGAGATCGTGGATTTTCTGAAAAATCCCGCAAAGTATACCACTGTCGGTGCCCGCATCCCGAAAGGCGTGATCCTTGTAGGACCTCCGGGAACCGGTAAAACTCTGATCGCAAAGGCTGTGGCAGGAGAGGCAGGCGTTCCCTTCTTTTCTATTTCCGGATCGGATTTTGTTGAAATGTTTGTCGGTGTCGGTGCTTCCCGTGTCCGTGATCTGTTTGAGGATGCCAAGAAGAACGCCCCGTGCATTATTTTTATCGATGAGATCGATGCTGTAGCGAGAAGAAGAGGCGCGGGTCTCGGCGGCGGAAATGACGAGCGTGAGCAGACCCTGAATCAGATCCTGGTAGAGATGGACGGCTTCGGCGTCAATGAGGGAATTATCGTCATGGCTGCCACGAACCGCGTGGATGTTCTGGACCCCGCGATCCTCAGACCCGGACGCTTTGACCGCAAGGTTGCCGTCGGAATGCCCGATGTACGCGGACGCGAGGAGATTCTGAGGGTACATGCGAGAAATAAGCCCCTGGGCGATGATGTGGATCTGGAACAGATCGCCAGAACTACGGCAGGCTTCTCCGGAGCGGATCTGGAGAATCTGATGAATGAGGCAGCGATCTGTGCGGCAAAGCTGGGACGTTCCTTCATTTTACAGGAGGATATCCGTCAGTCCTTTATTAAGGTCGGAATCGGTGCCGAGAAGCACAGCAAGATCATCTCCGAGAAGGATAAAAAGATCACGGCTTATCACGAATCCGGTCATGCGATCCTGTTCCATGTGCTTCCGGATGTAGGACCCGTGTACTCCGTGTCGATCATTCCGACGGGAATCGGTGCAGCCGGCTACACGATGCCGCTTCCGGAACGGGATGAGCTCTTCAACACAAGAGGAAAGATGCTGCAGGATATTATGGTCTCCCTGGGCGGCCGTATTGCCGAGGAGCTGATCTTTGACGATGTGACAACAGGTGCCTCTCAGGATATCAAGCAGGCAACGGCGACTGCAAAGGCAATGATCACCCGTTACGGATTCTCATCCAAACTCGGCATGGTTGCCTATGATGACTCCGACGAGGTGTTTATCGGCAGGGATTACGGAAGAATGCAGAACTACAGTGACCGCACCGCAGATGAGATCGACGCGGAAGTCAGAGCGATCATTGATGACTGCTACGCAAAGGCGAAGAAGATCATTCTGGAAAACAGAGAGGTGCTGGACGCAAGCGCACAGCTCCTTCTGGAAAAAGAGAAGATCGGCCGCGACGAGTTTGAGGCGCTCTTCTCAAAGGAGAACTCTAAGGACGCTGTCAGTCTGGAAAAATAAAAACACAGTCCGGGAGAAGAAGCTCTTGAAAATCATGATTTCAGGAGCCGCTTCTCCCGGACCGCACATAAAAGGAGCTTATACAGCATGAATTTTTGCGCAGCCAGACACGCAAAGCAGGTGCAGCAGTATATCGCGGATTTGAGGCCTGTCTTTCAGCCGCAGGCAGTTTTCAGCGATGAGAGCCCCTGGTTTCGTGAGCCCTTTGAACCATGTCCCGGGGATACGGTGAAGATCCGTATCCGTACATTGAAAAACAACGTGGAGAGCATTTACCTGGTGGCAAATGAAAAGCGCCGGCAGATGCAGCTTGCAGAAACGCGAAGGGGCTTCGATTACTACGAGGCTTCACTTCCTGTGGGCAGGGAGAAGATCAGCTACTTCTTTGAGCTTCGATCCGGACATATGGTTGCTTTTTATAACAAGCAGGGGATCACCCGTGATCTTGCGGAGCGAAACGCCTTCCGCATTCATCCGGATTTTTCAACGCCGGAGTGGGCTAGGGGCGCTGTCATGTACCAGATTTTTACAGACAGATTTCGCCGCGGGAATCCGAATAATGATGTCAAGACAGGCGAGTATGCCTATCTGGGCAGCCTTGTTCAGCATGTGGATGACTGGAACAAGGCTCCGGATGCAATGGATGTCCGCAATTTCTATGGCGGCGATCTGGAGGGCGTAGAGGAGAAGCTGGATTACCTGCATAATCTCGGTGTAGAGGTCATCTACTTTAATCCGATCTTCCTGTCTCCCTCCAATCACAAATATGACATTCAGGATTATGACCACATCGATCCGCACTATGCGCGGGTTGTCAGAGACGACGGCGGGCTTTTATCGGAGGGAGATCTCGATAACCGCCACGCTACCCGGTATATCCGCAGAGTGACGGATCCGGAGAATCTGGCTGCATCGGACGAATACTTTGCGCATCTCACCCATGAAATTCATAAGAGAGGCATGCGCGTCATTCTGGACGGAGTATTCAACCACTGCGGTTCTTTCAATAAGTGGCTGGATCGCGAGCGTATCTATGAAAATGAAGACGGGTACGAAAAGGGAGCCTTTGTCTCTGAGCACAGTCCGTACCGCACTTTTTTCAGATTCAACAACGAGCATGCGTGGCCCTACAACGAGTATTATGACGGCTGGTGGGGGCATGAGACACTGCCGAAGCTGAATTATGAGGACAGCCCGAAGCTGGTGGATTATATTCTGCAGATCGCAAAGAAATGGGTCTCCCCACCCTATAATGTAGATGGATGGAGACTGGATGTAGCTGCGGATCTCGGTCGTACCAGCGAGTATAATCACACCTTCTGGAAGCTTTTCCGGAAGGCGGTCAGAGAGGCAAATCCCGAGGCGATCATTCTTGCGGAGCATTACGGAGAATCTTATGACTGGCTGCAGGGAGATGAGTGGGATACTGTCATGAACTATGATGCCTTCATGGAGCCTGTATCCTGGTTCCTGACAGGTATGGAAAAGCACAGCGATCAGTACAGAGAGGATCTGATCGGCAACGGAGAAGCCTTTATCAATACCATGCGCTACCATATGGCAAGCTTCATGGGAGGATCTCTTCTCTGTGCCATGAATGAGCTGGATAATCATGATCATTCCCGGTTCCTGACCCGCACAAATCACTATGTGGGCAGAGTCGGGACGCTGGGAACCGCAGCGGCGGGAGAAAATATCCTTCCTCCGGTCATGCGTGAGGCGGTGCTGATCCAGATGACCTTCCCCGGTGCTCCGACGATCTACTACGGAGATGAGGCCGGTGTTGTGGGCTTCACGGATCCTGACAACAGACGGACCTATCCCTGGGGCAGAGAAGATCTGGATATGCTCTGCTATTACCGGGAGGCGGTTCTGCTGCATAAGCGGTGGGAGTGTCTGAAGACGGGAGCGCTGCAGCTGATCGAAGGCGGCAGACATTATATCTCTTACGCACGCTTTACAGACAGTGAGGAGATCATTGTCGTGGTCAACTCCCATTGCGAGCAGATAGATGTTGAGATTCCTGTGTGGATCGCCGGTGTGGAACGAAGCGGAAGTACAATCCTTGAACAGATCTTCGTTACTGACGGGGATGGATTCTCGCTGGATCGCAGTGAACAGGCGGTTGAAGACGGAATCCTGAAAAGGACCATGCAGCCCTATGAGGCTGTGGCCTTCCTTTTGAAAAAATAAAAACACTGCTGCGTCGGAGACGCGAGCGGAAGGTGAAGAAACCGGCGGAATGCCGTCCGGATCAAGAATTATAAAGAGGTCGTGAAACCCAAGCGGTTTCACGACCTCTTTGTCGATTAAGAATAAACAGATATGCATTTACAGGGCAGGGATGCCTGTCTTATACGGTGTGGACAGCTGTGTTTTTATTTTTCAATGCTCTCATAGAAGCAGCAGAAGGTCTCCTCGAAGTAGGCAATGATCCAGGGAGAGGCAATGCCGAGACTCAGAACGATCAGGAGCAGCCAGCCGATAAATGAGAGGTAGAGACGAAACAGGCGGAGCTTATTGCCCTGCATGAGACGCCGGCTCTCTCTGAGTGCATCCAGTGCACCGAATTCCGGGTGTGCGAACAGAAGGAGATCGGTGAGGCCGTAGATCAGAAGACAGGCAGCTCCGGCAATCGCGCAGATGACAGTGAAGGCGGTGATAAGCGGAGATGAGCTGTCCGAGAAGAGCAGCGGAACGGATACGGCATAGAACGGCAGGCAGCGGAGAAAGCCTGAGATCAGGAAGCGGTCCGGCTGACTGCGATAGGCTTCTACGATGGAGATCAGTCCTGCCTCCTCACCTCTTGCCAGCCTCAGAAAATAGAGGCGCACACCGGCATGAAACAGAAGGAGAAGGAGAGAAAGGATCAGGGAAATGGTGTATGCGCTCAGGAGGGCAGGTGTGGAAGTACCTCCCGATACCAGCAGTAACAGATAATTACTGAGGTAGGTGACAGCAATATAGGTGAGTGACGCGAGAACGGCACCGGACCATTTACCGGTGAGAGCAATTCTCGCTTTTGTTTTTATGTTTCTGGTTTTCATATAATGATACAGTCCTCTTTCTATAAGTCTCCGTCATGCAACGGCAGTTCCGCCGTCGGCAATTTCACTGATATCAGGCATGGAGCCGGGAGCTGCCGCACCGCTTTCCGCAGCGGAACCGCTGTTCAGATCACTGCTCCCGGGAGCGAGACCGAAATACTCAAGTGCATCTTCGCCATAGAGCCTAATGATCAGCTCTGTCTCTATGGTATCCTCAAACGCCGCGACAGAGGAGGCGTCGGAGAAGTCAACTGTCTCGTAGGCATCCTTCATCACATCAAGCATGCCGATCTGCTGAAGAGTAACGGTGATAAAGAGCATAGATGCGGTAAACAGTCCCAGAGAAACGCCTGAGAATACAAGACCCTGCAATGCCCTGCGGGACAGGTGTTCTCTTCTTGAAAGAAGAGCAAAGGTGATGCCGAGCGCCGCAAAGATGATGCCGATTCCGAAGAGAAAGGTCATCACTGAGACAATGCCGCACCCCAGGGCCAGAACAGCCATCGTGTTTGAGGGCTCTGTGATTTGTTCTTTTTGATTTTTATAAAAGTCTTCTTTATACATAGCACCTATCATAGCACGGAGAGGGGGAACAGGCAAACCGGACGCCGGCAGCAATTTCTTAAATTTTCACGAAAGTGCCCGGGGGCCGATCGGCAGCCTGTGTTCATGAGCGGACTGTGAGGCGGATCGCGCAGGGCTGTCTCTAAAGGTGTAACACAGGTGCGAGTGTTTTTCTGTGCGAATCGCTTTTTCTTGACATTCGCATATGGTGATACTAAACTTATATTTGCAGGACGAATGGATTGTTAGAAATTTTGATCCCTGTGAGGAATTCGCTGTATGAGAAGACGACAAGGCATAGGCGGAACAGGGATTCGGAAAATATGTTCCGGAAATCAGAACCGTAAGTTTTTGAAAAGGAGCAATCTGGTGATATGTCAAGCTGATATTTGAAAAGATTTTATATGGA
>JAUNAN010000070.1 GCA_030527595.1 Lachnospiraceae bacterium | reverse complement strand
CCACAGGTGTGGTGTGGAGCAAAAGTGTGCAACTTGTTATTGCAATTTTGGGCTTGAAATGGTCAGAAATTTCCTTCATAATAGCTTATAGAGAATGAATATCTGATTTCTCACATAAAAAAGGCCTTTTGTAATACGGACATTTTGAAATTGTTTTTATTTATAATTTATAAGGAGAAGCTATGATTCAGCATGAATTTTCCGTTCAGTCACAGGTAGACAGACTTGGATTATCGGTTCTCACCGGTGTGCCGGAAGACGGCGAAATTCGTGCAGTGGTCCAGCTGGTGCACGGAATGGCGGAGATGAAGGAGCGCTATATTCCTTTTATGGAGTATCTGACCCTCTCGGATATGCCTGCATCATTCATGATCACCGCGGTCACGGAAAGTCTGTCACCTCAAAGGCTGATCTCGGTTACATGTATGGTACCGGAGGAAGAGCTCTGGTAGAGGATGCCTATACCGTTACGAAGAAAGCCTAAGCTCTCTGGCCGGGTAAGAAGCTGATCCTCTTCGGACACAGCATGGGGTCTCTCGTGGTACGCTGCTATACAAAGAAGTATGACAGCGAGCTCTCTGCGCTGATCGTCATGGGCTCTCCGGCAAAGAACGGAGCACTTCCCGCAGCGAAATTTCTGAACGGCGTGATCGGTACCTTCCGGGGCAAGCATCATGTGAGCGGATTGATCAATAAGCTTGCATTCAGCTCCTATCTGAAGAATATTCCGAACCCGAGAACGGAGTTTGACTGGCTCTCTGTAAATGAAAACAACGTAGATGCCTATATCGCCAGTGAGTACTGCGGCTTCCCGTTTACCTGTGACGGCTTCCGAGGGCTCTTTGACGAAATGGGGGATACCTACGATGAGAGCGGATGGAGCGTTTCCAATCCGTCGCTCCCGATCCTGTTTGTGTCGGGAAGTGAAGATCCCTGTATCGGATCAAAGGAGAATTTTGAGTTTGCGCAGAATTTCATGGAAAAGAGAGGTTACTCCGATGTGACCGGCATCCTTTATGAGGGACTTCGCCACGAAATTCTGAATGAAGATGAGCATGATGCTGTTTATGCGGATATTGCGGAATGGCTGAGTCATCAGGTATAAATAGAGTATGAACCAGGTGTGAATTAGGTATGGCAGGTAAAAGCTGTTTTGTCATTTGGTGTCAGGAGAGAAGCTATGGGAGAAAAGTATGCGCCGCTGAATGTCCAGTGCTTTGTAAGAAGAGAGTTACAATCTGTTTTCAATGAAAAAAATGATCCGAAACTCTTATATGTAAGCCAGATCAGTCCGACTGCAAGTACACACCCGCGTGTTATGCATCATCACAAGGATCACACGGAGATCATTCTGGTTTGTGAGGGACAGAGCGAGTATTTGATCGAT
This sequence comes from Lachnospiraceae bacterium, assembly GCA_030527595.1. Lineage (GTDB taxonomy): Bacteria > Bacillota > Clostridia > Lachnospirales > Lachnospiraceae > Chordicoccus. The sequence continues at coordinate 9,249 of JAUNAN010000070.1, read as the reverse complement.
GATAAACAATATCATATCGAAAAGGGAGATCTTCTGATCTATAACCCCATGATCGTGCATGATGAGATTTCGGGAAAAGGCAATGAAGTGGGAACCTACTGTATCGCGATCGGCAATCTGCATATGCCGGATCTTCCGGAATATGCCCTGATCCCCTCGGATGCAGGCTTCATCTTTAAAACGGGCGATGATTTCGGAGAGCTGCATACGCTGCTTCGCATGATGTATGAAAGCCTGGCAAAGGACGAGCCCAGGTGTGAAGCCTTTGCCAACAGTTTGATGCATGCCGTGCTGGTAAAGACGCTTGCGATCGCTGCCAGGGAGACTTCAGAGCACGTGGAGGAAAATAAGCTGGAGGATGCGCCGATCCTCGGGCGAAGAATCAAAAAATATATCGATGATCATTACTCGGAGGATATTTCGCTGCAGAGTATGGGAACCGCTCTGAATATGAGCCCTTACTATATTTCGCACGTGTTTAAAGAGATGAGCGGATATTCTCCGATGCAGTATTTATTGAGACGAAGAGTGGGAGAGGCTCAGACGCTGCTGATTTCCACGGATCTGCCGATCGCGGAGATCGCCGGAATGGTGGGCTATGATACACAGAGCTACTTCAATCTGCAGTTTTCAAAGCATGTAGGAATTCCGCCCAAAAAGTACAGACAGAACTATATTGTGGAAAATAAGGGCAGGCACAAGAAATAAGTGACGATAACGTCAGCGCCTCCGGGAAGGTCAGAGACAGCAGTCCGACTTTCCCGGAGGCGCTTTTTTTCTGAGTTTATTCAGGGCGGGAGGTTCATTCGTGATATTTCCCGAAAAGGGAGGCTTTATCATCAAAACAGTGTACGATTTCACGAACGGCTCCGGACGATTGCAAGAATTTTAAAAATTATAAAACCGATAGTTCCGTGTCCGAAGCGTGAATTCGCAAGAATCTCAAATTGTGATGAAAAGGTGAGAAAAAGAAAGGAAAAACAGAAGGGACGGAGCGCAAGATTTTGAAAACGGGATTTTTTCTCTGTTATTTTCAAAAGACAAAAGGTTGAAAGAAAAAAAGAACTGCCGTTGCTATACTTTCATTATCAAATAAAGCGATGCAGAAATCGCTGAGAAAAACGAAGGTTTTACAAAAAACAGTAGTGTAGATGTCAGGAGGAAAACAACAATGGCAAAAATCAGAATGACAGTAGGACAGGCAATCGTTAAGTTCCTGAACCAGCAGTATGTTGAGTTCGACGGCAAGGAAGAGCCCTTCGTAGACGGTATGTTTACGATCTTCGGACACGGCATGGTAGTCGGTCTCGGAGAGGCACTGGCTCATGATCCGGGCCACCTCAGAGTATATCAGGGACGTAATGAGCAGGGTATGGCTCACGCAGCAATCAGCTACGCAAAGCAGCATAACCGCCGCAGAATCATTGCTTGTACTTCTTCTATCGGACCGGGTGCCTGCAACATGGTTACCGCAGCGCTTACAGCAACGATTAACAATATTCCGCTGCTGCTCTTCCCGTCCGATTCCTTTGCAACACGTCAGCCGGATCCGGTTCTTCAGCAGCTGGAATGCCCGGAAAGCCTGACAACAACAGCTTCTGACTGCTTCAAGCCGGTCGCTCGTTACTGGGACAGAGTTGCACGTCCGGAGCAGCTGATGAGCGCTATGGTCAACGCAATGCGCGTTCTGACCAATCCGGCAGACTGCGGAACAGCTGTGATCTCCATGCCGCAGGATGTGGAGGGTGAGAGCTATGACTTCCCGGAATACTTCTTCCAGAAGAGAGTACACCATATTGCACGTCATGTTGCTGATGAGTATGAAATCAACGCAGCAGTGGAAATGATCAAGGCAGCTAAGAAGCCGATGCTGATCTCCGGCGGCGGCGTTCGTTATTCCGAAGCAGGCCAGACAGTCATGGACTTCTGCAGCGAGTTTAATATTCCGGTATCCCAGACACAGGCAGGTCACTCCGCACTTCCGGATTCCTTCGAACTGAATGTCGGCGGCGTAGGCGTTACAGGAACCTATGCAGCAAATGTTCTTTGCAAGGACTGCGACCTGATCATCGGTGTCGGCACAAGATTCAATGACTTTGTCACAGGCTCCAAGTGGGTTCTGTTCCAGAATCCGGATATCAAGGTTCTGGCAATCAATACATCCGAATATCATGCAGATAAGCTCGATGCAACAAGCTGCGTCGGTGATGCAAAGGTGACTCTGGAGGCAATCGCAAAAGAGCTTCGCGCAGCATCCTATAAGAGCGGCTTCACAACAGAGATCACAGATATCAATAAAGTCTGGGAAGCAGAGAGACAGAGCGTTCTTGATGCACAGTACAACGGCGAAGGCTTCGGCGAAGGCAAGTTCGTTCCGTGCGTACCGAGCTGGACAGAGAAGATCATGACAGATTACATCCGTGACATCGGCGGAACGATCACAGAGTCCAACGGTGTCGGCATCATCCGCGAAGAAATCGATGATGACGCAATCGTAGTAGCAGCAGCAGGCTCTCTTCCGGCAGACCTTGAGCGTCTCTGGGTAACAGATGCAAAGGATTCATACAACATGGAATACGGCGCTTCCTGCATGGGCTACGAGATCGCAGGCGCACTCGGCTCCAAGCTTGCAGCTCCGGATAAGGAAGTTTACGCACTCGTCGGCGACGGCTCCTTCATGATGCTGAACAGCGAGATCCCGACCGCTATCCAGGAAAATGCAAAGATCACAGTTGTTGTCTTCGATAACACGGCATTCGGCTGCATCAACAATCTGCAGATGGGCAACGGCGTAGAGTCCACCGCTACAGAGATGCGTTACAGAAATGAAGAAACAGGAAAGCTCGACGGCGCTTACTGCTACACAGATTTCGCAAAGGTCGGCGAAGGCTACGGCATGAAGGGTTTCACTGCAAAGACACCGGAAGAACTCCGTGCAGCATTAAAGGCAGCTAAGGAAGAGAAGGGCTCCGTTATCATCGACGCAAAGGTTCTTCCGAAGACTATGGCAGAGGGCTACAACAGCTGGTGGCACATCGGCGTTGCTTCTACATCCGACAAGGAAGAGGTTCAGGAAGCACGCAAGAGAATCGATGATCACCTTGCAGAATCCCGCGTATATTAATCCTTTCTTTCAGAAATAAACTGTCTTCCGTAATACCTGCGGAAGACAGGATACTTCATACGGCTGATTCCGCATTTCCCGATGTATGCAGGAGGCCGGACTTAACGAAATCGGCGGATCATCTGCCGATTTCGTATAACATTCAGACAGAATTCTTCTGACAGATACCTACCAAACCTGGGGATGCATAACTGCATCTGCGGACGCAGTTATGTATCCCGCAAAAAAGGAGTGTCAGAAAATCAACATACAGGTGCTGGTAGAAAATAACCGGAGGTGGTTTTATTTTCCGGACAACACAGGAAGAACCGCTTCGAGAAAAACATGATAAAGGAGAAGAAATGAAACCTTTTAAGATCATGCCGGCAATTGCCGAATATAACGAATTTGGAGATTATGCGAAGGAAGCAGGACTTGGCGCAGAAGATCTGATCCTTACGAATGAATATATCTATGAACCGACTATTTCATCTCTCGATCTGGGATGCCAGACGCTGTTCCAGGAGAAGTTCGGCGCAGGCGAGCCGAGTGATGTAATGGTTGATGCGATCCTTGATGAGCTGCGCGGAAAAAAATACGACAGAATCATCGCTGTCGGCGGCGGCACGATCATTGATATCGCAAAGGTGATCGCTGTAGCAGACAGCTCCGATAAGGTTGATGATCTCTATGACCGCATGCCTGACGGCCTGAAAAAGGTTCATCCGCTCGTGATCGTTCCGACGACCTGCGGAACAGGCAGTGAGGTCACCAATATCGCCGTTGTCAACAGAACGACAAAGGGAGTGAAGCAGGGCATCGTTTCTCCGGCTATGTTCGCTGATGAGGCGATCATGATCACCGGAATGCTGAAGAGTCTGCCCTATGGTGTATTTGCAACCAGCTCTATTGATGCCATGATTCATGCGGTAGAGTCTTATCTCAGCCCAAATGCATGCGCTACCTCAGCGCTGTTTTCTGAGAGCGCACTTTCTCTGATCCTGCAGGGCTGGAGAAGAGCGGCTGCCTCCGATGATAAGAATGCATGGAAGAAAGATGCTGCGGAATTCCTGCGTGCCTCCAACTGGGCAGGAATCGGTTTCGGCTACGGCGGATGCGCAGCGGTTCATGCTCTGAGCTACCCGCTGGGAAGTGTCCATCACATTCCGCACGGACAGTCCAATCAGTTGATGTTCGCAGCTGTTATGAAGAAATATGAGGCAAAGAAGCCGGAGGGTAAGCTGCAGGATCTGAAGGCTATTCTCGGCAAAGAGCTTGAGGTTCCCGCAGAGGAAGGTCTGACTGCACTGTATGCGCTGATGGATAAGATCCTGAAGCTGGATCCGCTGCGTGAGCATGATGTAACGGAGGATGAGCTTCCGGTATATGCAAAGAGCGTGATCGAGACACAGCAGAGACTGCTGAATAATAATTATGTGGAGCTCTCTGAGGCAGAGATCCTTGAGATCTATCAGAGCGCATTCTAAAGAAATGAGTGAACAGCCGATGACGGAATCCTGTTATGAAAAGCAGGACTTCCGTCCGGAAGGAATTGTGAAGGTTTATCGTAAAGCATAAGCGGATCCGGACCGACACTGTACGATAGCAGTAAGGAGATTAATATGGAATGGCGTGAATATTATAAAGAGCACCATATGACCCCTGAGGAAGCCGTTTCCAAGATTCAGGACGGTGACCGTGTCGTGTTTGGTCATGCGGTTGCGGAACCTATTATTTTCCAGCGCACTATGGCGCGTATGGCTGAGAAATTTCATAATGTGGAAGTTGCACACATGGTATACCTTGGTTCAGGAGATTATCTGCAGCCGGGTATGGAGGAACACTTCCGTCATAATGCCCTTTTTGTAGGCGGCCCTGCAAGAAAGGCGATCGCAGAGCATCGTGCGGATTATACACCCGCCTTCTTCTCTGATGTACCCTATATGTTCAGAAACGGAGAGCTGCCGGTGGATGTGTTTGCATTTACCTGCTCACCGCCTGATGCAAGAGGCTATATCAACATCGGTCTTTCCTGTGACTACGGCTGGCAGGCGATCAAGTCGGCAAAGTTCGTCGTTGCGGAATGTAACCCGAATATGCCGAGGACCTTCGGCGAGAGCTTTATCCATGTGACGGAGATCGACGGCTTTATCGATGCATGGGAGCCGCTTCCGGAATCATGTCCGCCGAGGATCAGCGAAGAGGATCAGAGAATCGGCGAGCATATCGCAGGTCTGGTAAAGGACGGTGACTGCCTCCAGCTTGGAATCGGAGCAGTTCCCGATGCCGTGCTCTCCTGCCTGGGCGATAAGAAGGATCTGGGCATCCACTCAGAGATGATCTCTGACGGTGTTATGCCGCTGATCGAGGCAGGTGTCATTAACGGAAAGAGCAAGCAGCGGGATGTGGGACGCGTCTGTGTGACCTTCCTGATGGGAAGTCATAAGCTCTATGAGTATGTCAACAACAATCCTATGATCAAGATGCTTCCGGTTGATGTGTGCAACAATCCGGCAGTGATCTCACAGAATAACAATGTCGTTTCCATCAACTCGTGCGTACAGGTGGATCTGCAGGGTCAGGTCTGTGCAGAGGCGATCGGTCTTCGTCAGATCTCCGGTATCGGCGGTCAGATGGACTTTGTAAGAGGTGCCAACCTTTCCAAGGGCGGACGTTCCATTATTGCTCTGCATTCCGCAACGAAGGATCTGAGTGAATCCAAGATCGTGAAGACGATCACAACAGGCGGTCCGGTCACGACCGGTCGGTGTGATGTCAACTATATCGTAACCGAGTACGGAATTGCGCAGCTCCGCGGACAGACCTTAAGAGAGAGAGCAAAGAGACTGATCAACATTGCACATCCGAACTTCCGCGAGGAGCTCGCAGACGAGTATAAGAAGAGGTTCGGAGAGGCACTGGATTACAACAAGGAGTGATCCGTAAGCAGTGATCAGTTAGCAGTAATCAGTTTGGCAGTAACAGGATGTACAGCAGACAGGTATGTCTGCCGGATAAAAATAAAAACCATCAATCCGGAACGATCGAAATAGAAGAGGCACGAAGAGGCGCGGAAAAAGCCGTTTATGGAGAAAAGCCAGCATCATTTCGGGCGTTCCGGTGTCGGTACAACATGAGGTGAACGATTATGATGACAAAAGAACAGTACATTGAGTCTCTCAGGGGACTGAACCTGAATCTTTACCGCTTCGGCAAGAAGGTAGAAAACGTAGTAGACGATCCGATCGTCCGTCCCTCTCTCAATTCCTTTGCCGAGACCTATGCACTTGCAGAGGATCCGCAGTATGAGGATCTGATGACAGCAACTTCCAATCTTACAGGCAAGAAGGTCAACCGTTTTACACATCTGCATCAGTCTACCGACGATCTGATCAAGAAGGTTAAGATGCAGAGACTTCTGGGACAGAAGACAGCTGCCTGCTTCCAGAGATGTGTAGGTATGGACGCTGCCAATGCAGTTTATTCCACAACCTATGAGACAGATAAAGAGTGCGGTACAAAGTACTATGACAACTTTGTCAAATTCTGGACAATGATTCAGGAGAATGACTACGGTGTTGACGGAGCTATGACTGACGTAAAGGGTGACAGAGGTCTTTCACCGAGCCAGCAGGCAGACCCGGATCTCTTCCTTCATGTTGTAGAGAGAACACCTGACGGTGTATATGTAACAGGTGCAAAGGCACATCAGACAGGTTATCTGAACAGCCACTATGTCATCGTAATGCCGACGATCTCCATGAGAGAGGGCGATGAAGATTATGCAATTTCCTTCGCATGTCCGACAGATGAGAAGGGTATCACTCTGATTCTCGGCCGCCAGTCCTGCGATACAAGAAAGACAGAAGAGTTCAACTCCATCGATGTCGGAAATCCGACTTACGGCGGACATGAAGTACTGGTTATCTTTGACCGCGTATTTATTCCGAACGACATGATCTTCCTGAACGGCGAGACAAAGTTTGCCGGCATGATGGTAGAAAGATTTGCCGGTTATCACAGACAGTCCTACGGCGGCTGCAAGGTCGGTGTAGGTGACGTCCTGATCGGCGCTACAGCAACAGCTGTCGAGATGGCAGGTGCTGCCAAGGCATCCCATGTCAAGGATAAGCTGATCGAGATGACTCATCTGAACGAAACTCTGTATGCCTGCGGTATCGCATGCTCTTCCCAGGGTGCTCCGACAGATGCAGGAAACTACCTGATCGATCTGCTTCTTGCAAATGTCTGCAAGCAGAATGTCACACGCTTCCCGTATGAGATCGCACGTCTCGCACAGGATCTTGCCGGCGGTCTGATGGTAACACAGCCGTCCGAGGCAGATTATCGCAATCCGGAAACACATGATTACATCGAGAAGTATCTGAAGGGCGTATCCTCCGTACCGACAGAGGATAGAATGCGTATTCTGCGTCTCATCGAGAACATGACGATGGGTACCGCAGCAGTCGGATATCTGCCGGAATCCATGCACGGAGCAGGCTCTCCTCAGGCTCAGAGAATTATGATCGCACGTCAGTCTAACATGGGTCAGAAGAAGCAGCTTGCAAAGGATATTGCAGGCGTCAAATAAAGACAAAGTTTTGCAAAATAAAAATGACCACGCCTATACGGTGTGGTCATTTTTTTGATGCGCCGGTCGGCGCACATCTTTAACAGGTGAAAGTCTCGAATCAGCCGGTCAGCGCACATCTCTTTTTGGAGTCAGCCGGATAAATAGAATTATCTGAAAACCAGCTCCTTCATCCTTCTCATAGCTTCCTCAAGTCTGTCCTTCGGCAGCGCACAATTGAGACGAATCGACATCGGCCCCTTAAACTGCCTTCCGTCCTGATAGGCGACACCGACTCTCCACCCGGCATCAAGGATCTCATCCATCGTCAGGTCATGCGCCCCCGCGTACTCGCTGACATCCATAAAGATCATGTATGTTCCCTGAGGCATGGAAGCGGTGCATCCGGGCAGTTCCTTATTAATGAAGTCCACCGCATATCTGCAGTTTTCTTCCAGAACCTTACGCAATTCTTTTACCCATTCGCGCCCCTCTTCACTGTAAGCACCCATGAGTGCATACATGGAGAGGATGTTCATCTCGTTGTAGCACAGACTGCGCTCATAGCGGCGGATCCTCTGCCTGAGCTCCGGATTGTGAATGATGTGGTAACTTCCGATCATGCCGGCGAGATTAAAGGTCTTGGAGGGAGCGTAAAAACTGATGGTGCGCATAGCTGCATCTTCACTGACCATCCGGGTGGGGATATGCTTCTGTCCCGCAAAAATAATATCAGACCAGATCTCATCACTAAGCACAGTGACGTCGTATTTTGCAAACAGCTCCATCGCCCGCTCAAGTTCCCATTTCTCCCAGACACGACCGGTGGGATTGTGCGGGGAGCAGAAGATGGCGAGGTGAATATTTTTTTCCCGGATCCGGCGCTCCATGTCCTCGAAGTCCATGCGCCAAATGCCGTCCCTGTCCTTCGCCAGGGGGCTGTAGGAAGGGTAACGCCCGAGCTGCTTTAGATCACCGATGAAGCCGACATAAGCCGGGCTGTGCAGGAGCACTGTGTCTCCGGGCTGAGTGAGGACAGACAAGGCGGAGCAGATTCCGCCGTGGACGCCGTTCTCATAGCCGATCTCTTCTCTTGAGAGATTATCGAAGCCGTTTTGCTCAGACTGCCACTTGATGACGGCGTCATAATATTCATCTCTGGGGACAAAATATCCGAACAGCGGATGCTCTAAGCGAGTCCGGATAGCGCTTGTAATGGAAGGGCAGGTGGCAAAATTCATGTCCGCCACCCACATGGGGATTTCATCATATCCCTCTTTGGCGGCCTTGGGTTCAATTCCCCAGACGGTACCACCGATGCTGTCTACGGCAACGGAATCCAATCCATGCCTGTCAATGTGAGAAGTAAAGTCGTATTTCATTGATGTTTCCTTGTTTATTGGCTGGACAAACCCTGTTACGCAACAGGACTGCTGTTCTGCAGGGTGTATACAGTAATCGTTACAGAAATCATTATTCTATGCATATGGCTTTCTTGCAAGGGGGAAATTCACTGCGTGGTTTGTACAATTCCTGAACGGGGAAAATCCACTGCGTGGTTTGTACAATTCCT
>JAUNAN010000069.1 GCA_030527595.1 Lachnospiraceae bacterium | reverse complement strand
GAGGTTTATCATTATGAGATTTTTAATTCAGGTCGTGACGGACGCTTCCGTCACCGTTGAAAATGAAGTAACCGGAAAAATCGGAAAAGGCTATCTGACGCTCATCGGGGTGAGTCCCACAGATACCCGTGAGACTGCGGACAAGCTGATCAAAAAGATGCTCGGACTTCGCATCTTTGCGGATGAGAACGGAAAAACAAATCTTTCTCTGAAGGATGTGAACGGCGAGCTGCTTCTTGTCTCTCAGTTCACGCTCTATGCGGACTGCAGAAGGGGAAACCGCCCCGGCTTTACAACGGCAGGAGCTCCCGATCTGGCAAATGAGCTGTATGAATATGTGGTTGCAGAGTGCAAAAAGAGCGTACAAAAAGTAGAGACCGGCATCTTCGGAGCAGATATGAAGGTCAGTCTGACAAACGACGGCCCCTTCACGATCCTGCTGGATTCCGATGAGCTCGCCGCGCCAAGACGCTCCTGATCTATAAAAAAGAGACCTCCGTGTTCACGTGAGACGCCTGCCGTCAGGAGGCGCTCCGCTCAAACGGAGGTCTTTTTTATCGCTTTTATTAAGATTTATCCCAGCTCGGGATCATGAGATCACCGCAACTGCCTCGATCTCTACAAGTGCATCCTTCGGAATGGCCGCGACCTGAAAAGCTGCGCGTGCGGGATACGGAGCTGTAAAGAACTCTGCATAAACTTCATTCATTGCACCGAAATCAGCAATATCCTTGAGCAGTACAGTCGTTTTTACAACAGCACTCATGTCAGCACCTGCTTCTTTCAGGATATTGCGGATATTTGTCAGACTCTGTCTTGTCTGGGAAGCAATGTCCTCACCCGCAAAAGCGCCCGTTGCCGGATCGATCGGAATCTGTCCGGAGACATAGATCGTATTGCCGGCCCTGACAGCCTGGGAATACGGTCCGATCGCAGCCGGTGCATGTTCTGTATGAATTGCTGTATTGTTCATTTCTTTAGTCCTCCTGAATTAAGGTTCCGGTTCCGCCGTTGATCGCATCCTTTGCTTTTTCCAGCAAGGTGATCAAAGACCTGCGTCCCGGCTTGGATTGTACAAAGCTGACCGCTGCCTGAACCTTCGGCAGCATGGAGCCGGGAGCAAATTCGCCGTCCTCAATATAGCGCGCCGCCTCCTGCGGTGTCAAGGAATCCAACCACTTCTCATCCTCTCTGCCGAAGTGAATGGCAACCTTTTCCACAGCTGTAAGAATGATCAGCACATCGGCGTCGACCTGCTCGGCAAGCTTGCATGCGGCAAAATCCTTGTCGATGACCGCAGCAGCTCCCTTTAAGTGATTTCCCTCTGTCCGGAATACCGGGATGCCGCCGCCTCCGCAGGCAACAACAACATGGTTTGTCTCAACAAGAGAGCGGATCGTACCGATCTCGATGATGGAGACCGGCTTCGGAGAGGCGACGACTCGTCTGTATCCTCTTCCGGAATCCTCGACCACATCGTAATTTCTTTCTCTGACAAGCTTGTCTGCCTCTTCTTTTGTCATGAAGGCACCGATCGGCTTTGTCGGATTCTTGAAAGCGGGATCCTCCGGATCCACCTCTACCTGCGTCAGCACGGTAGCCACGCCTGTATCGATCCCGCGGTTGAGCATTTCCTCTCTGAGCGCATTCTGAAGGTCATAGCCGATATAGCCCTGACTCATTGCCACACAGACCGAGAGCGGACAAGTGATATATTTATCCGGTTCAGAGCGAACCAGTTCTGCCATTGCCTTCTGAATCATGCCGACCTGCGGACCGTTTCCATGTGCAATCACAACTTCATTTCCCTGCTCGATCAGGTCTACGATCGCTTTTGCCGTCTTTTTCACCGCGATCATCTGTTCCGGCAGATTCTTGCCAAGTGCATTGCCGCCAAGTGCAATTACAATTCTTTTTCCCATTTTCTTAACCTCCCGATGTGAAAGAAAAGCGCTCACGCATAATCATGCTTTCCTGCGGAAGTTATCATCTGCCTCCGGAATCACTGGAACCGGCGTACAGTACCTCTTTCCTCCAGCTTCTTCAGGGTTTCCTGCGGGTTTTTGCATTTTGCAAGAACGATCATCGCAGCGATGATATACGGCTTGAAGGAAGCCTGCTTGTAGAGCGGCACACGATAGCGGTCAAATACGGTATCCGCAACCTCTCCGTCCTCACAGGAAACATTGTTGATATCTGCAGGCAGGCAGTGCAGGTACAGAGCCTTTCCGTCCTTTGTCTTTGCCATCATCTCTTCCGTACAGCACCAGTCCTTGTGTTTCGCATTCTGTGCCAGAAGCTCCTGCTCCAGCTTGTCGATGCCGTCGAAGTCGCCCTTTCCGTAGAGATCCGTTCTCTTCTCCATAGCGGCAAACGGAGCCCAGCTCTTCGGATAAACGATATCCGCATCCTTAAATGCCTCTTCCATGCTGTTTGTCTTTGTAAAGGAGCCGCCGTTCTTCTCGGCATTTGCCTTTGCCACTTCCTCTACTTCCGGCATAATGTCATAGCCTTCCGGATGCGCAAGGACGACATCCATGCCGAAACGTGTAAAGAGACCTGCCACGCCCTGGGGAACCGAGAGCGGCTTGCCGTAGCTCGGAGAATAAGCCCAGGTCATGGCTACTTTCTTTCCCTTCAGATTCTCCACTCCGCCGAACTCGTGAATGATGTGCAGCATATCCGCAAGGCACTGTGTCGGATGATCAATGTCGCACTGGAGATTTACAAGTGTCGGTTTCTGTTCCAGAACTCCGTCCTTATATCCTTCCGTAACAGCGTCCACAACATCATGCTGATACTTGTTTCCCTTGCCGATGTACATATCATCGCGGATGCCGATGACGTCAGCCATAAAGGAAATCATGTTTGCCGTCTCACGAACAGTCTCTCCGTGTGCGATCTGGCTCTTCTTCTCATCCAGATCCTGAACCTCAAGACCAAGGAGATTGCAGGCAGAGGCAAAGGAGAAACGGGTTCTTGTGGAGTTGTCGCGGAAGATCGAGATGCCGAGACCGGATTCGAAGATCTTTGTGGAAATATTGTTCTCTCTCATATAGCGAAGTGCATCCGCTACAGTGAACAGTGCCTCGATCTCATCATCGGACTTTTCCCATGTCAGGAAGAAATCCCCCTCATACATATCCTTAAAATTAAGGGAATTCAGTTTATCAATATAGCCCTGAAGTGTCTTATCCATCATTATTCTCCTGTTATCTTATTTGCACGGTTTACGTATCTGTATCCGCGGCCGGCTTAATACTCCGGCCGCCATACGGATAGGTCTTACTGTCCTGCTTAAAATCCACATACAATCAAAGAATGTTGTTATCCGTCTTTCCTGCGCGGAACTGTGTGACATCACCGGTCTTCTCCTCTGTCGGATAGAGCGGAATTGCTGTCGCATACAGAGCTGCGCAGTTGACAAGATCCTGCTTCCAGGTGATCTCATTCGGAGCATGTGCCTGAGACTCGGCACCCGGTCCGAAGCCTACGCACGGGATGCCGTAGCGGCCCTGAATCGAAACGCCGTTTGTGGAGAAGGTCCACTTATCTGTCAGCGGTCTGTCGCGGAGTGCCTTCTGGCTCTCCGGAGAATATCTCTTTTCACCGAAAAGTGCCTTATGCGCATCTACCAGTGCCTTTACGTGAGCAGCGCTCTCCTTGTTGATCCATGTCGGGAAGTAAGCCTCTGTCTCATAGACTTCGCCTGTCCATGCGGGACGGTCATACATGTACATGGAAACCTTCACATCGTCTGCATATTTTTTGCATGCGGGAAGATTTCTGATCTCTTCCAGACAGGAATCCCATGTCTCGCCTGCAGTCATTCTGCGGTCAATGGAGATCGCACAGGAGTCTGCCACAGCGCAGCGGCTCGGGGATGTATAGAAGATCTGGGATACCGTACAGGTACCTCTGCCAAGGAATCTTGCATCCTCGTAATTCTCCGGATTAAATTCCGGCTCAAGCATTTTTACGAGACCCTTGATCTCGGTTCCTTCCGCACAGTCGTTTGCATTCAGATCTCTCACGTTCTGAATGATCTCGGACATTTTGTAGATCGCGTTATCACCGCGCTCCGGAGCGGAGCCGTGGCAGGACGTACCCTTTACGTCAACGCGGATCTCCATTCTTCCTCTGTGTCCTCTGTAGATACCGCCGTCCGTAGGCTCTGTGGAAATAACAAACTCCGGACGGATATTGTCTTTATTTACAATGTACTGCCAGCAGAGACCGTCGCAGTCCTCTTCCATGACGGAGCCTACGATCATGATCTTGTAGCCCTCCGGAATGATTCCCAGATCCTTCATGATCTTTGCGCCGTAAACTGCGGAAGCCATGCCGCCCTCCTGATCGGAGCCGCCGCGGCCGTAGATGATCTCGTCAGTCTCATAGCCCTTGTACGGATCCTGCTCCCAGTTATCGATGTTTCCGATACCGACCGTATCAATATGGGAATCGATCGCGATGATCTTGTCACCTTCGCCCATCCAACCGATGATATTGCCGAGACCGTCGATTTCCACCTTATCATAGCCAAGCTTTTCCATCTCGGCCTTGATGCACATAACGACCTCTTTTTCTTCTGTACTTTCACTCGGATGTGAGATCATCTCACGCAGGAATGCACACATATCTGCCCTGTAATTCTCAGCTGCAGCCTTAATTGCTTCGTAGTTCAGTTCCATAAAAGTTCTCCTTTTTCAGTACTGGCGGGTGAATGAGTTTCTTATGCACGGTTATATATGAATAATACAGGAAATGTAAGAACTGTATTATTTCCGAAAGTAACAGGTGTGATCTGTATGACTGCCGGCAGCAGTCATGCTTACACTGTCGGATACAGACCATCCCAGACGACTTCTCTGTAGCGGTTCGGGTCTGTGTTTCCTTCCGTGGAAAGCATCAGGACATGCGAGTTTTTCCCGAGTCCCAGTTTTTCCTTCAGTTCTGCGTAAGCCGGATCTGTCATGATGCAGTCCAGAACGCCCATGCCCACGGCTCCGGACTCCCCGGAGATCACCTGCGGATCTCCTTTCAGAGGAGAGGCAAGCATGCGCATTCCCTTGGCGGAAACCCAGTCGGGGCAGGAAATAAAGCAGTCTGCATGATTTCTCAGGATGTCCCAGCTGATCGTGTTCGGCTCACCGCAGGCAAGTCCTGCCATGATCGTCTTCAGATCTCCGGTAACGATTCTCGGCTCTCCGTCTGCGGCCACAGCACTGCGATACAGACAGTCAGCTGCGCCGGCTTCCATGATAATGAATTTAGGCGGATTCTCCGGATAGCGGTTTGTGAAATATCCGACGATCGAACCTGCGAGGCTCCCGACACCTGCCTGCACAAAGATATGTGACGGGCGGTTGACTTCCACCTCCTGCAGCTGCTCGACCGCCTCACTTGCCAGCGTTCCGTATCCCTGCATGATCCAGGACGGGATTTTTTCATATCCCTCCCACGCCGTATCCTGAACTATGACACCATGCTTCGTCTGCTCTGCCTCTGCCGCAGCCATACGCACGCATTCGTCATAATTGACTTCCTCGATAGTGACCTGTGCTCCCTCTTTCCGGATATTCTCAAAGCGGGTCTTTGTGCTGCCCTTCGGCATGTGAACGACCGCCTTCTGATGCAGACGGTGTGCCGCCCACGCAACACCGCGTCCGTGATTTCCGTCCGTTGCGGTGAAAAAGGTCGCCTGTCCGAAATCCTCCTTGAAGTGATCGGAGGTCAGATAATTGTAGGAGAGCTCGCTGACATCTTTATCCATCTCCTCCGCAATGTATCTCGCCATTGCAAAGGAGCCGCCCAGGACCTTGAAGGCCTGCAGTCCGAACCGCCATCTCTCATCTTTCAGATAAATGCCGCCCAGACCGAGGAATCCGGCCATGTGACTTAAATTCGCAAGAGGAGTGATTGCATACTGCGGAAATCCCTCATGAAAACGTCTTGCCTTCTCCACGTGCTTCTGAGACATGATCTCAAGCCTTTTATCCTCACTTTTCGGCAGATGATTCATTGTCCACTTCATCTGATTCATGACTAAATGCCCCCTGAAATATCCACATACAATTTTTGGATACCAAACTTTTTGTTTGATTTAATCTTATCACTTTCAGTTAAAATGTCAAGGAGAACAAAAGCAAAGAAGGCATGCTCTGTATCGTTTTTTCGCGACACATCCGCATGCCCCTTTCATACAGATACCCGAGATCAAAGGATCCGGATATCTGTTATGTTATTTCACAAGATAAGCATATTGATCCAGAACAGCCACGATCAGCTTCCGGATATCCTCATACAGGCCGCAGGAGGCATCTTTGACATCGTAGGACCGGATCTGGCCGCCGAGACGGACGCGGACGGTTTCGCCCTCCGGAAGGAAGCCGTCGTTGGTGCTGTCCTCCATATCCTCGAGACTCCAGAACAGTGTGAACTTATCCTTATACGGACGGCCGCTGTACGGACAGAAGACCGCACAGTTTCCGCACTCGTTGCACATACCGTCTACATGAATGATCTGCGGCATCCGCTTGCCGGGCACATCGACCGCGACATTTGCGCGGTTCGGGCAGACATCCGTACAGACCTCACAGACAGTCGCACAGCCGAGGCAGCGTGTATCGTCACAGTGGTCACAGTCCTTGCAGAGTACGCCCTTCTTGGCAAGCGGCTTGGAAAGATCACTGCCCACATTGGTATCGACGCACTGCTCATAATTGCCGCCGGAGATCGCAGCTGCCGCTGCCGCAGCATCAGCGATCGCTTTTACGACCGTTGCCGGACCGCCCTTTGCATCACCGATCGCATACACGCCGGCAGCAGAGGTCATGCGGTTCTCATCGATGACCGGAAGTCCCTTTCTGTCAAGTTCCGCTCCGACTGCCTCATAGAGGGAGCCGTCCACACGCTCTCCGACCGCAGTGATCACGGAATCCGCCGGAATATCAACGCTCTCTCCGGTCTCAACCGGCGAACGTCTTCCTGATTCATCCGGCTCTCCGAGCTTCATAACAGAGCACTTGAGCACTCCGTTCTCCACACCGACAGGTGCCAGCAGCTCCTCGAAGATCACACCGTCATCGATCGCCATCTGCAGCTCTTCCTCGTCTGCCGGCATATATCTTCTTGTCCGGCGGTAAACCAGGCGCACCTGTTCCACGCCTTCCGCTCTCTTTGCCGCACGTGCGACATCCATTGCCGTATTGCCGCCGCCGATGACAACGACATTCTTTCCGAGTGATACGGATGCCGGATCCTTCTTCATATCAGCAAGGAACTCAAGCGCATCCAGTGCATCTCCGTACTGAAGGGCATTTCTTCCCGGCTTCCATGCACCGACAGCGATAATGATATCGGTAAAGCCGCCCTTCTTCAGCTCTTCAACGGATGAGATCTCACAGCCCGTGACAAACTTTGCGCCGTAGGCACTGCACAGAGCGATATCCTTCTTTATTGCCTCGCGGCTGATCCTGAAGTCCGGAATCACGTGACGGACAACACCGCCCAGCTCTT
Organism: Lachnospiraceae bacterium; assembly: GCA_030527595.1. GTDB lineage: Bacteria > Bacillota > Clostridia > Lachnospirales > Lachnospiraceae > Chordicoccus. The sequence goes on along the minus strand of JAUNAN010000069.1, from coordinate 3,176 downwards.
CCTTCTTTTCAAATACAGTAACCGCAATTCCCTCTCTTGAGAGGAAGGAGGCAGCTGCAAGACCGGCAGGACCGCCGCCGATGACAGCGACATTGCGCTTGCTGCCGGAGGTCTTCGCCTTCAGAGTCGGAAGCACTTTCTCATAAGCGCCTTCCGCTGCCTGAAGCTTATAGCTGCGGATCCTTACACTCTCCTCGTAGTGATTACGCATGCACTTATCGCCGCAGGTATGCGGACAGATCGTACCGGTGATAAACGGAAGGGCATTTCTCGCGAGAATAATATTCAGTGCATCCTCCGTGCGTCCCTCTTTCATTGCCATCAGGTATCCCGGTATATCCTGTTTGATCGGACATCCTTCGCGGCAGGGTGCCTGGAAGCAGTCGATCAGGGGCAGAGGCTTATCCGTCTTTCTGTTCGGAAGCGGCTTGATCGGTTTTCTGTAGTGACTGTTTACCGCAGCATTTTCATCCAGAGCCTTCACCTTCTCCAGATCAACGCCCGCAAAAGGCGCACTGCCGATATTCGGGAATTCATCCGCGATCTGGCTCATTCTCTGGTATCCGCCCGGCTTCAGAATCGTGGTTGCCATGGTGATCGGCCAGATACCGGCATCATACAGGGAACGGATGTTGAAGATATCTGCTCCGCCTGAATAGGAGATGCGAAGCTTTCCGCCGAATTCCTCCGTGATCTTTGACGCGAGATGGATCGTGAGCGGGAAGAGGGATCTTCCGGACATATACATCTCTTCGCTGGGAAGCTCCTTCGCCTTGACGTCCACCGGGAAGGTGTTTGTCAGCTTAATACCGAATTCCACACCGTTCTCCTGTGTCAGCCTGATCAGGCGGTTGAACATCGGTATCGCATCCTCCCACTGCAGATCCTCCAGGAAGTGATGATCGTCAAAAGCGATATAATCAAATCCGAGTGAATCCAGTCTGGCACGGGCATATTCGTAGCCGAGCAGTGTCGGATTGCACTTGATATAGGTGTTCAGATGCTTCTCGGTGATCAGATAGGAGGCAATGCGCTCGATCTCATCCGGGGGACATCCGTGAAGTGTGGACTCCGTGATCGAATCGGAAATACGCGGACTGATGGATCTGACATAATCGGCATCCACCTTTTCAAATCTGTCTGTGTTTGCCAGCAGCCAGTCCACACAGGTCTTCCAGATCTCAGTACCGGACGCATCCTTCATGTTGTTGATATAGGAATCCACCTTCGGCGTCTTGATGCCTTCCAGATCATAGCCGACAGACATATTGAAGACAAAGCCGTCAGGATCACCCAGTCCCAGCTCTTTTGCCAGAACCTTGATCGCAAAATATGCCTTCAGATATTCCTCGTATGCCTGCCCCACCTCAAGCTCTGTGGACCACTCACAGTTGTAGCACTCATCATTTGCTGCGATACAGGGCTTTGCCACACAGGCAGCCAGTTCGCGTCCGTCCATTTTCTGAACCGTCTTCAGCTCAAAGAAGCGGGAGCCTGCTGCGTAAGCCGCAATGATGTTCTGCGCAAGCTGCGTGTTCGGTCCTGCCGCCGGTCCGAAGGGTGACTCGATCTTCTCCCTGAAAATCGGAAGAGCCTGGCCGTCATCGTGTTTCACGATCTTTCTGACACCGAAAATACTTTGCTGAGACTTATATTCCTCAAAGATCCAGTTCATCAGCTGATCAAAGGGAATGAGACGCATAATATCACTCATGTTCTTTCCTCCTCATTCAAAACCTGTCCGAAAAAATCACAGGCAGCTGTGATCACTCTCATCAATAAACTCTGTGATTCAACTCTCCCCAGAGCTTCTTACTCTGTTCCATCGTCCACGCATTGATCGCATCTTCATCGATATCGACAAACTCGCGGTCCTTGTAAAGAACTCTGCCGTTAATGATCGTTGTGCGGCAGTTCTTGCCCATCATGCCGAAGAGCATGTGACCGGCGGCATTTTCATCGGAAAACGGAGTAAATTCCTTGTAATCCATGATGATGACATCCGCTGCTGCCCCCGGCTTCAGAATGCCGAGCGGCTTCTCAAAGTACTTTGCCGCGATCTCACGATTATTGTCGAAAAGCATCTGGATTCCTTCACCGAAGGCTACATTGGGGAGACCTGCGTTGTGTCTCTGGATAATCAGGAACACCTTCCATGACTCAAGCATATCGTGCGTGTATGCATCGGTTCCCATTCCGACCGTGATCCCCTTTTTCAGCATCTGCAGGACCGGTGCGCAGCCGACTGCATTGCCCATATTGGATTCGGGATTGTTCACGCACATTGTGCCCGTCTCCCTGATCATATCCATTTCCATATCATTTAAATGAATACAATGCCCGAGCAGTGTCTTCGGTCCGAGAATTCCGTTGTTCAGCAGTCTCTCTACCGGGCGGCAGCCGTAATTCTGAAGGCTGTCCCAGACATCATTCATGCCCTCGGAAACATGGATATGAAAACCGGTCAGACCGTTGTTTGCCTCCACCATTTTTTGGAAGGTCTTATCAGAGATCGTGAACAGGGCATGGCCGCCAAACATTGCCTTGATCATATCGTCGTTTTCTTTTGCCGCCCACTGTGCAAATTCCGCATTTTCCGCAATGCTCTGAGCGGTCTTCTCTTCTCCGTCCCTCTCGGACACCTCGTAGCAGAGGCAGGATCTCATTCCCAGCTCCTTCGCAGCATCCCGGATCACAAACAGAGATCCAGGAATCTCACAGAAGCTGGCATGATGATCAAAGATCGTCGTGACACCGTCACGTATGCAGTCCAGAATCGTCGCATAAGCGCTTGCCTTTGTTCCGTCCAGCGTCAGGTGACGGTCAATATTCCACCAGGTCCCGTCCAGGACCTCAAAGAAGTTTGTCGGATTATTCCCTTCAATCGCAAGTCCTCTTGCCAGGCCGGAATAAATATGCGTATGCGCATTAATGAAGCCCGGCATGATCACCCCGCCGTGAGCATCCACAAACTCCGCATCCGGATATTTTGTTTTCATTTCTTCAAGTCCGCCTATCTCTTTAATGACCTCGCCGTCGATGACGACAGCTCCGGAAGAAAGGTAGGGATTCCCGGAATCTCTTGTTAAGACCTTGCCGTTTCCGATTAACAACATGCTGATTTCCTCCTCATATAATCAAGTGTTTTTTGTTGAAAATCCAAGGTTTTTACGCCT
>JAUNAN010000068.1:3701-10784 GCA_030527595.1 Lachnospiraceae bacterium | reverse complement strand
GGTACGCACGGTGCTGTGAGAGGACAGCGGTTAGTCACCGCCTCCTACTCGATTTGGGGCGAAAGTCTTGTTCCCGGCATCGGGGACATTGCATCTGAGCCCTTTCCGATGCTCAGGGCAGGAAAAAGCTAGTTAGCAGCATCGGGAGGACTGCATCTGAGCCCTTTCCGATGCGCTGGGGCAGGAAAAAGCTAGTTAGTGGCATCGGGAGGACTGCATCTGGGCCTTTTCCGATGCTCTGGGGAAGGTAGTAAAAGTAAGTACCACATGAAAAGTTCAGAATTTCTTCGCTTGGCGTAAAGAGCGGGGGGACTTATAATTAATTCATGATACAAAAATCCGGTAATGTGATTCACTGCGAAACACGGGGAGAATTTGCGGGGGAGAGACATATGGATGAAAACAAATTAAGAAAAATGAGACGCACCGAGCTCATAGAGCTTGTGATTTCTACAAACGATGAGCTCATCATGACCCGGGAGGATCTGAAGACTGCCGAGGAAGCGCTGAAGAACCGGAGGATTGCCGAGAAGGAGGCCGGCTCTATTGCGGAGGCAGCCCTGTCTCTCAGCGGGATCTTTGCGGATGCCCAGCAGGCTGCCGATCAATATCTGGAAAATATCCGGATGATGGAGACGCATACAAGAGAGCTGGAGCGTCAGGCGAAGGGAAAGGCCGAAGCTGCCGAGGAGGCGGCTCAGGCACGGCTGTCAGCTGCCGAGGCCGCAGCAAGAGAGAAGATCGAGGCGGCAGAAAACATGGAAAACAAGGCCGAGGTAAGACTGGCCCAAAATGAGATGCAATCCAGACGGCGGGTTTCATCCGCACAGCTTCGCGTTGAGGAAGAGGAGAAGGCCTCCCTTATGCGGATTTCCGAGGCGGAGGCGGAATCGGAGAAGCGGATCGCCGAAGAGGAGAAGGCCTCTCTTGCGCGGATTTCCGAGGCGGAGGCGGAATCAAAGAAGCGGATCGCCGAAGCAGAGGCGGCTTCCACTCAAAGAATTGCCGCGGCAAGAGCCTCGGCGGAGAGGAAGATCGCGGCACTGGAAGCGGCGCTTCAGACAAAGATTGCCGAGGCTGAAACAAAAGAGAAACGGGCTGCGGAAGCAGAGGCAGAGTCAAGGGCGCGGATCGCGGCAGGGGAAAAAGCTGCACAGGAGCGGATCAATACAATTGTTGCGGCTGCCCGGGCGAAAATAAAGGAACAGGAGAAGTAGAAAATTGGAATTAAGTTACGGAAGACCGGAATCGACAGAGGGAAGACTGCCGCGGGAGGTGCATGTCTACGACGTATTAGATGAGCTTGGAATAGAGTACCGGAGAACGGATCATGGAAGACCTGCCAATACTATGGAGGACTGTCTGGAAATAGAGAAGGTGCTTGGCGCCGCGATCTGTAAAAATCTGTTTCTGTGCAACCGGCAGAAGACGAATTTTTATCTGCTGATGATGCCGGGGGACAAGCCGTTTAAGACGAAGGAGCTCTCAAAACAGATCAATGCAGCGAGACTCAGCTTTGCTCCCGAGGAGAAGATGGAGGAGCTGCTGGATATTCATCCCGGTGCTGTGAGCGTCATGGGACTGATGAATGACCATGAGAATCAGGTGAAGCTTCTGATAGACGAAGATGTCCTGAAGGACGAATTTGTGGGCTGCCATCCCTGTGTAAATACTTCAACTGTGAAAATTCGGACAGTGGATCTTCTGGAACGGTTTTTGCCGGCAGTACATCATACATTTGCGACTGTACATCTGACCGGAGAGGCTTGAAAGAATGAAAAGGAGGGCCTGTTATGGATGCAAGAGAAAAATATGAGAGCTGGCTGAAGAAACTTACCCTCGATGATCCGCTTCGCGCGGAACTGGAGCTGATCGGCCGGGATGAGGCGGAGATCAGAGACCGCTTTTACCAGGATATCGAATTCGGAACTGCCGGTCTCCGGGGAATCTGCGGAGCGGGTACCAACCGCATGAATGTGCTGACGGTCGGCCGCGCTACGGCGGGAATCGCCGCCTATTGCCTGAAATCGGGGGAGGATGTGAGCCGCGGTGTGGTCATTGCCTACGACTGCCGCTATCATTCCCGGGAATTTTCAGAACTGGCCGCGGAAATTTTTGCGGCACAGGGAATACCGGTTTTTCTCTTCCCGTCTCTGAGACCGACACCGGAGCTCTCCTTTGCGATCCGGGAGCTGCACGCGCTGTCAGGTGTGAACATGACGGCGAGCCATAATCCGAAGGAATATAACGGCTATAAGGTTTACTGGGAGGACGGAGCCCAGATCTCGGGCGCGGTCTCGGACGGAATGACAGCGGAGATCAGTGCCAGAGATTACTTTGATGAAATTCCGCGCATGCCTCTTGCGGAGGCGGTCGCAAAAGGTTACGTCCGCATGCTTGGGGAGGAGATGGATCTCACCTATCTTACCTATGTGAAGGAGCTGGCGCAGCGTCCGGACGGGGAGCTGGATCTCACGGTTCCTGTGGTTTACACGCCCTTAAACGGAGCGGGCAGCATTCCGATGAAGCAGATCGCGGAAATGAGAGGATTTACTTCATTTTCCGTCGTCTCAGAGCAGGAAAAGCCGGATCCCGACTTCACGACAGTTCCCTTCCCGAATCCGGAAAATCCGGAGGCCTTCGCTTATGCAGAGAAGCTGGGAAATGAAAACACAGCGGATCTGCTCATTGCAACCGATCCGGATGCGGACCGCATGGCAGCGGAGATCCGCAGACCTGACGGCTCCTATCTGGCACTGAACGGAAACCAGACAGGGGCGATGCTCATTGCCTATATGGCTGAGAGTCAGAAGGAGCAGGGGCGGCTCTCGAAAAATGCCGCCATGATCAAATCAATTGTCACGGGAGATTTCGGAAGACGGATCTGCGCATCCTACGGGATCTGGGTCTATGAGGCACTGACGGGCTTCAAGAATATCTGCGGAAGAATTCCGGAGCTGGAAAAGGAAGGAAAAGAATATTTCTTCGGCTATGAGGAGAGTATCGGGTGCGCACCGGGTGAGGCTGTAAGGGATAAGGACGGCATCGCGGCAGGCATGCTTCTCATGGAAATGGCGGCATGGTGCAGAAAACGTGGCTGTACGCTTTATGATTATCTGGAAACACTCTATCAAACCTACGGATACTTTGCGGAGGCGCAGGTTTCTTTCATTTTACAGGGAGAAGCGGGCAAGGCGAGGATCGGCAGGATCATGGAGGCGTTCCGGAAGCAGGGAGAGGCGCTTCTTCCGGATGTGAAGCAGACGGCAGACTATCTGCACGGATACGAGGATATTCCTGTATCCAATGTGCTTAAGTTTGTGCTGGAGGACGGATCCTGGTTTGCAATGCGGCCGAGCGGTACGGAGCCGAAGCTGAAATTTTATTTCTATGCGGTCTCCGATGTGCGGGAGAAGGCGGATGCGAGGATCGCGGAGTTGAAGGAGACCGTGAATGCCGCGGTGGAGGCTGTAAACTAAGGCTGTAAACTGAGACTGTAAGCGGAGATATCTTTTTATATCAGCGAAAAGCGGTTCAAAAGTCAGAGTTGACGAAAAGAATATGTCGATCATAGCAGGAGGAGAATAATATCATGGCATTTTCATTTAATCACTTTAATTTCAATGTTCTGGATCTGGAGAAGAGCAGAGCTTTTTACAAGGAGGCGCTCGGGCTGGAAACACTGAGTGTCAATGATCAGCCGGAGTTCACGATCGAATTTCTGGGAGACAAGAAGACGGGCTTCCGTCTGGAGCTGACCTACATGAAGCAGCGGACAGAGCCATATAACCTTGGTGAGCTGGAATATCATCTGGCTATGAAGGCGGATGATTTTGAGGCTGCACATAAGAAGCACGAAGAAATGGGAATTATCTGCTTTGAAAATCCGGCTATGGGAATTTATTTCATCACAGATCCGGACGGATACTGGATCGAAATTATTCCGTAAGGATGCCTGAAATCGACGAAAGCAAAAATATGCGGACACCAGCCGGCAGATACATCTTTGCAGCGAAATAGCATGAATGAAACTGCGGACGGGATCAGAACAGGGAGGGCTTATATGTATCAGATCAATATGAATCAGGATTCGGTTCAGAGAATTATTTCATTTGCACCGAGCATCGGGCTCATTCTGGGCAGCGGACTCGGCGATTACGGTGAGAAGCTTGAGGATCCGGAGTTTATCTCCTATTCAGAGATTGAGGGATTTCCCGTCTCTAAGGTAGAGGGACATAAAAACCGCTTTATTCTCGGAAAGCTCGGAGAAAAGCGGGTGATCGCCATGCAGGGACGCTTTCACTTTTATGAGGGATTTACGCAGGATATGCTTGCGGCTCCGATTCATATTATGCAGCGTGCGGGCGTGAAGACGGTGATCCTTACCAATGCGGCAGGCGGACTGAATGTCGGCTTCCGGCCGGGAGAGCTCATGCTGATCTCCGATCACATCAATCTCTCCGGCAGCAATCCGCTCATAGGTGACAATGATGCGGGCTTCGGGCCGCGGTTCCCGGATATGACGGATGTTTACACCGCTTCCCTGCGTGAGAAAATAAAGGAACGTGCAGCAGAAGCGGAGCTGGAGCTTCGGGAGGGAGTCTATGTGATGGCCTCCGGCCCTTCATATGAGACCCCTGCGGAGGTGCGCGCCATGCAGATCCTGGGCGGAGATGCGGTAGGAATGTCCACTGTGCCCGAGGCAATTCTGGCCCGTCACTGCGGGCTCAAGGTCATAGGTGTTTCCTGTGTAACAAATCCGGCAGCGGGAATTTCCGGGCAGCCTCTCAGTCATGAGGAGGTCATGGCTGCCGCAGAAAGTGCAAAGAAAAGATTTGAAAAGCTCGTTGATCTGATGATCACGGAAATATGCGAGTGACAGCTCTGTAAATCAGTAATTTGAATCAGACAGGAGATCGGAAAAGCTTCGGATATAAAAGTCCGCGGCGGCTCTGATCTCCTTTCTTTCGGGCAGACTCGCCTCATCCTCGACGGCGGCGGTGCGGAAGCCTGCCTCATGAGCAGACCTTACCGCCTGCAGGATGTCCTCGAAAACCAGGCACTCGGAGGGCTGAAGGGACAGCTCCTCAGCAGCAATGCGATAGATGAGGGATTCCTTTTTTGTGGTGTGGTATTCCTCGCAGACATACATTTTCTCAAAGTACTGCCGCACACCGAGCCGTGTCAGAGCAGCTTCCTCGAGTGCAGGATCTCCGATCGTGGCAAGCACCATCGGAATCTTTCGGGTGTGGAGGATCTGAAGAAATTCCCGTACGCCGGGCTTTAAGGTGACTTCCTCGCGATAAAAGCGGTCGGTAATATCCATGAGCTGCTTACGGAGCCGGGCTTCATCGGGCGTCAGGCGGTAGTGCCGCTTCAGATAAGCGACGCCTTCTGCGATCGTCATCGGCCAAAGAATATCGGCGAGATCAGGCTCGGGCTCTACGGAGTGGGAGCGAAGAAGACGCGCGCCGAGATCGTGCCAGATCGGCATGGAATCAAGGAGCGTGCCGTCGATGTCCCAGATGATGCCCCTGATGCCCGCAAGCATTTCATCTGATTTCATAGCGGGCTCCTGCTTCAAGCATATCTCCGTCCATGTGATAGACCGCATCGATGATGCGGTTCCTGTAGGTGGCATTTCCGTCGGTCTCCTGCATACTGCGGAATGCGATCTCTCCCGCCAGGCCCATGGCAGCGGTTGCCGCGGCTGCGGCAGTGAGTTTATTTTCCGGATTCGCTGCGATAAATGCGGTCATCATGCCGGCAAGCTGGCAGCCGCAGCCCGTGATAGACTCCATTTCCGCTCTTCCGTTGTAAATGACAAAACAGCGCTCGGCATCTGCGGCGAGGTCGATTGCGCCGGTGATGACGATGATACTGCCGGTGGTACGGGCATATCTCTTGGCGAAGGCGACCATTTCATCCAGATTCTGCTGTGTGACGGCATCAGCGGCATCAGCATCTACTCCGCGGGTCGTTGTGCTGCCAAGAGCAAGCGCCTTGAGCTCCGAAATATTTCCCTTGATGACAGAGACGTTCAGCTCCTCCATGAGTCTGACCGCAGTATCCGTGCGCAGACGGCTGGCGCCGGCTCCCACCGGATCGAGAAGCACTGCATGGCCGAGCGCAGCGGCTCTCTTTCCTGCTTTCAGCATAGAGGAGACAGTGCGCGCATTCAGGGTTCCTATATTGATGTTGAGTCCGTCGCAGATCGTGGTAATCTCCTCGACCTCGTCCGGATCATCAGCCATGATCGGGCTGCCTCCGCACGCAAGCAGGATGTTGGCCACATCGTTGACTGTGACATAGTTCGTGATATTATGAATCAGGGGATGCCCGGTTCTTACATGATTAAAGCATTCTGTAAACATGAAGATCCTTTCTGAGAGTAAGTAGATGGACATTTCATAGACATAGTATCACAAATTCGGAGAATGCATGAATAAACAGATAAAAAAGGATAAGGCGGATCTGCTGCACGGACCGCTTCTTAAGCCGATCATCCTGTTTGCGATCCCGCTTGCGGCGAGCGGGATGCTGCAGCAGCTCTTTAATGCCGCGGATACGGCGGTGGTCGGCCGCTTTGCCGGAAGCGAGGCAATGGCTGCCGTGGGCAGCAATGCCTCGGTCATCCACCTGATCATTGCGCTCTTCACGGGACTTTCCGTCGGGGCAAATGTCGTAACAGCATCACTCATCGGACAGGACAGAAGAGAGAAGATCGGGGATGCGGTACATACCTCCGTTGCGGTCGCCCTGCTCTCCGGCGTGTTTCTTTTATTTCTTGGGCAGATACTGGCTCGTCCGATCCTCACGCTCATGGGAACTCCGGAGGAGGTCATGGAGCACGCGGTGCTCTACCTGAAGCTGTATTTTGCGGGGATGCCCTTTGTCATGCTCTATAATTTTACGTCCGCACTTCTGCGAAGCATGGGAGACAGCGGGCGGCCGCTCATTGCGCTGATCGTCGCGGGTGTGATCAATGTCTGCCTGAATATGATCCTGGTCATCGTGTTCCGGATGGGCGTTGCGGGTGTTGCCATTGCCACGGTGATCTCAAATGTCATCAGCTCGGGAATT
>JAUNAN010000068.1:0-3601 GCA_030527595.1 Lachnospiraceae bacterium | reverse complement strand
TTATTCCACGTGTTTCAGTGCCTCATCCATGGGGATCTTCTGGATTCGCTTGTAATCAAATACCAGTACCAGCAGATAGCCGGCAAAGATAAAGCTGAAGATCTTCACATATTCAAGCGGCTCCATGCGGAAGACGAACCAGCCGCTGTAGGACATCATAATGACTCTCCAGAGGTATTTCATGATCTGGGAGCCGAGGATGGTGCAGAGCAGGGTCCCGAATATCACGACGATGGTCGTTGAGTGGAGATAAAGTCCCGCGATCTCGTTGTTGTTGTAGCCCAGGATCTTCGTCATAGAGATAGAATTCTCGTTCTTCTCCACGATGATCTTCGTGAGCAGATAAATGAGAATCGCCGAGATCAGGATGCACAGATACTGGAAGTAGGTCATGTAGCTGCCCATAGAGTGATTCAGCTGGTCCGCCATCTTTGTGAAGTCCGAGATCGTGATGACAGTTGCAATGGAATCCTCGTCGATATCTGTGATCTCCGTGTCGGAGAGGTATCCTGTAAATTCGCCATCCTTCAGCTCAAAGATGTCTGCAAAATTGTCCATCGGCAGGAATACCGCAAGGCTCTGGCTGCGGTCATAGAGACCGGCAACACGGAAGCGGTACTGCTTGTTCTCATATTTCTCATCAAGCACGAGTTCATCTCCGACGGCAATACCGTATTTGTCGGAGAAGGATTCCGAGAGATAGACCTCATTGTCCTTCAGAGAAGAAAGCTCCGGGAGCTCCAGGTACTGACTGTTATCCGCAATGCCGTAGACGGAGATCTCCTCATCCATATCACTGCCCTTCTTCTGCAGGGAGTAGAGATCGAATTTCTCCGCATCGGAATTCCCGGTTGTGATTTCATTTCCGTCCTCATCCTTGTAGGAGGAGAGCACATACTGATATTTGGAGAAGACCATGTGCTCTGTGTCGTCCAGGTAGTGATCCAGAGTTGCCGGCAGTCCCACCGCCATGGCGAGCAGAATAGAGACAAATAAAATGCCGACAAGGAGAGTAAAGTAGTTCGGTATATTCTGAAGCAGGATCCTCATCCGGAACCGGTTGAAGAAGGAGACGTTCGGAAGACGAAGTGCCTTCTTTTTTCTGGACTTTTTCAGATCATGTCTCAGGAACTGCAGCGGTGTGTGCTTCATCGTTCTGGTGATGATGATCAGATTAACGGCAAGCATCAGAATGACCGGGATGACGGTGGTCTTGACAAAGGCCTCACTGTTCCAGACCTGATGATAGGCCGGCAGACTGTAGCTGTTGTAGTACATGCCTGTCACGACGCGTGTAAATACCACGTATCCCAGGATGTTTCCGATGACAGCTGACAGCAGGGTCACGATGACCGGCATGGACAGATAGTGCAGGATCAGCTCCCTTTTGGTATAACCGGAGGCCCGCAGGGTTCCGATGGTGGAGGATTCCTTTGTGATCGTGTTGGAGATCGTGATCGCAAAGATAAATGCAATAATCACGATGAGCACGTCAAGGAGAACACCGCCCATGGCCTTGTCCGATCCCATATCATCCGCCGCGAAATGTACGGCATTGTTGGCGTAGCGGGGGATATAATCCTCAATTTCGTTGTCGGATGTCACTGTCTGGGTCAGGACTGATTTCAGAAACGTGTCGGACAGTTCTTTTTCTTCTGTTTCGTCTGCCGGAGACTGCTCATACTTCCAGGAATAGGAATAGTGCTCCCGGCTGTTCAGACGGTCATAGCCCTCCGGCGTCAGCATGGCAACGTTGAATTTCAGCGCATCGAACATGAAATCCGAGTTTTTCTCATGAAGCGTCGTGTAATTCACGTAGGCAATGAGTCCCGTGATCTCATAGGTCTCGTCATCGACCCGGATGGAATCACCGACCGTTACTCCGACGTTGTCGGCATGCATGCGGTCGATCGCAATTTCTTCGTCGGATTCCGGAAGGCGTCCCTCGAGAATGCTGGCAAGATTGATCGCATCCTGTTTCTTATAGACGCGGATCGTGCCGTCTGCCAGACCGTCACCGTCATGATCTTCGTCGCAGTTCCGATAGAAGGTCTCATAGAGGGTGACCGGAACCGGCTGATAATCGGGATCATTGAGGCCGTAGGTCTCCTCTGTTTCCTCATATTCCTCATCGATCTCCTCGAGGATCTCTTTCTGTGCCTCCTCATAAGCCGTATCATAGGCAGTGTCGTGCGCCTCGTCATAGGCGCGGTTGTAAAAGTCACCGCCCGCCAGATCACCTGACAGCAGACCTGCCAGATCTTCGGCTTCGCCCGAGGGGATGCCGAGAGCGGTGCCTACACTCTCAAGAACGGAGCTGAACTGATCGTCAAATTCCTTCCGGAATTCCTCTTCAAATTCTTCATCGAATTCCTCGTCCAGCTTCTTCATGGCTTCATCGGTAATATACTGCTTCATATCAGCCAGCTCTCCGCCGGTGATCGCCTGAAGCAGCTCCTCATCTGCCTGATCCTTCAGCTCAAAATGTCCGTCCTCCAGCTTGTTGTCGGTGTAGCCGGCAGCCAGGGATTTTTCCATGCTGTCGTTCGCGATGTACATACCGGATACGAATCCGATCGTCAGGATCAGAAAGAGGGCAACGACGGTGTATTTGCGCCAGTCTCCCAGAAGCTCTTTGGGAATACGCCGGATCAAAGGATTTGTCATTTTTTTCTTCATGATGCTTTCCTTTCTCCTGCGTTACCACTCGAGATCGGCGGCAGATACTTTGTTTTCATTTATGATGTTTTTGCGGATCATTCCGTCGCGCAGCCGGATGATGTGATCGGCCATATCGCTGACCGCCTCGTTGTGGGTGACCATGATGATCGTGTTGCCGTACTTTTTATTGACATCTTCGATCAGCTTCAGGATATCCTTTGAGGTGTTGTAATCCAATGCGCCGGTGGGCTCATCGCAGAGAAGGATGTCGGGATTCTTCACGATGGCACGGCCGATGGAAACTCTCTGCTGCTGTCCGCCGGAGAGCTGGTTCGGGAGCTTGTGGCGGTGCTCATGAAGTCCAAGAATATGGAGAAGCTCCTCGATATCAAGCGGGGAATCGGAGAGATAGGCACCGACCTCAATGTTTTCTTTTACATTCAGATTTCCGATCAGATTATAGGTCTGGAAGACGTATCCGAGGTGCTTTCTGCGATATTTTGTCAGATTCTGCTCAGACAGATCCTTCAGGCTGTCGCCGGAAATGGAGATATAGCCGTCATCGGCATCGTCAATGCCGCCGATGATGTTGAGCAGCGTGGATTTTCCGGATCCGGAAGGACCGAGCAGCACACAAAACTCACCCTTTGCCACGGAGAAGGAGATACCCTTTAATACTTCCTGACGGGTGTCACCTGCTCCGAATCCCTTCTTCAGGTCTACGATCTCCAGAAATTTTTTTTCCTGTTCAGACATGATGTGCCTCCTGCTGACCTGCTCGGCGGGCTGGTCTTAGACTCTTACAATAAAAAATAAATGAATTATGATCACAAACTATAATTAAATGTAACTAATTTAATTTAACTAAGATGATTGTAAGATAAAACCATCTATCTTTCAAGCTGAATTTTGCAGGAAAATGCGGTATTATTCAGAATTA
>JAUNAN010000067.1 GCA_030527595.1 Lachnospiraceae bacterium | reverse complement strand
CATGCTAGATGACTACAGATTTTCCTTCCGTACCGCTAACTAAATGACATTGATAAAATGAATCATGATACAGGACAAAAGACAAAGGGGTCTCGATAAAGACCTCTCTGGATTAAAAGCAGGAATGAGTCGTTCATTCCTGCTTTTTTTATGGAATTTTTTCAGGTTACCTGTCCTTTCTTGTTTCAGCTGGATACGGTGGTTTTTTTTCCGTTGATCAGGGGAAAACATTCTCTTCAGGCAATTGCAAAAATACGTGACACAACGCAGCTGTTTTTAGATGTCTATTCAGCAAATTTGACAGTATCTGCGAGATAGCGGAGTCCAGTGTCGGATACTCGCCTGAACTGTCTTACGGTAGTCATATATTTCAGGATTTGCTAGAGATGCAGATACTGCCGGAGTACAGAGAACTGGAGGGGATTCTGCGCCTGTATGATTTGAAAGTGCACAGCTGCTATCCGTATTATTGCATGGAACAAGAAGAAATCATATGTACCTTGCATCATCCGGTAATCGTTCCATAGCAGCCGGGTCTGCGATCGCGGAACAGTCCCCAGCTGAGGCGGTCCTGCTCCAGCTCATCCAGGTCGAAGGAGGCGATCAGAATCTCTTCTTTCTCGCGTCCGGCATCCTGAATCAGTTTGCCGGTTCCGTCAGTGATGAAGGAAGAACCGTAGAACTTCAGGGAAGAAGACTGGTTTCCGTTTTCCGGGCATGGAGAGACGGACTCGGTACCGATGCGGTTTGCGGCGATGACAGGCATGACGTTGGAGGCAGAATGACCCTGCATCACGCGGCGCCAGTGGGGCATGCTGTCGCAGTCCAGAATCGGTTCACTTCCGATGGCGGTAGGAAAGAAGAGCAGTTCCGCTCCGTTCAATGCCAGACAGCGGGCAGTCTCCGGGAACCACTGATCCCAACAGATGCCGACGCCGACCTTACCGTAAGCCGTATCCCATACGCGGAAGCCGGTGTCACCGGGAGTGAAGTAGAACTTTTCCTGATAGTAGTGATCATCCGGAATATGGGTCTTGCGGTAGATACCCATGAAGCTTCCGTCGGCATCGATCATGGCGATGGTATTGAAGAGGCGCTTATCGTCTTTTTCGTAGAAGCTGATGGGCAGAACCACCTTCAGCTCCTTTGCTGACTCCATGAAGTGACGCACTGCCGGATTCTCCATTACGGGAGTGGCAAAGTTATAGTATTCGTAGCGTCGTTCCTGACAGAAGTAGGGACGCTCGAAGAGTTCCGGCAGCAGAATGATCTGAGCACCCTGAGCAGCTGCCCGGCGGACCATAACATCGGCATGGGAGATGTTATCGTTTATAGATTCTACGCATTGCATCTGAATGGCAGCAACGGTTACATTACGCATAGGGATGTTCTCCTTTCAGGGAAAAATTTCGTCCAATCGGAATCTGCTGTGTGATGCAGTGAATATTGCCTCCGCCCAACAGAATATCTCCGGCAGGGATAGGGTATACGGTCCGTTCAGGGAACAGACGGCTCAGAATCTCAACCGACCGGGAGTCATTGACATCACCGAACTGAGGTAATATGATACCTCCGTTTGAGATATAGAAATTCACATAGCTGGCAGCCAGCCGTTCGCCGGCTTCCCGGACGTCCTCACCGTCCTCGAATTCATAGCCGTCCAGATCCTCTTCCTGTACGCAGATGGGCTGTGAGGGGATGGGCAGTTTGTGAACGATGAGCGTGCGTCCTTTTGCATCCGTCTCTGAGGACAGATAGTCCAGGCAGGATTTAGACAGAGAATATTGAGGATCTGTCTCGTCATCGGTCCAGGCAAGAACGACCTCGCCGGGGCGAACAAAAGCCGCAATATTGTCCACATGCTCGTTGGTCTCGTCCTGCCAAATGCCGCGGGGCAGCCACAGAATTTTCTGCGCGCCAAGTAAGCAGCAGAGCTTTTCATCGATCTGTTCCCGGGTCATCTGAGGATTGCGGCCGGCAGAGAGCAGACAGCTCTCGGTGACCATGAGAGTTCCGTCGCCGTCGCTGTGAATAGATCCGCCCTCCAGAACAAAGGGATGAAGATTCAGACAAGGAACTTTCAGAGCCTGACATATGGCGGCAGCAGCAGCATCGTCCCTGTCCCAGTGTGTATAGAGGCCGTCTACTTTGCCTCCCCAGGCGTTGAATTCCCAGTCGATGCCAATCAAATTTTTTGAGCTATCAAGCACGAAGGTCGGACCTACATCTCTGGCCCAGGCATCATCGGTCTCGATGGGAAGGATAGTCGCCACGCGTCCTACAGTTTCGGCGGCGTCCTCGACACAGTCGGGTCCGGCCAGGACATAGACGGCTTCGCTTTCTGCGATGGCTTCGATCACCTGACGGAAGGCACGGCGTGCGGCCTTGGCGCCGTATGGCCAGGAACCCGGACGGCTTGGCCAGATTAGAATGCAGCCGTGGTGCGGCTCGAACTCCGCAGGCATACGAAGGCCGACCGGAGCGTTTTTCGAAGAATCTGAAGGATTTGGCGCAGCTGTGACATCCGGCAAGTATGTGTTGATATCGTGAGATTGTGTATAGCTCATCTGGATTATGCTCTCTTATGAAAGTCT
This sequence comes from Lachnospiraceae bacterium, assembly GCA_030527595.1. Classification (GTDB taxonomy): domain Bacteria; phylum Bacillota; class Clostridia; order Lachnospirales; family Lachnospiraceae; genus Chordicoccus. The sequence goes on along the minus strand of JAUNAN010000067.1, from coordinate 8,194 downwards.
GTTTTTGAAGTCTTCGTAACCGAACTCCTTAAGAATCCGACAGTCGCCCTCTTCGTTCATGGCCGCGATGGAGGGCAGAGGAATTCCGTTAAATGTATTGTTCTTAACCATGGAATAGATCGCCATATCTTCAAAGCACAGCCGGTCACCCATAGACAACGGAGTATCGAAAGAATAGTCGCCGATGATATCGCCGGCAAGGCAGGTGTTAGAAGACAGACGATAGGTGTATGTCTTCTCACCGGCAGCGCCGCTGTCCTTTAGCGGCGGACGATAGGGCATCTCCAGCACATCAGGCATATGACAGGCAGCGGAAGCATCCAGAATCAGCACATGAACACCGTCATTCTCCACCTGATCCAGAACAGTGGTCAGCAGGTAACCGGCATTCAAAGCGACAGCCTCACCGGGCTCCAGATATACCTCTACATGATAAGTATCCTGCAGATGCCGGATGCAGCGCTCCAGTCGTTTGATGTCATAGTCGGGACGGGTGATGTGATGACCGCCGCCCATATTGATCCATTTCATCCGATGCAGCCATGTACCGAAGTGTTTTTCCACTGCCGTGAGAGTAGTCTCAAGATCATCAGAGTTCTGCTCACAGAGGGTATGGAAGTGGAGACCGTCCAGAGTTGAGAGCAGCTCCTCGGGAATTTCCCGGAACTTCTCCGGAGTCACGCCCAAACGACTGCCCGGCGCACAAGGATCGTAGATAGCATGGTCTCCCTGTGTGGAACAGCGGGGATTCAGTCGTAGTCCAAGGCTGGCATTCCCGCATCGTTTATGCCACATTTTCAGCTGATTAGCCGAGTTGAAGATGATGTGACCACAGATGGACGCAATCTCATCTATATCCTGTTCACGATAGGCAGGCGAGAAAATGTGCACTTCCCCGCCCATCTCTTCGTGTGCCAGTTTCGCCTCATATAATCCGCTTGCGGTGGTTCCGGCCAGGTACTGACGAATCAGAGGATACTCAGCAAAGCATGAGAATGCCTTCTGGGCCAGAAGGATCTTGCAGCCGGTTCGTTCCTGCACTCTCTGCAGAATCTCAAGATTTCTCTTTAGTGTACCCTCGTCGATTACGTAACAGGGAGTTGCCAGTTCATGTAACTTCATTCATTCAATCCTCATCATGCTCAGTCAACCAAAGCAGGATTTTCATCTACTACCCAGGGAAGTCCCCACTTGTTCAGCGCTTCCATGTAGGGATCGGGATCAAACTCCTCCACATTGAATACGCCGGGCTTTTTCCAAAGTCCATTGACCACCATCATAGAACCGATCATAGCAGGGACACCGGTGGTGTAGCTGATCGCCTGAGAACCCACTTCTTTGTAACACTCCTGATGATCACATACATTGTAAATGTAAATTTTCTTTTCCTTGCCGTCTTTCAAACCGGTGAAGATACACCCTATGTTGGTCTTTCCAACGGTTCGAGGTCCCAGACTTGCAGGATCCGGCAGCAGAGCGCGCAGGAACTGAATAGGAACGATCTGCTGACCTTCGAACTCGATGGGAGTGGTACCCAGAAGCCCCACATTCTCCAGACACTTCATATGAGTCAGATAGCTCTGACCAAAGGTCATGAAAAAGCGGATTCGCTGAATTCCGGGAATGTTCTTTGCCAGAGATTCAATTTCTTCATGGTGCAGAAGATACATATCCTTCTTACCGACCTGATCGAAGTTGTACTCACGCCTGATGGACATGGCGGGGATTTCGACCCATTTTCCATTCTCCCAGTAACTGCCGGGGGCAGAAACCTCACGTAGATTAATTTCCGGATTGAAGTTGGTTGCGAAGGGATATCCATGATCTCCGCCGTTGCAATCCAGAATATCAATCGTGTGAATTTCATCAAAATAATGCTTCAGGGCATAAGCGGAAAATACACTGGTAACACCGGGGTCAAAGCCGGAACCGAGAAGTGCAGTCAGACCCGCCTCTCGGAATCTCTTCTGATAAGCCCACTGCCAGGAATAATCAAAGTAAGCAGTGAATCCCAGATTTTTGCAGCGCTTCTCATAGACAGCACGCCACTCGGGATCGTCCGTATCCTCGCACTCATAGTTCGCTGTATCAATGTAATCCACACCGGCAGCCAGGCAGGCATCCATGATGGCCAGATCCTGATAAGGCAGAGCCACATTCAGAACTGCATCGGGCTTGTAATCCTGAATCAGAGCAGTCAGGGCAGGTACATCCATAGCGTCGATTCGGGCGGTGGAAATCTTTGTAGAAGTCTTACCTTCCAATTCTGCCTTGATAGCGTCGCATTTCTCTTTCGTTCTACTGGCAATGCAGATATCGGTGAATACATCACTGTTTTGGCAGCACTTGTGAATAGCCACAGAAGCAACACCGCCGCATCCGATAATCATAAGTCTAGACATAATATATCAATATCCTTTCTTGTTTCAGCGTTCCGCTGTAATCAATAAATCTTCCACGTACCGGGGCAGCAGGAAGGATCCCAGATGCAGGTTCGTGGTATAGTACCAGGTCTTCAGATTCCGTGCATTCCATTCTGCTGAATGAAAGTCGTTTAGGGGATGATACTTCTTGGAAGCGAAGCCGAAGGTCCAGTATCCTGCAGGACAGGTGGGAATATGTGCCTGATATACCCTGCAGATAGGGAATACGCGGTATACCCTTCGATGCATTGACTGGAAGGCCGTCTCATCCTCATCAAAGAAGGGACTTCCATGCTGGTAGATCATGATTCCATCCTCCTTCAGTGCATGATAGCAGCTTCCGTAGAATTCCTTGGTGAAGAGTCCTTCTGTGTATCCGAAGGGATCCGTGGAATCATTGATGATCAGATCATATTCACCCATTTTACGGCGCAGGAAACGGAGACCATCCATATGATAGATGTGAACCCTCGAATCCCGGAAGCCGCGGCTGGTCTCCGGAAAATATTCCCGGCAAATATTGACGAATTCTTCGTCCGGTTCCACGATGTCGATCTGTGTGATCTCCGGATAGGAAATCAGTTCACTGGCAACGCCGCCATCGCCTCCGCCGATGATCAGAACCTTCTTCACATGTGGATGGACAGCCATGGGAACATGAACTGCCATCTCGTTGTATACGAACTCATCCTGGCTGCTGAAGAGAACATCTCCGTCAAGTGTCAGAATGCGTCCGTATTGCTTTGATTCGTATATGTCGACCCGCTGATAATCGGTCTGTGCCGAGAAAATCTGGCGATCGACATTGAAGCTGCTCTTATCGTCATCTGTATGCAGCCAGAGATTGTAACTCATAATTTGACTCCATTCTGCCGCGAATCTCTATCTCCGCGGTATAGCTTTTTTCTGCGATTCTTACTTTCAGATTATTCCTTCATCACACGAAGGTATTCGGTGTTGGGATCCGCAGTTCCCTGAAGAGAGCAGCCCTTCTCCTTAGCAAAGCGTATATGGTCGATCAGATCATTGGTAACGCGCTCTCCGGGAGCCAGCATGGGAATTCCGGGAGGATAGCACATCAATGATTCACTACTGATGCGGCCGATGGTCTCATCCAGAGGCAGGGATTCGAACTCCGCATAGAAGGGCATCTGGGGAGAGCATACAACCTCAGGAGCGACAAAGTCACTGATGGGCTGACCGAAGGCCGGCTTCCGATTGTGACGGGTGATATCTTCCAGGGCTCCCACCAGGCGTTCCAGATCCTGCATGCGATCTCCGATGGAGATGTAAGCCAGAATGCTGCCCATATCGCCAAATTCGATCTGGATATCGTATTCATCCCGGAGCAGGTCATAGACCTCGATGCCGGTAAGACCGATGCCCTGGGTGTAAGTCAGGAGTTTGGTGGTGTCGAAATCAACTACCGTGGTGCCGTTGATCAGTTCCTTGCCGTAGGCATAGAGCCCATCGATGGAGTTGATCTCATCCCGGGCATACTCTGTCATTTGTACAACCTTGGCAAATGCTTCCTTGCCGTGAAGGGCCAGATTACGCCTTGACAGATCCAGGCTGGCCATCAGCAGATAGGAAGCACTGGTGGTCTGAGTCAGGTTGATTATCTGGCGAACATAACCGGCATCCATATGGGGACCAAGGAGCAGGATCGAGCTTTGGGTCAGACTTCCTCCGGACTTGTGCATGGATACAGAAGCCATATCGGCACCTGCTGCCATGCCGGACATGGGAAGATTCTCCCCGAAGTACAGGTGCGTGCCATGAGCTTCATCTACCAGTACTTTCATACCATGGGCATGAGCCAGATCCGTGATCCTCTTTAGGTCAGAACAGATACCATAATATGTGGGATTATTTATCAGCACTGCCTTTGCACGGGGATGAGCCAGTATCTCCTTCTTCACGGCCTCGTACTCCATAGCAAGAGCAATACCGATCTCCGAATGAATCGCCGGCTGTACATAGATTGGGATGGCTCCGCAGAGAATCATGGCATTGATGACACTTTTATGTACGTTCCGGGGAAGGATGATCTCATCCCCGGCTTTGCAGACGGAGAGAACCATGCTCTGCACGGAACTGGTGGTGCCGCCAACCATGAAAAAGGCATGGCTTGCACCGAAGGCATCTGCCGTCAACTCCTCAGCCTCACGAATCACTGAGACCGGACTGCATAAGTTGTCCAGTGGCTTCATAGAATTCACATCCAGAGAGACACAGGTCTGCCCCAGAAGCTTAATCAGCTCAGGGTTGCCGCGTCCGCGCTTGTGTCCGGGCACATCAAAGGGAACAACGCGCTTGCGGCGGAAGTCCTCAAGAGCTTCCACTAAGGGAGCGGAATGCTGACGCTTGATGTCCATGATAGGTTTCCTCCAAGTTCATGAGATTTTGTAAAACAAAAAAGCATGGATGACAGAATCATCCATGCTTTTGGTCTTTATTCTCACAGTCTGTTACAGATATTGCTCTCAATATGGATACAATAAAATGCAGGTGACGGGATTGCAGAAGCTGAGCGATTTAACTCGCCCGATTGACCGTTTCACAAGATGATTCGTCCGAAGACAGATTACGAAGTAATCAACTTATAAAATTTGAGCTTTTAACTCAATCAATTATGCGGATTTTACCGCACGGCATCTGACCCGCCTGTCCGTATGGGCTTACCTCTGAATACTTAGCAGAGGCTGGTCTATTTTCGCAAGAAAGCGAAAACTGACATAAAAAATATCATGATTTACTCCATTCGTCAAGAGGCCGGGTGCTGACCGTTTTTTTTAACAAATAAATTTGTTATATTAGTATCTGTGTGAACTCATATAGCGATCTAGAATATTTGTCGGATTTTCGGATGATGCCCGGGAAGTTGAATGGTATTCATCTCGTATATCTACAAATAATGATATAATACATGGAATGTCGTATACATTACGATAACAGTTTCGAAAAAACGACGCATTATATGGAGGACTAAGTAACATGGAGTATATTTCCAGAGACACAGCATACGCACTGTTAACAAAATATAATAAGGATCCTTTTCACATTCAGCACGCACTGACAGTAGAGGCTGTTATGAAGTGGTTTGCAGCAGAGCAGGGGTATGCGGAGAACGCTGAGTATTGGGGAATCATTGGACTTCTCCATGACATCGATTTTGAACTGTATCCTGATGAGCATTGTCTGAAAGCACCGGAGCTTCTCAGAGAAGGAGGCGTGGGGGAAGATATCATCCATTCGGTATGTTCCCATGGCTATGGGATCACTGTGGGAAATGGCACCACGATCGATGTTGAACCGATCCATGAAATGGAGAAGATCTTATTTGCAGCAGACGAGCTTACCGGTTTGATCTGGTCGGCATCTCTTATGAGACCATCCAAAAGCACGAAGGATATGGAACTGAAGTCTCTGAAAAAGAAATACAAGTCCAAGGGCTTTGCAGCCGGCTGCTCCAGAGAAGTCATTGAAAGAGGTGCAGATCAGCTTGGTTGGACGCTTGATGAATTATTAAGTAAAACGCTGCAGGCCATGGCAGCATCCGAGGATGAGATCAATCGGCAGATGGACGCATACAGGTAATACAGGATAACTATTATGCGTATGAGGAGGCCGGCAATGGAACATCTGCGCTGTGTGGTAGAGCGAATTACATACCAAAATGCAGAGAACGGATATACCGTTTTAAAAGTTGCGGTCAAGAATGCCTCTGATCTTGTTACGGTTGTCGGAACGATGCCTGAAACCCATGTGGGATCTGTACTGTCTCTTGAGGGCTTCTGGAAAATGGATGCGAAGTATGGCAGACAGTTCTCCGTGGAAAGATTTGAGGAGGCGCTTCCGGCAACTGTTTTTGGCATGGAAAAATATCTCGGCTCCGGTCTGATCAAAGGTGTAGGACCGAAGTTTGCGCGAAGGATCGTGGAGAAATTCGGGAAAGACACGCTGGATATCATAGAAGAGAGTCCAGATCTGCTTCTGACTGTGGAAGGAATCGGCAGGGTTCGTGTGGAGCGCATCAAGAAGAGCTGGGTGGATCAGAAAGAGATCAAGAACATCATGCTTTTTCTGCAGGGGCATGAGGTCAGTACTGCCCATGCGACAAAGATCTATAAAGCGTATGGCAGTGAGAGCATCAAGATCGTTTCAGACAATCCCTATCGCCTGGCAGATGATATCTGGGGCATCGGCTTCAAGACAGCGGATTCGATTGCAGAGAAGCTGGGCATCGGCAAGGAAAGATTTATCCGTCTCAGAAGCGGGATCCTGTATACGCTCAATAAGCTCTCGGAAAACGGTCACTGCTATGCCGTGCGGGAGCAGCTGATCGAAACAGCAGTCAGACTTCTGGAAGTGGAAGAGGCGGAGCTGCAGCTGACTCTGGACGAGATGCTTCGCAGCAATGATGTCATCAGTGATGAAGAAGCGATCTACCTGCCCGCGTTTTTCTTTTCGGAGCGGGGAACTGCCAAATGTCTGCAGAAGCTTCTTGTCTCAAAGCGTCAGGTGAATATTGATGCCGGCGATGTGATGAAAAATGCAGCGTCACAGACAGGCATTGTCTATGATGAGATTCAGCTGGAAGCGATCCGCACCGCAGTTTCCTCCAAGGTCATGGTGCTCACAGGAGGTCCGGGTACCGGTAAGACCACCACCACACTGGGAATCATTTCTGCCTATCAGCAGGCCGGCTGCAGCATGATTCTTGCTGCCCCGACAGGACGCGCGGCAAAGCGAATGTCGGAAGCAACAGGTATGGAGGCAAAGACGATTCACAGATTACTGGAATACAAGCCGCCGGAAGGGTACCAGAAGAATGAGGAGCAGCCACTGGAAGGTGACGTGCTGATTCTGGATGAATGTTCCATGATCGATATTATGCTCATGTATAATCTGCTCAAAGCGCTTCCGGAGCACATGACACTGATCATGGTGGGAGATATTGATCAGCTTCCGAGTGTCGGTGCGGGAAATGTTCTGCGGGACATGATCGCGTCACAGCGTATTCCGGTGGTACGGCTCACCCGTATTTTCCGTCAGGCACAGGGAAGCCGGATCATCATGAATGCGCATAGAATCAACCGCGGCGAGGCTCCGGATCTGCGCGGAGGCAGGGATTCCGACTTTTTCTTTGCCTCTAAGGAGACAAATGAAGACATCATAGAGACGATCGTTCAGTACTGCAAGACAAATCTTCCCCGTTATTATCATGTGGATCCGATCAATGATATTCAGGTGCTGACCCCGATGCAGCGGGGCGACTGCGGAGCAGCAAACCTCAATCAGATGCTGCAGGCAGCTATGAATCCGACTGATATTTTTCTGCGCAGGGGCGGTATTCAATACCGGCTTCATGATAAAGTCATGCAGATTCGGAATGATTATGATAAGGATGTATTTAATGGAGACATCGGAACTATTACAAAAGTGGACACGGTTGAGCGTGAACTGACGGTTGATTTTGACGGAAGAGATGTGCTCTATGATATCTCGGAACTGGATGAACTGGTACTTGCCTATGCTGCGACTATCCACAAGTCACAGGGATCGGAGTATCCGATCGTAGTAATGCCCGTTACCATGAGCCACTTTGTTATGCTTCAGAGGAATCTGATATATACCGGCGTCACAAGAGCCAGGAAGATACTGGTTCTCATCGGAGATAAGAGAGCTCTCTATTATGCGATAAAAAATGAGACCACAGCCGATCGAAATACGCGTCTTGCCGAACGGATCGTCCGGGAGGTGGATCA
>JAUNAN010000066.1 GCA_030527595.1 Lachnospiraceae bacterium | reverse complement strand
TCTCCCCTTTTTCGTTCACAGCGAACGCTCTTGTTCACCTATTCTTGTTCTTCTATCTTTTTATTTTTCTTTTCTTATTACTACCGATTATCTTTCCCTTCTTCGATATCTCCGGTATCGTCTCTCGCTCTCATAACAGTTCTCACACACAGAAAACGGATAATCCCAGGAGAGCGGTTTGCCGCATACGCGGCAGGTCCTGCTGAAGTTCTTCTTCTTCAGCTGCCTCATGATTTCCCGTGCCGTTTTTTCCTTGTCAGATCTGATCCGCTGCATGAGCGCCTCGTCCTCATAGTGAACGGTCCTTGCAAAGGAAAAGATCAGATCCAGCGTCCGGTAGATCCCCTCCAGTCTGTCCAGCTCCGCCTTCTTTGAGATATAGGGCAGGTATCGGTCCAGCGCCTCATCTGCATAAAATGCCAGAACCAGCTGCTGCCAGAGCTCCACAAGCTGTGGATCCTCCTCGTCAAAGGGAATGTTGATCAGGGCAAGCATCTGCTTTTTGGCGATCGTCACGTGAGAAAACCGCTGCCCCTCCAGCAGCCTGCACAGCTTCAGCTGTGCCTTGGTATCTGCCTTGTGCAGGAACTCCGTATCCTCCAGCTTCTGCCATTTTTCTAGAATCTGAGAGAGCGGCAGAGGTACTTCTATGAGACTCTCCGGCATCTGCATGATCACATATTCGATCGGCTGATAGGGCTCCCTGAGGAGCGCATACAGGTACTCCCTGTCCGTCAGCGCATTCACATAGCCCTGCTCAAAGAGGCCCCGTCTTCCGGCACGACCGGCGATCTGCCTGATTTCTGCATTTTCCAGCAGACGGATCTCCTTTCCGTCGTACTTGGATGATTCCAGAAAAACGATCCGCTCCACCGGCAGGTTCATGCCCATTCCGATCGCATCTGTGCAGACTGCAACGGAGCTCTCACCGGAAGTAAACTTCCGCATCTCCTCCTTGCGCACCGCGTAGGGAAGCGCACCGTAGATCACACTCGTCCGGACCCCCTTTCTCTCCAGCTCGGATGCAACAGCAAGGACCTTCTTCTTTGAGAAGACGACCAGTGCATCATGCTCCCTCACATCCTTCGGGAACCGAAAGGGTCTGTCCTCCGTGATCAGCTCTGTCTCCCTTGTATGGCGCACGATCTCGTAATCATCGCCGCACATCTCGATCAGAGAGGTGATCACCTGCTCCGCATCCTCGGACATACATACATGGATCCGCTCACAGCTGAGTCCCAAAACCGCCGCAAGCCAGGCCCAGCCGCGCGAGGAGTCCCGGATCATCTGCGCCTCATCAATGACAGCCACATCAGGCTCAATTCCAAACTGCTTCGCAGAGGGCATTTTTTCCACCGTACAGGCAAGATGCTTTGCCCCCTGAACAAAGTCATCCTCTTCTCCGGTCGTCATGGAGCAGAGCACGCCCTGACTTAGCATGCTCTCCTGCACCTCCAGTGCAAGAAGACGAAGCGGAGCCAGATACAGTCCGCTCTCTGCCTGCGCCATGTCCTGCAGCGCCTGGTAGGTCTTGCCTGTATTGGTATCTCCGATATGCAAAATGAAATAACGGTGCATCCGCCGTGCTTCCGGATACAGCTCTGCGGGATTCTCTACAGAGCTGTCCGACAGGATCTTCTCAAAGAGTGCCTCCTGCTCGAGACGCCGCTTATGCTGCCTGCGCGCACGCTCCTTATTCTTCCGCCGTATTGCTTTCCAGTTCGGTTTTCTCTTTCTTGTACTCATGAATCTCCTTGCCCTGTCCGTAAACAGAGACTTCGTGCGGTATCACTCAGCCCCAGAAGGAATCCCACCAGCCTCCGCCATTGTCATCGTCAGGGTCCTCCTGCTCCGGTTCGGTTTTTCCGCTCTCCGCACCGCTCACGGCACCGCTCTCTCCGTTTTCGGAATCATCATCGAACCACTCCGACCAGAAGTGCGTGTGGGTTTCACAGGACGTGCTGATGTAGCCTGTCAGAACATAGGCCGCATCCTTTGTATCCGCATCGGCTGTCTTCAGATAGACGCGGTACTCCGTGTCCGTACAGTAAACGCCGGCTGTCTGTCCCGACTCCCTGCAGACGCGCACACTCACATGGCAGTCGCAGTAGGAGGCCGGCTCTGTGCCGGAAATAAAGTAAATTTCCTCTGTTGTGTCTCCGCCGACAGTACTGTCGCAGAGACCGCTTGTGGCGAGCTTTCCGCACTTGCTGCAGATGGTGTAAGTCTGACCCCCGGCATAGGAAAACTCCGTATCCTCAAGATAGTCATGTACCTCACTCATCGCCTGCTGCCATACGCGCTTGACCACATTGGTGTCATCGATCTCGGAATTATCGTCGTAACCGACCCAGATCCCGCAAGTGTAATAGGGTGAATAACCGACAAACCAGGCATCTCTGTCCTCGGAGGTCGTTCCGCTCTTGCCTGCAAGATGCATGTTGTCAAAGTTTGCCGGTTTTCCGGTTCCCTCTGACATCACGAGCTCCATTGCCTTCGTCAGGAGCGTTGCGGTCTCCTCGCTCACGACCTGCGTCGTTTCCGTCTTGTTTTCCAGAATCACATTTCCGTCATGATCGGTGACCGTTGTGTAATAGACCGGTGTGATGCCGGTGCCTCCCCTTGCAAGGGTGCTGTAGGCAGAAGTCAGCTCCAGCGGCGTTACGCCTCCGGACATACCGCCCAGTGCGAGCGCCTCTACATGATCCCCGTCCGTCAAAGTCGTAATACCGAACTCCTGCAGCTCTCTCCAGACCCGGTTCAGTCCGAGATCCTGAAATACTTTTACGGCTATGATGTTTCCGGATTCAATGATCGCCTTCTGCACCGTCATGTTTCCGTCATATTCCATATCAAAGTTGTTGACGGGTGTGCCGTCGGAGTAAGTATGAGGCGCATCCGCCACCGTACTTCCCAGCGTGATCGCACCGTCTTCGAGACCTGCGGCATACTCACCGATGATCTTAATACAGGAGCCTGGCTGCCGCACAGAATCCGTGGCGCGGTCCAGAATAAGAGAGGCTGTCTTTTCTCCGCTACCTCCCACGATCCCCCTGATCTGACCGGAGGCATTATCGATGATCACCATCGCCGTCTGCATTCCGCCGTCCGTCAGCTCCTCATTGAGTGCCGCATTCTCTAAAGCGGTCTGTACCCCCTCATCCATCGTGGAATGAATGGTGAGGCCGCCGCGGTAAATGCGCTTCCAGGCATCCTCCTCCGAGCATCCGGTTTCGGTCATGAGATCCTCTACCACCGCCGTGACCAGCTCATCCTCAAAATAATTCAGGATCTGAACCGATCTCTCCGCAGTACTTGCCTCGGCAATGCGCTCGTAAACTTCCGTGTCCGCCAGTGCTTCCTGCTCTTCCTCCTCAGTGATAAAGCCGAGCTCCAGCATCCTGGCAAGAACCAGCTCGCGGCGCTCCGCATTGGCCTCAGGCTCCTTCAGAGGATTGTATTTCGTAGGATTCTTTATGATGCCGGCGATCACCGCACATTCCGAGAGAGTCAGCTCGGAAACATCTTTATTGAAATAGTAAGTCGCCGCTGTCTGAACGCCCCAGTTTCCGCCGCCCAGATTGATGGTGTTCAGGTAGTTTTCCAGGATCCAGTCCTTATCTACCTTTTTCTCCAGTGCAATGGCAAGGAACTGTTCCTGAATTTTCCGGTCCAGACGATCCCGAAAGGTCGTCTCCTCCGTCCATTCCGTAAACACGTTATTTTTCAGCAGCTGCTGGGTAATCGTACTTGCCCCCTCTGTCATGCCGCCGTTCGTGATACCGCGGAAGACGGCGCGCAGGATTCCCCGCACATCGACTCCGTGATGACTCTCAAATCTCGCATCCTCGATTGCGATCACGGCATGCTGCAGATCGTCCGGAACATCACCTAAGTCCACATAGACCCGGTTGGAATCCTCCTGAGAGAGTGTAAGGACCGTGTTCCCGTCCGTATCCGTCACCGTTGTTCGATAATACTGCGGCATTGCATCCAGTGTACTGATCTGAGGTGCGGTCTTTTCGACCGTGTAAATGTAAACACAGCCGGCGATCACAGCTGCCAGCCCCAAAATAAGAATACTCATGAAGATCTTTCTGAGTACGCCATGATTCTTCTTCCTGCGTCTTCTTCTGTATCCGGCCATATCAACCCTCCCTTTCACTCGGATGCGGGCAGCTTCCGCCAAATTCCGCTCAGCTGCTGCGCCGGCTCACTTCTTTGTCGATCATCATTCACGTTCTGTTTTACTTTCCGGACTTTCTCCGTCTAAGCCGCCTGCCCATCCTGAGTGCTTCCTTCAGATGCTCTGTAGGAGATTTTCCGAAAAATGTGTTTTCCTTTTCCTTCGGTTTAAAGATCCGGATATTTCCCAGGATCCGCTTCTGGCTTTCGCTCATATTGTTGAGATAGCTGTCGGAAAATGCATGAATTTTCTCCATGCTCTCCTGCTCGGAGTTATCCCTCTGCTCTATGATCTGAGCCGCACTGTCCGCAAGGGCCTCTCTGGCATTGGCCAGTCCTGCCGAAACCGTTCTTTTGGCCGCAACAATATTCCCTGCGACCGCATCCCTTGCACCGGTAACGCCCTCCTCAAGACGCTTCGGAGCGGAGGAGATACTGTTATAGGCCAGCTCTGCCCTGCGGTTAAATTCAGCTTTATAATTTTCAACATTTTTGAGCAGCGAGGAAAGTGCCGCCTCTGTCAATGCAAAATCAGCTCCGAAGAGAAGCGCCATTACCAGTGCGAGCACCTCATAAACCATCGGAGGAACGCCGGTATGGATCCCGGAAATAAACGGGATCAGATATCTGACAACTGCGATGCCGGCAATTCCGAAGCCGACGCTGACCGGCAGCGCGATCCTGCCGTGCAGGTTAAGCGGCATATCTGAGTAATCCCACCAGCGGGCATGAAAGCGTTTCTCCAAAAACCAGGAAGTTGAAAACTCGGCGACTGCACTTCCCGCCATACAGATCAGAAAAATCCCCCATATCGGAAAATCCGGATCCGACAGCACCTTCACCTGACTGAATAACAGACTTGCCGTAACTACACAGGCGCCGTAGATCGGACAGATTGGTCCAAACAGGAAGCCCCTGTCCTTCCATTCCTTCTCCTTTACAGAGCAGTAGATGGATTCAAACACCCATCCCAGAAAACTGTAAAAGATAAATTCTACAAAATACTGTGATACTTCCATTTTACATAAACTCCCCTTTTTTACTCATGCGGAATTTCTTTTCCCCCACCGCAGCATGATCACCGCTTGAGAAGCGTCTCGTGAGTCGAGACGATCTTATCCGCCACACACAAAAGCCATGCCTCCCGGCTCTTCGGCATGTGAAACAGGGTAAGCGGCCACATATGACTGCGGATCATATTCCGTTCCAGATCGGTCAGATGAAAATCCCGATCCGCCTTATCCATCGCGATCTTCGGATGTTTAAAGCCATGCATCCTGCCGGACTCATTCTCACTGTCATGCCAGTCATACAGATAGTAGTCATGAAGGAAGGCACCCTTGATGAGACGGCGCTCGTCTGCGTGAAGATGCAGACGCTGATTCAGCACAACACTGGTCTTTGCCACACTCCGGACATGCTCATACGTACTGACGCTGCCATGCTGGATATAGTTTTTCATCCTGGCAATTCGCTGATCGGAGCTCAGGTGTGCAATATAGGATTCAGCAGAGAAGAGTTCCTCTTCTCTTTGCTTGTTTTTCTTCATAAGAATGTTATCTCCTCTTGATATCTGCAGGAATCGCTAACATTGTAACATAGTTGTCAATCCCGAATCGAGTCAGCGGAACAACGAAGCGATACATGAATCGATAGAAGAAGCGGCCGCACCGATATCCGTAGTATATCGATGCGGCCGCCTTTGTTTCCTATTTCATCAATTCTGTCAAATATTCAGGAGATCGCTGTATGCTCTCAGGGCACCGTCTGTCTCATGCGCAAGAACGCGCTTTGCCAGCACCTTGCCGAGCTGAACACCTTCCTGATCAAAGCTGTTCAGATTCCACAGGAAGCCCTGGAACATCACCTTGTTCTCGAAGTGTGCGAGCAGAGCACCGAGAGATTCCGGTGTCAGCTGATCGCCGATGATGATACTGGAGGGTCTTCCTCCCTCAAAGTTCTTATTCAGGTTTTCGTCAGACTTTCCGCAGGCAAATGCCATGATCTGTGCCGCAACATTTGCGCAGAGCTTCTGCTGGCTGGTCGAACCTTCGATCACGACATCCGTTCCGATCTGACTGTTCTTAAATCCCACAAACTGGATCGGAACAATGTTGGTTCCCTGATGCAGCAGCTGGTAGAAGGAATGCTGACCGTTTGTGCCCGGCTCACCGAAGATAACCGGTCCGGTCACATAATTTACCGGCTCTCCGAACCGGTTCACGGACTTTCCGTTAGATTCCATATCACACTGCTGAAGATGTGCCGGGAAGCGGATCAGAGCCTGAGAATACGGAAGTACGGTCGTATACGGATATCCGAGAACATTTCTCTCATACACGCCGATCAGCGCATCGAGCATCGCTGCATTCTCAAGCGGATTTTTCAGAGTTGCAAGACGGTCTGCTTCAGCCGCACCGCTGAGGATTCTCGCAAAGATCTCCGGTCCGAAGGCAAGTGACAGAACCGCGCCGCCAACAGCCGCAGAGGAAGAATAACGTCCACCGATATAGTCATCCATAAAGAAGGCATCCAGATAATCCGCGCTCTTTGCCAGTGGGGAGGTCTCGCTTGTGACCGCAACCATATGCTTCGCCGGATCCAGTCCCGCCTTCTTCAGCGCATCCTTTACAAAGGCTTCGTTTGTCAGAGTTTCAAGTGTTGTACCTGATTTGGAAACCAGCACAAAAATGGTATGTGCGACATCTGTGCCCGCAAGCACACCCGCTGCATCATCCGGATCTACATTGCTGATAAATTTTGCCTCCATCTTGAAGGTCTGATTTGCCTTTGCCCAGTTCTCCAGCGCCATATACAGCGCACGGGGACCGAGATCACTTCCGCCGATACCGATCTGAACAACCGTTGTGAACGCTTCGCCTTCCGCATTTACGATCTCACCGCTGTGTACTTTATTTGCAAAGGCTGCGACGCGGTTCTGCTGGTCAACATAGAATTCCCTCTTGTTGACACCGTCTGCGATCACATCCTTCCCAAGCTGTCCTCTGCAAAGCTGATGAAGAACGAGTCTCTTCTCACCGGTATTGATCATCGCACCGTTGTAAAGCTCTTCATATTTTTCGATCAGCTGTGCTTCCTCTGCCAGCTTGGCAAGGACTGCCAGTATATCGTCATCAACCTTCTTGGATGCAAAATTATAAGCTAATCCCGCCGCCATGGGTACACTGTACTTCTTAACGCGCTCTGCGCCGCTCTCACCTGACATTACCTCCTGCAGGTTGACCTCTTTGACTGCCTGCAGTTCCTTATAAGCATCAAGCGTATCAAGATTGTTCCATGAAACCATCGGTGATTCCTCCTCATACAATCATATTATCTCAAAAAGCTCATTCTATTGTACCCTATTTTCGTGATTTTGCACAGGCTAAAGTGGCTTAACTTTGCAGCTGAATATATCCTGATTCTTTCACTCCCAGCGCCTGACCTTATACTTCGCATCTATCAGCTTCTGATTACGGGAAATGAAAGAACGTCTCCTGCACCGCAGGATCAGCGCTCTGCCCTCTTCATTGCGCGTGTAGACCGGAACAAAGGATCCGGTGCTCTTTTTGAGGTTTTGCGCAAGCAGCTCCGCATACTCCTTTTTCTTTCCGATCACGGAGGGGCACGCGAAGGAATCGCGGAAGCGATACCCGAGCAGCCGGCTCTTTCGAATCAGAATGTATCTCGGATTTTCGATGGGAGACAACAGCTCTCTCATCGCCTCATTAAAGATATTCTGTTCTCTGACCGTTGCATTTCTCAGAAAAAGACTGATATAGCTCTTATCTTTATCCTCTGCGGTCTCAACCTTTGCCGAGGGCAGGATCAGTCCGCACTCTGTCAGCACCCGGTACACGGCAATGCCCAGCGTTTTCATTGACCGTGCGGGACTGAAGTGAAGCACCAGCTTCCTGCAGATCCGGAAGAATCCGTACAGAACAAGCGCTGTGCAGATCAGCAGCTGCAGCCAGGCAAAAAACGAGCCGGTTCCCAGGGTGCCTGACAGCAGGTTCGCAAAGGTCCTGATGCAGATACTCTCAATGATACTTAAGGCAAGCATTCCCGCGACATTGAAAAATGTAAACACCGGCACACGCTTCTCTTTGTCGATTTCGTTTTCGACACAGACACGGAAGCCGCCGGCCTTCACTTCCCCTTCCCACTTCCGGCGCATGGACTCTCTGTCCGAAGATAACGCGAGCATCTTCCTGTTGATCTCCCGGATGCCGTTTCGATCAAAGGGCGGCTTCACGTAAGAAATGCGTTCGATGCCGCTCTCTATGCTGCCGGTCTCATAATCCGGTCCGATGAAGGAATCAAATCTCCGCCTCAGGATCTCATAATCGCAGGATAAAAGGGTATTTTTATCCGATGAAAGGTATTTTGCGGCTTTTTCGAGTTTCTTATCCGCAAACAAATACTCCGGTTCAACGGTGACAAGATGCCAGATATTCGCGGTCTTCGCGGGATCGTTACTGTCAATACGGATCGCCCGCCCCCGCATCTGATTGGAAAGGACATAGCTGCCGACATAGCTTGCGATGATCAGAGAATTGACGCAGGGGGCATCCCAGCCCTCACCGAGCAGCGATTTTGTGCCGACAAGGATCCGGATCTCACCGCGCGCAAAGAGCCTCCCCACTGAGCCGACGATCTCATGAGAGGCGGCAGATGTATGGATCACACAGTAGCGCGTACCTTCGATCGGCGTACGGGTATAAGACAGATCAGGCAGCTCCGTCTCAAGCGGAAGAATGACAAGCGAACCGGACAGAACTGCCAGATTTACCGCTGCACCGGTGCGGCGGAGCGTCTCAAAAATACTGACAACACTGATTTCGCTGAACTCCTCTTCCTCTGTGATCCTTGCCAGCGATTCCTTCTTAATAAAATCCGTCAGCACCAGCATGCGAAGCCGGTTTCCCATTGCCTTATACTCGCTTTGGGCGATCTTTGCGATACTGTCCAGCTTTCCGACAGAGGAGATCAGCGTCCGCTTTCGTGTCTCATTCAGCGTCAGCTCGACCCTGCCTCTGTGATAGACCGCATGCTTTTTGAAGACGGCAGTCAACTCCTCTTTCTGCGTTTCAGTCAGCCGGTCGCCGTTCACAAGGAAGCAAAAGGCTCTTTCCGCAAACTCCATAGAAAATGAAGGAAGCCCTTTTCTGCCCGTCATGATCCGGATCAGCTTTCTGCTCACATCAAAGCCGTAATAGCGCAGGAGCACAAGAAGCGCAATATAATCTCCCGCATCGGTAAAGAGCCTGTCAAAGTCACGTTCCTCGCTGATCACCTTGGCAAGCGCTCCCCAAAACGGCAATGCCCCCGCCTCTTCGAGAGCGGCGAAGGCATGATCACGAAACTCCTGCAGCACGGCTGTCTCAGCCGCAGACGGATAATTAAAGTAAATATAATCCTGATGCGGACATAAGGTATCCTGCGAGACAAGCTCCGGTATCGAGATCTCCTCATCCACCTCACCGCACATAGCGAGATAGCGTTTCCACTCACTGCTCTCGGAATCATACGGCGGTGTAGCGGTCAGTGCGATAATCTTCACCTGAGAACCGGCAAGCGCGAGAAGCTTCTCGAGTGCCTTCTGCCATTCGTTTTTTAAGTGATGTGCCTCATCAAGGCAGATCGTCCCGATATTATGATCGCGGATCTCCCGCACAAGATCCACATCGGGAAAGCTGTCATCATCATTTTCCGTGAGATCAATCTTTTCCATTGCCGTAAACAGGGCCTGGTAGGTGATCGAGTTTACAAGCCGGATTCTATGCAGATCTGTGGAAAAGAGATTCTCGTATTCGCCCTCGTCTTCCAGAAACAGATCACGAAAGCGGGCTCCCCATTGTTCCCTGATTGCAGTTGTCGGGGAAAAGATCAGGCAGGGCTGCCCGATTCTTCGAATCAATTCCAGCCCAAGCACCGTTTTTCCGCTTCCGGGGGCCGCCACGATATTTATTTTTCCGTCTGATAAGTATTGATCCGCATGATCGAGAACGCGGCTTTGATAATCACGGAATTCTCCATGAAAGGATACCTTTTCAAAATTCGCCAATGGTCATCTCCCTTCGGCTGAAATCACAATGTTTTTATTTGTCCGCAACGACGCTCTCCAGTATCGCATAAAGCGCCGCAAAGGCAACAGCACCCACCGGCCAAATGATCCAGGTCATATCCCATCTCATGGTCAGGAAGCTGACGAGTAAGTACAGCGCTGTCAGAAGAGACCAGTATGCACCTGAGAAGGCATTCAGCTTTTTACCGGCTCTTTTTTTAGATACGGTATAATCGCCTTTCTGCAGCAGTCTGTCATAGGCGCCTTTTAAGATGCATACTCTTACGATCAGGAATACGCCGCAGGCAACGATCGTAAGGAGGACTGCCACTCCGAAGACGGACATATATTCCGCTGTGATTTCATCTTCTGCGGATGAAAAAATAAGTAAGGGAACCGGAGAGATCACGCACAGTACAACACCTGCTGCGATCGACTTATAAAATGCCGGAAGATATTCCTCCTCGGCCTTCTGAAGGATGCCTTCCACTGCGAAGTCCAGAGTAAAATCCTCTTTTTCCAGGAACTGATACTTATCTGTAGCAATCAATGTCATTTAGTTAGTGTCAGAACAACATATTCTCAACGGTTCCACAGAG
>JAUNAN010000065.1:2432-11020 GCA_030527595.1 Lachnospiraceae bacterium | reverse complement strand
TCTAATGTAAGTGCCTTGCTGTTATACGGCAGGATCTGAACAGAAGCAACAACCGTTGAACTCAGACCGTCAGCGAGATCGATGCCTTCCGGCAGGAAATCAGTGATATCGATCTTCACCTCAAAATCCCTGTCCGCATTCGTGAGATCGATCACCTGGCTGTCTGCAGGGATCCTGATCACAGATCCGTCAGACTCCAGCTCTGCGAGCGCCTCTCCGCTTCCGACTACCGAAAGATCGGAAGGTGTCAGCGTGATCGTTCCCAGCTGATATCCGGCCTTCGGAGTTCCGTAGGCTTCAGCCTCCAGCCCTATGCCGTCCATGACACTGTAAATGGTAACCTCTACTCCTATTTCCTCGTCTGTCGTTCCGATCGTCAGATAGGACATCTCCTCGTCCGAGAGGATATCGCCGTTCTTATCATAAATCTGAATTACGGGAGAAAGCTCGGCATCCGCCTTCATTTCCGTAACATCTACGGCTGCGACAACACGATCGATCTTGTCAATGAGAGAGCCTGCTCCGCGAATCGTGATCGTCTCGGGATCGACCTGCATATCGCCGACCTCATACCCCTTTGCAGGTGATGTGCCGTTCGTAGTCGCACTTATGACAAAGTCCTTACTCTGGATCTCTTCCAGGACGATCTCAATATTTCTGGGTGATGCCGTATAATTGTCCTGAGAGATCCCGGGAACCGTAACCGTAACCGGCACCATGATCTGGCTGTTCTCTTCATCCAGCTGATGTGTAAAGTCACCAATGATCTGTGTCAGATCCGCAGTTGCGGTAATTGAGGAAGCACTCAGAGATTCGATCGCCGATCTGTTTGACCGGACCGAAACATTAATGCTAGTAAATCCGTCAGCGATACGATAAGAATAACCTCTCTCCTCCACATAGGAGGTATTGGTTACCGTGATCGGAATATCATGAATCGTCTTTCTTGTGACCGGGTCATTGACATTCATGATCACAAGCCAGATCACAAACGCAATCACCAGAGCCGCTATCTTCAATCCGGGATGACTGAACAACTGTTTTCTCAAGCTTTCTCCCTCCCTTTTCTGAATAGCGTGATCTTATCACTCCGCTCTTTGTCAAGACTGCCCTTCTGCAGCCTGAAAAGCTGCTCACGAAGGTCACTCTCCGTAACACCGGTCATCAGCTCTCCCATATAAGAGCAGGATACACGACCGGTCTCTTCAGAAACAATGATGGTAAAGGCATCGCTGACTTCACTGATCCCAAGTCCCGCCCTGTGACGGGTCCCGTACTTTTTATTGATCTGTGCATTATCAGACAGAGGCAGATAGCAGGTCGCCGATGCCACTTTATTTGCGCGAATGATCACGGCTCCGTCATGGAGCGGTGTGTTTTTTTCAAAGATATTGACAAGCAGTCCGCTCGAGATCGCTCCGTCAATGGAGATCCCCGTATCAATATAGTCTGTCAGCAGAATTTTCTGCTCGATCACGATAAGTGCACCGGTCCATGCCTCGCTCATATCATTCACGGCACGCACGATCTCACCGATAGACTGGTCAGAGATACCGTACATCCTCTCGCTTCCGGTATCAAAAGGAAGAAAGTTGGATAAAATATTCTTGTTGCCCAGAGATTCCAGCGCCTTTCTCAATTCCGGCTGGAAAATGATCACGAGCGCGATCAGTGCAACCGATGCCAGACGCTGCGTGATCCACAGGATCGCAGTCATATGAAAGACAGCCGCAAGAGTGACAAATAAAAGAACGGTCAGAATACCCTTCAGAAGCGTATATGCCCTCGTACGCTGGATCCAGACCATAAAAAAATAGAGAAGGACCGTGATGATCAGAATCTCCACAACATCAATAGGCTGTATCTTCGGCATATACAGTCCGGACACGTAATCGGAAATCTGTTCCAGTATTGCGGACATACACTTCCTCCTCTCTGGGAAAAATATGCAGGACTCACCGATATCGACCCGAACCGGTGCCTTCCTGCCAAATACCCGCGCTTTCGCGCGGGCATTCAGTTTATCTCAGCTTTACAGATCTCTCAGAGAATCCTCCAGCTTCTTTTCATAATTTACATTTTCCACATCTTCAATACGGGCATTCGGTACGTCCGGTTCGTTCTCCGGAACGATGCGCATATCCGCATCCTCATCCGGTTCTGTCCATCGATCGGCAGCTGCCGTCTTCGGAACCGCCTTCACATAATAGACATAGTGATTGTCTTCGATCTGGAATGCCTCGGTTCCCGCACGGTTCACCGGCACAGACAGTTCCTCGAAAAGGAAAGCCAGTACGCAGGAAACGACCGTTCCGATCAGGATCTGTGCCATCCCGGATGAAACACCGAGGATCGTGCCGCCGATCAGATAAAAGCCCAGGAAAAAAATACTTCCTATTATAACGGAAAGAATTCCGCCCTTCTCGCTGCCCATCGCATTGATCAGAAGTACGATCGCTGCGGTTGCTCCCGCTGCGATCATCAGAACGAAGAACCGCATGGAAAATACCGACGGAAGGAAGATGTTCAGACGCTCCGCATAATTACTGAGTTCCAGCCCCGATAAGGAGTCGCTGCAGCTTCCGACAGCGGTTGTCAGGAAATAAAAAACCGTTCCGCAGAGCACTGCTGCAATCGTTCCGTTTTTCTTTCTCACTCCGCCGATCAGCGGAACAAGGGCCGAGAGACCGAACGCGGAGAGCACAGCCATATAGGATGCACCGCCCGCCGTATCCGGTGCGAATCTCAGGAAGAAAATCAGAACGACCAGAAGGATCATCACGGTAACAGCGCCGATATCAAGTCCCAGTGAAAAGGCCTGACCTGCCAGCAGGAATACTGTCGCAATGGCAGTCGCTCCGCCCGGCAGTACCGAGCAAAGCAGTGAAAGTACCAGCAGCAGAAACATATTTGTCACCATTGTGCTGCCGGTCACGGTGCGGATCCACAAAAATGTGACAAGCGCACCGATAAATCTCAATATGATATCCAGATACAGGGAATTTTTCCCGTAAAAGGATGCAATACTACTTTTTAAATTCTGCATGAATCTTTCCCCTCAGCTTGAAATAGTTTATGCGCTCCGACTGTTAAGCCGTGTCAGAGATGCAAGCCCTTCCTTATACCGCTTCAGATGCCTGCGCGCACGGTCATATCTTCCGGCTGCGGAGATATAGGTGATCTGAAGAAAGATCAGAAGGGAAATTGCATAAAACAGCAGCAGCCAGATGCCCGTCCTTACCAGATCCGCTTCTTCAAGCAGCAGAAGGAATTTATCTACATCCGAAAGGATAACCAGCAGTACTACCAGAATATCCGCAATTGTAGTCAGCAAAAAAGTTTGAATCATCTGCAGGGAAATATAATCTCCGCGATAGTAACGGCAGATCTTCATTTCCTTCTCCCCGCCGTGTGCCTCATACCGCGCAAGATGAATCATCTTCTGCAGGCGGAATACATTTATCATTCTAAACCAGCCTCATTCATCCTGTTTTTGTTTGCAAAAACGCGCATAATTCCCCATGAAATTCTGCGCATGCGTGTCTAAAATTGTACCATAAAGCCCTGTCCAATGCAAACTGCGAGGAAAAATATTTGTTCCGCACCGGCATGCAGAAGAACCCCGGAGGCCGCATCCACGGTTGCGCCCGTGGTATAGATATCATCCACCAGAAGGATACGCATATCGGAAGCACTCCCGGATCCCGTCCGAAAGGCATTTCTCAGATTATCCCTCCGTTCCGCGGGAGAAAGCTCCTTCATGGCTTTTGTCTCCCGCACCCGCAGAAGCAGATCCTCCCTGACCTCTATCCCGGTCACATCGGAAACTCCTCCTGCAATTTCGGATGCCTGGTTATAGCCGCGTGTCTTCATTTTTCCCGGATGCATCGGAACGGGTACCAGTGCATCCGGCTTCCACTTTGCGATCCTGAGTGCCGCCGCCCTTCCCGCAAGATGCCCGAGGGTTCTGCCGTACTCTCTTCTCCCCTTAAACTTCAGCTGTGCCATGCTCTCACGCATGGCTTCGTCATAGCGGAAGATGCCGATCCCCTCCGAGTAGACATGCTCTGTCTTCCTGCAGTCATCGCATAAATTCTCAAAGCTCTCGACCGGCTTGCCGCATTTCCCGCACCGCGCGCCCCGAATGACGGGAAGCCTGCCGGCACATTCCGGACAGATCTCTTTTCCGAAGGGGGCGGCCTCATGACAGTACGGGCATCTGCGCGGCCAAAGCAGGTCCTCAGCTGCACTGATCACTTTTCTATACACAGCTCGCATATCCTCTCATCCAGTGTCGTGTAGCGTCTCTGCTCCGTCTCATTTGCAATCATACCGTTTACGGTCTCTTTCTTTCCAAGTATGACCACGCAGGACTTTGCACGGGTCACCGCGGTATAGAGGAGATTGCGCGTCATAAGCATATGCGGTCCGGAGAGCAGCGGCAGGATCACCGCCGGATACTCACTTCCCTGAGACTTATGGATCGTGACCGCATAGGCAAGCTCAAGCTCATCCATGCTTCCGAAGGGATAATCCACGATCCGGTTCTCATCGAAAAGGATCGTCAAAGTGGAGGAAAATTCGTTGATCTCTCTGATCACGCCCATATCTCCGTTAAAAATGCCCGTCCCCGTGTGAACCGGTATCTGATTCCTTCCCCGGATCTCCCAGACAAGCTGGTAATTGTTCCGGATCTGCATGACCTTGTCACCCACCCGGAACTTCCTGTCTCCGAAATTTTTCTCCGCCTTCTGCGGGGAGGGAGGATTCAGATATTCCTGCAGGATCAGATTGAGACGTTCTACGCCCAAAAGCCCCTTTCTCACAGGCGAGAGTACCTGTATCTCATAGGGATCCGCATCGACATACTTCGGAAGACGATCCCGGATCAGGCGGATCATATTGCTGATGATCACATTTACGTCGGTTCTTTCCATAAAAAAGAAGTCCCTGCTGTCGTTTGACAGTGAGATCTGCTTCCCGTGATTGATCTTGTGGGCATTCACGACAATATCAGAGGCGTCGTCCTGCCGGAAGATCCGGGTCAGTCTCACACAGGGGAATGCACCGGATATAATAATATCCCGCAGCACAGACCCCGGTCCCACAGAAGGGAGCTGATCCTGATCTCCCACCAGGATCAGATGCGTGCCGGGCCGGATCGCGGACAGAAGAGAATGCATAAGGGAAATATCCACCATGGACATTTCATCGATGATCACCACATCCCCCTCAAGCGGATTCTGATCGTTGCGCTCAAAGCGCATATTCTCCTCCTCCGATGAGGAGCTGATCTCAAGGAGCCTGTGAATCGTGGAGGCCTCGTAGCCCGTGGTCTCCGTCATACGCTTTGCCGCTCTGCCTGTCGGAGCAGCCAGCAGCACTGCCTTCCCGCGGGAAATAAAATAACGGATGATCTCATTGATGGTGGTCGTCTTTCCGGTTCCCGGACCGCCCGTCAGGACAAGCAGTCCGTGCAGCGCCGCCATTTTCACGGCTTTCCGCTGCTCCTCCTCCAGAACGATCTTTCCGCTTTTTTCCAGAGCGGCAATTCTTTTCTCTACCTCGGTCTCGTCTTCTCCCGCCCCCTGATTCAGATCGTGAAGCATACGGGCTGTATTCAGCTCCAGATAGTAGCTGCGGCCGGAATAAACGATGCGCTCATCCCCGTGGTTTTTCATGATCACTTTGCGATCGAGCACGAGATCACCCAGCACATGGGAAATAAGCGCCTCCTCGACGCCGAGCATCTGCGAGGCGTTTCGTATCAGAAGCTCCTCCGGCTGATAGCAGGAGCCCTCTCCCGCAGCGAGCATGAGCACATAAAGTATGCCGCTTCGGATCCGATACTCGGATTCCTGCTGAATACCGATGCGCATCGCGATCCTGTCTGCCGTACGAAATCCGATACCGTTCACATCCTCGGCAAGCCGATAGGGGTTCTCTCTTAAGATCTCGTAGATTTCCTCTCCGTAGGTGTGATAGATCTTCACGCCTGTCGATATCGATATTCCGTACTGCTGCAGGAAGATCATCGCCTTGCGCATGCCCAGCTGCTCCGCTGCCTGCACTCCGATCTCCTGTGCCTTCCGCATGCTTATGCCTTTGACCTCGGCAAGTCTCTCCGGCTCCTCTGTCAGGATCCGAAAGGTATCACTGCCGAACAGCCTGACGATCCTGCAGGCAAGTGCCGCACCGATTCCCTTGATCGCACCTGAGGCAAGATAGCGCTCTACCGCCTCCTCCGTATCCGGAACCCGGTCCTCAAAGCTCTCCACCTTGAACTGCCGTCCATAGGATGCATGCTCCTCATAATGCCCCTTTACTGTAATCGTCTGACCTTCCTGAAGAAGCGAAAAAAAGCCGACACAAGTCAGCTCTTTTCCTTCTGTTTCCAGTTCAAAGACCGTATATCCGTTGTCTTCATTTCTGAAAATAATATGTGCAACTGTTCCTTCCAGTGTCTCCTGCATCAATACTCCATTCGTCCGATCTGATCGAGCATTTCCGTATACTGTCCCGTTCCGGCCGCAACGCAGCAGGAAGGATTTTCCGCTATCATGACATTGACAGAGGTTCTGCTCTCAATAAGGTCCGAAAGACCGTCAAGCTGGGATC
The DNA here is from genome assembly GCA_030527595.1 of Lachnospiraceae bacterium. Classification (GTDB taxonomy): domain Bacteria; phylum Bacillota; class Clostridia; order Lachnospirales; family Lachnospiraceae; genus Chordicoccus. Next base: position 4,402 of record JAUNAN010000065.1, on the reverse strand, counting down.
CGCCTCCCGTCATGACAATGCCTCTTGTGGCAACATCCGCCGCAAGCTCCGGAGGCGTTTTCTCCAGAAGTCCGTGGACATCCTCCGCAATCTGGGTCGTACACTCCTTAAGAGCCTGACGGATCTCCTCCGAATTCACGGAGATCGTTTTCTTCAGCCCTGTCATCACATTTCTTCCGCTGACCTGCATGACCACAGGCTTTGATCTGCGGTATGCGCTTCCGATCCGGAGCTTGATCTCTTCAGATGTGTCCTCATCCACAAACAGACCGTGATTTTTTCGGATATAGCGGGAGATCATTTCATTAAAATAATTTCCCGCAACCTTTCCCGAGGAGAATACGACAGGGGCACCGACAGAGATCACTGCCATATCACAGGTACCCGCTCCGATATCCACTACCAGATTTCCGACAGGCTTTGTAATATCGATCCCCGCACCGATCGCTGCCGCCACGATCTCATTGACCATGGTGACCTCTCTCGCTCCGGACTGATAGGCTGCCTCCTCAACCGCGCGCTTCTGCACCTCGGTAACACCGCTTGGAATACAGATGCTCAGGTAAGGCTTGCGAAAAGAGCGTCTGCCCATGGCACGCTGCAGAAAATAGCGCAGCATTCGCTCAGTGACGCGGTAATCGGAGATAACGCCGTCCTTCATTGGCCGTACGGCAACAATATTTCCCTGCGAACGAGCTACGATCTGATTCGCTTCCTCTCCGTACGCAAGGATCTGGTCATTATCTTTATCATAGGCGATGACTGAGGGCTCATTGATAATGATTCCCTTGCCCTTCGCCCAGACCCGTATATTCGCGGATCCGAGATCCATCCCGATATCAGTAACAGGCATTCCTTAATCTCCTTCTATAGAATAGCATGGCAGTATCTGCCTGCATTTCAGTATAGTATTAAATCCACAGCCGCGTAAACACCCAGTTCACATTTTCCGCAGGGTAAAACCGTCCTTCGCGCGCTCTCTCTTTTTTCTCTCAGGAGCGCAGACAGGGTCCGAGATACCTGCCCGTATAGGATTCCGGTACCTGCGCAACCTCTTCGGGAGTTCCCTTTGCGATAACGTTCCCTCCCTTGTCGCCGCCTTCCGGCCCCATATCAATGATATAGTCCGCAGTCTTGATCACATCCAGATTATGTTCGATCACGAGCAGCGTATTTCCCTCATCGGCAAAGCGCTCCAGAATTTTAATCAGCTTATGCACATCGGCAAAGTGAAGACCGGTCGTCGGCTCATCGAGAATATAGATGGTTTTTCCCGTGGACCGCTTGGACAGCTCCGCCGCCAGCTTAATGCGCTGTGCCTCTCCGCCGGAAAGCTCTGTTGACGGCTGACCGAGCCTGATGTAGGAAAGACCCACATCATAGAGTGTCTGGATCTTATTCCGAATCCGGGGCACCTTGTCAAAGAAGTCCAGTGCCTCCTCCACCGTCATGTTCAGAACATCATAGATGGTTTTATCCTTGTATCTGACTTCCAGCGTCTCACGGTTGTAGCGCTTTCCGTGGCAGACCTCGCAGGGCACATAGACATCCGGAAGAAAATGCATCTCGATCTTTTTGATGCCGTCACCCTGGCATGCCTCACAGCGGCCGCCCTTGACGTTAAATGAGAATCTTCCCTTTTTATATCCCCGGGTCTTGGCATCGACTGTCCCCGCAAAAAGATCGCGGATCATATCAAACACGCCTGTATAAGTAGCGGGATTGGATCTCGGTGTTCTTCCGATCGGAGACTGATCTATGGCAATGACTTTATCCAGCTCACCGATTCCCTTGATCCCCTTATGCTCACCCGGGATCGCCATTGCGCGATTCAGATCGTGCGCCAGACGCTTATAGACAATTTCATTTACAAGCGAGCTCTTTCCGGATCCGGACACACCGGTAACACAGGTAAAGACACCGAGCGGAATATCCACATCTATCTTCTTCAGATTGTGCTCGGAGGCTCC
>JAUNAN010000065.1:0-2332 GCA_030527595.1 Lachnospiraceae bacterium | reverse complement strand
CGGATCTCCTTCAGGATCTGGCTGCCGATCCTCAGCTGCGTCTCGCTGAGCTTCAGCTCATCCAGAAATGTAAGGAATTTCTTTACGGAGAGCTCTGTGATATCGATAATATTTTTGTCTCCCACCGTTACGGCAAGGGAGGATGCCTTCAGCCTCTGCCCCCTGCAGGCAGGGCAGGGCGTGATCTCCATATATTTTTCATACTCCGCCTTAGAGCTCTCGGAATATGTCTCACGATATCGTCTGTTTACATTTTCAATCAATCCCTCAAAGGGAACATCGTAATCGCCGACGCCTCTCTGCCCCTGATAGTGCACCTTGAGCACATGTCCGTTCGTTCCGTGGATCAGAAGATCTCTGATCTTCTTGGGATAGTCCTGAAAAGGCGTATCCAGATCAAAGTGATATTCTTCCGTCATTGCCCGGAGCACCGCATTGGTAAAGCTCTTCGGATCATTGGCTGACTGCCATCCGAGCACGGCTATCGCCCCCTCGTTGATGGAAAGAGAGGGATCGGGAATCATCCGTCTGACGTCAAACTCCATCTTGTAGCCGAGTCCCGTACAAACGGGGCAGGCACCGAAAGGATTATTAAAGGAAAAGCTTCTCGGCTCGATCTCATCCACACTGATCTGGCAGTCAGGGCAGACAAAGTTAGAGCTCAGTGTGATCACATTTCCGTCCATGGTATCCACCATGAGCAAACCGTTCGTCAATCCCAGCACGGTCTCAATGGAATCTGTCAGACGCTTCTCGATGCCCGGCTTGATCACCAGACGGTCTACAACGATTTCAATGTTATGCTTAATATTTTTATCGAGGGTGATCTCCTCTTCCAGTCCGTAGAGATTTCCGTCGATCTGAGCACGCACATAGCCGCTCTTTTTGGCTGATGCGAGTACCTTCTCGTGGCGTCCCTTTCTTCCCCTGACCACCGGCGCAAGAAGCTGGATCCTGCTCCGCTCGGGAAGCATCATGATCTGATCCACCATCTGGTCAATGCTCTGTTTTTGTATTTCCCGTCCGCAGTTCGGGCAGTGGGGAATACCGACCCTGGCAAAAAGCAGACGCATATAGTCGTAGATCTCCGTCACGGTTCCGACCGTGGATCTGGGATTCCGGTTCGTGGTTTTCTGATCGATGGAGATCGCCGGAGGAAGTCCCTCGATGCTTTCCACATCCGGCTTCTCCATCTGTCCCAAAAACTGGCGCGCATAAGAAGACAGAGACTCCATATAGCGTCTCTGCCCCTCTGCGTAAATCGTATCAAATGCAAGTGAACTCTTTCCGGATCCCGAAAGTCCGGTAAGAACCACCATTTTTCCCCGCGGGATATCTACATTTAAATGCTTCAGATTGTTTGCATTTGCACCGCGAATTCTGATGAATTTCTGTTTATCCATATCTGTTTTCCTGTGTCTGCCGGATTTCGCCTATCAGGCTGCCGCTCCGGGCAGAAAGCCGTCTCTGCCGGATCCCGGCTGAAAAGCTTAGAATAAATAATCCGCCATAACGGTGTTGCTCACATCCATTCCCCTCTCCGTCAGAAAAAATCGGTCTTCTTCGTGAACAAGGAGTCCGGCTGCGATATGTTTTTGCAGAGTCTCTCCGTAAACCCCGCCGAGTTCTCTCCCGAACATCTTCCGGAACGCATCCTCCGACACGCCCTCTGTCATACGGAGTCCGAGAAACATAAATTCCTCCATGGCGGAACGAAGATCCAGCTTCTCCAGTTCCGTCACGCAGGCGGAGAAATCACGGTCCGTCTCCAGATAAGTGCGAAGATCCGGCTGATTGGTCCATCTGGTCTCCTCAAAGAGAGAGGATGCACCGATGCCGAATCCGAGATAGTCAGACCGCTTCCAGTAACGAATATTGTGTGCGGAGGCATAACCGGGTCTTGCGTAATTGGAGATCTCATATCGTCCGTATCCCGCCTCCCCGAGGATCCTCCGGGTCTCATAATACATCCTCCGCTCCGCCTCTTCATCCGGAAGTGCGGGACCTGAGGGATGCGCATTCTCTGCATACTCCGTGTAAAAGGGTGTCCCCTCCTCGAGTATGAGGCTGTATACGCTGATATGCTCCGGCTCCAGTGCCAGTACAGCTTCGAGGCTCCTTCGGAAGGAATCCTCTGTCTGACCCGGGATCGCAGACATGAGATCTACGTTCAGATTCCGGATCCCGGCCTCTCTCAAAAGGCGGACGCTCTCCTCCGCCTCCCGAAATGTATGGATCCGTCCCAGAATTTCAAGCTCATCATCATTTGCGGACTGCACTCCGAGACTGATGCGGTTCAGAGATTCCTCCGCGAACTCCAGCACGGCTTCCG
>JAUNAN010000064.1:4052-11064 GCA_030527595.1 Lachnospiraceae bacterium | reverse complement strand
GATCCAAATGTCGGGGAATTTTTTTGAAAAGAAACGAAAGTCAGATCTTTACGTGTGCTGTTTTTTCTGCATAGGCACAGAGAGAAGCGAAAGTCTCCTCGCTGATATCATGCTCGATTTTGCATGCGTCTTCCCGTGCCTGTTCCGGACTGACACCGATATACATAAAAAATTCTGTCAGCATCTTATGCTTCTTATAGGTATCGGATGCGATCTTCATACCGCTCTCTGTGAGAACGAGCATACCGGCGTGATCGTTTTTCAGGTAGCCCTTCTCCTTCAGACGCTTTGTGGAGTAGGTAACGCTTGGCTTTGAGACACCCAGATGCTCTGCAACGTCAATAGAGCGGACATATCCCTGAGTTTCCTGAATCATAAGAATCGTCTCGAGATAATCCTCTGTCGTTTTTCTGACAACTGCTGTTGTTCTATCCATAGTCTATTGCGGTGAGTGCTTTCGTCGGCTGTTATCTGGATGTGCAGATGCTTCTGATCAGCGCTGCCGCGTCCTCCTTTCTGCAGAACTCTCTTCATATGAATTGAGAATTATTACATTTTGATTAATTCAAACATAGATTAACATAATTTAACGGGTATTTCAATATGCAGGAGGATAAAATCCGGAAAGAAATACAGGAAGAAAGATAGGGAATCATAAAGAAAAACAAAGATAAATGAATAGATAGAAAAGCAGAGTTTGGCTGCAGACGAAATATAAAAACGTTCCGGCATTCATGCGGGCAAGGATATATTATTGACAAAGAAATATGATAGGAATACGATACTGTTGTTATATAAAACAAACATAAGAACGACGTCTGATATTAGAGAAAGAGGTATGGTATGATTCAGACCACATTAAAAATTGAGGGAATGTCCTGCGGAATGTGTGAGGCTCACATCGCAGATGTCATTCGCAAGCAGTTTCCGGACGCAAAGAAGGTATCAGCCTCACACACAAAGAATATTGCTACTTTTGTGACAGATGAGGCAGTGGATCCGGATCAGTTAAAAAATGCGATAGAGTCGACGGGTTACTATTATAAGGGATATGAGACCGCTCCGTTTGAAAAAAAGGGTCTGTTCGGCGGAATATTCGGAAAGAAGTAAAATACTTTTATGTGTCGCTCTGCAAATGTAAAATTTTTCTAAAGCCTTCATTGACAAAGAGAAAATACAAGGCTATTCTTGTTGATGAAATAAAAACCGTTTAATTGGTGATTAAATCTAATAATTGTAAAGAGAGGAGTCGAACCAATGCTTCCGTTAACATTAGTACAGCAGGGCGAGACGGTGGTTGTCGTTCAGGTAGGCGGGAATGATGCCGCAAAGCAGCATCTGGCCGATCTGGGGTTCGTCACCGGATCAGAGGTAAACGTAGTTTCTTCGCATAATGGGGATCTGATCGTAAATATGAAGGGAACCAAGCTTGCGATGACACGTGAGATGGCGCAGAAGATTAAAGTTACGCATAAGCTTTGATTTGTGCCTGATCACAGTAAAGTCCCGATTTGGGGCAAATTTTTATAGTAAGGGAGTGAAAGGATGACACTGAGAGACATTCCGGTCGGACAGACTGCAAAAGTCGTCAAGATCAACGGAGAAGGCAAGGTCAAGAGAAGAATCATGGATATGGGCATCACAAAGGGATGCGAGATCTATGTGAGAAAAGTAGCACCGCTCGGCGATCCGGTTGAGATCACGGTCAGAGGCTACGAGCTTTCTTTGAGAAAGGCAGACGCTGATATTCTGGAAATGGAACAGTAAAGATTCAGCAGTGAAAACTGCTTTTTCTTTTCTATGCGGGTTAGTTGACGCAAATGAGATTGCAAGCATATGAATTAAGCTGCAATATTGTGAATTGTCTTGCAATGGAGCAAATCCATCTGCAATGGTGTGAACCTGATTGCAATGCAATGAATTTATCTGCAATGTATAAAATCCGCAAAAGAGTAAATGAATCCGCCGAAGGAAATAATCATGTTTCCCAAGGGGGAAAATGAGGAGGAAAAACAAAAATGGCATTGAAGATCGCACTTGCCGGCAATCCGAACTGCGGTAAAACAACCCTGTTCAATGCGCTGACCGGAAGTACACAGTATGTCGGAAACTGGCCGGGCGTAACGGTAGAGAAAAAAGAGGGAAAACTGAAGGGACACAAGGATGTTATCATTCAGGACCTTCCGGGTATTTATTCCCTGTCTCCGTATTCTATGGAAGAGGTAGTTTCCAGAAATTATCTTGTAGATGAGAAGCCGGATGCAATTCTGAATATCATTGACGGCACGAACATCGAGAGAAACCTTTATCTGACAACACAGCTTCTTGAAATCGGCATTCCGACAGTCATCGCTGTCAACATGATGGATCTGGTTCGCAAGAACGGTGATAAGATCGATCTGCAGGCACTGGGCAAGGCGCTCGGATGCCAGATCGTAGAAATGAGCGCACTTCACGGAGACGGTGCAAAGGAAGCTGCAGAGAAGGCGCTTGATGCCGCGAAGAACCAGAAGGGCAGAGATGTATATACGCCGCACGTATATACAGGAGCTGTCGAGCACGCGCTCGCACATATCGAGGAGTCTATTGAAGGAAAGGTAGACAAGGAGAATGTTCGCTGGTATGCCATCAAGGTGTTCGAGCGCGACGAGAAGATCCTTGAAAAGCTGAATCTGGATCCTTCCTTAATGGAGCATCTGAATCAGCACATTGCGGACTGTGAGAAGGAACTGGATGATGATTCCGAGTCTATTATCACAGCAGCACGTTATGATTACATTCAGACACTGGCAGGCAAGGCTTTCCACCGGAATGAAAAGAGAGAAAAGCTGTCTACCTCCGATAAGATCGATAAGATCGTCACAAACAGAATTCTTGCACTTCCGATTTTCTTTGCTCTGATGTGGCTGATCTATGATCTTGCCGTCGGCAGCCATGCATGGTCGATCGGTACTCTGGGTACAGAATGGATCAATGATGTGCTTTTCGGCGCACTGATTCCGGATGCGGTAACCGGTGCTCTTGAATCTGCAGGCGCAGCTCCCTGGCTGATCAGTCTGATCGTAGACGGTATTATTGCCGGCGTGGGTACAGTTCTCGGATTCATTCCGCTGATTCTGGTACTGTTTATCGGCCTCTCTATTTTAGAGGATTCGGGCTACATGGCTCGTATCGCATTTATCATGGACCGTATCTTCAGACGTTTCGGTCTCTCCGGCAAGTCCTTTATTCCGATCCTGATCGGAACCGGCTGCGGCGTTCCGGGTATTATGGGAACAAGAACGATCGAGAATGAGAAGGACCGCAGAATGACGATCATTCTGGCAACTTATCTTCCCTGCGCAGCAAAGATGGATATTGTGGCTATCATCTGCGCAACCTTCTTTGCAGGAAATTCTCTGGTTCCGACTCTGATGTATTTTGTCGGTCTGGTAATTATTATTGTGGCAGGTATCTCTCTCAAGAAGGTCGGCTACTTTGCCGGCGATCCGGCTCCGTTTGTCATGGAGCTTCCGGCATATCATATGCCTACCGTTAAGGGCGTTGCGATCCACGTATGGGAGAGAGTAAAGGCATACGCGATCAAGGCTGGAACGATTATTTTCACGATCTGCGTTGTTCTGTGGTTCCTGATGAACTTCAGCTTCACAGGATTTACAGGCGATGTTGAGGTCTCTATCCTGAAGTCGATCGGTGAGGTTATTGCATTTGTCTTCCGTCCTCTCGGATGGGGATATTGGCAGGGTGCCGTCGCATCTGTCGTGGCAGAGCTCGCGAAGGAGTCAGCACCGGCTACCCTGGCTATGCTGGCAGGTGCCGTCACTGAGGAAGAGGCAGACGTGATCCCGGCTCTGCAGGCAATGTTCGGAGGAAGCTCCGTTGCAGCAATGAGCTTCATGCTCTTTAATATCTTCAATGCTCCGTGCCTTGTTGCGATCGCAACAGCATTCCGTGAGCAGGGCTCCTCAAAATGGGGCTGGATCACTTTCGGCATCCAGATGGGTATCGGCTACAGCGTTTCTCTGATTGCATACAATATCGGTATGCTGATCACAGAGGGTGTATTCGGTCTCGGACAGATCGTAGCGATTGCACTGATCCTGTTTATCCTCTATGCGCTGTTCCGTCCGGCAAAGAAGGCAGGCGCAAAGAAGGAAAAATACGCTTAAGCAGACGCATACGATAAAAATGAAAAAAGCTTAAGAAGAAAAAAGTAAAACGAAGACGTGAAAATACTTTTCAAGTCCGTGGGACAGGTCTTAAGACCTCTTCCGCGGGCTTTTTTTATTTATAAAAGACAGAAAGGGAGCCTGTGAAACAGAGAGTTGTTTCACAGGCTGTAAAAGGAGACATGCAATCAGCATATGAAAATGTCAGGATCGTGATGCAACAGTCAGACGGCTCAGTGTGCTGCCCTTACGGATCTGATCCTTGTAGACAGCAGTACAGTGCTGATAAAGAGTGAAGAGCCGGCGGGCTTCTTTTTCATCTCCGTACACCTTCCAGATGCCGGAGCATTTATACCCGTCATGCGGGTGATTCATAAATCCGATCACGTCTTCCGGCGGATAGCCGAGGAAAAAGCCGATCTCATGAGGAAAGCCGTTTCCCTTTTTTAATCTGGCTGCAAGCTGAGCGATGGATTTTCCGCAGTCGTCACAGCTGTAGCCCATGGATTCCAATACCTTACGAACCTCAGCCCGGTCCAGATCTCTTTCGAGTGCCTGAACCCGGTAGACATAGATAAGCACTCTTGCCTGATCGAAGCAGATGGGAATTGCGCGGAGACCCTTCGGCAGAAGGATCCGGTTCAATTCGCGAAGCTCCTCGATCGGATTTGCATCCTCGGGAAATACATAGGAAAAGAGATTTGCGGTTTTGATTCCGGCAAGTGTCGGAGAGCAATGTTCGATAATGAAAGAGTCTGACATGATATCACCTCAATTAAGCGCATCTAATTATTATAATATAAGTAAAACATAAAAGAGGGAAAGATGCAATCAAAAGTTAGATGGGGCTAACAAAAGTGAGCCCTATACCGGATGCGGACGGAACGATCCGCCGGCATGCAGTATCCGGGTGGGAAAATGAACAAAAAAGGTGATTACAAGGTGCGCAAAAACACGATTGACGAACTGTATTTTCAGAATTATACTGAAGAATAATAAAATTGTCCGCAAACATATTTATGGTGATACATACTATCAAACAGTGAAAAACCTCCACCTCTATAAGCGGGGGATATGAAAGCTTAGTCCTGGATAAAGGAGGAAACGCACATGGATAAGGCAACGCTGAAAAAGCTCATTCAGACTGCTCACGGGGATATCGAGGCAGATCTTGTCATCAGGAACTGCAAAGTGGTGAATGTCTTCACCGGAGAAATTATTGAGGGGGATATTGCGGTCAGCGGAGAGGAGATTGCCGGGGTAGGAAGCTATCACGGAAAGGTCGAGATCGATGCGGGCGGACGCTATGCGGCGCCGGGATTTATTGACAGTCATATCCATATCGAGTCCTCCTACGTGAGCCCCGAGGAGCTTGGGCGCCTGCTTCTTCCGCACGGCGGCACCACGATCATTGCCGATCCCCATGAGATCGTGAACGTCTGCGGCATCACAGGTCTCACCTATATGATGAAGGCAGCGGAAAATACAAAGATGGATATCAAGTTTATGCTTCCGTCCTGTGTGCCCTCCGCGCCCTTTGAGCATGCCGGAGCTGTGATCGATGCAGAGAAAATGAAAAAACCCATGAAGGAAGAAAATATCCTGGGTCTCGGTGAATTTATGAATTATCCCGGCGTGATCCATACGGATGACGATGTACTGGAAAAGCTGCTGACTGCGAAGGCAGAGGGAAAGCTCATAGACGGTCATTCTCCGGGACTCACCGGCTATGACCTGACTGCCTATGCGGCTGCAAGAATTCAGGGAGATCATGAGTGTGCGGATATTCCGGCTATGCAGGAGCGGCTGAGACTGGGGATGTATGTGCTTCTGCGTCAGGGATCTGCCTGCCATGACCTGCTGAATCTGGTCGGGGGCGTGACCTCTGAAAATTCCAGACGCTGTCTGCTCTGCTCCGATGACCGTCAGCCGAAGACGATATTAACGGAGGGGCATATTGACCGGCATCTGCAGATGTGCGTGGAATCCGGCATCGATCCGGTCACCGCGATCCGCATGGCAACCTTAAATGCCGCAGAGTGCTTCCGCCTCTATGACAGAGGTGCGATCGCACCGGGATATCTCGCAAATATCGTGCTTCTTGACGATCTTAAGGATTTCCATGTAAACAGAGTGTTTATGCATGGCGAGCTGACTGCGGAGGAGGGCACTTATCTGCCGGAGATTCATAAGCAGGATATTGCTGCGGTGAAAAACAGTGTGCATCTGAAGGATTTCTCCAAGGAGAAGTTCCGGATGCACCTGAAGAGCAGCCACGTTCATGTCATCACGATCATGCCGGGCGGCGTCGTGACAAAGAAGGAAACAGCTGATATCGAGCTGAGAGACGGAGAATTTGTCTTTGATCCGAAGCAGGATATCGTAAAGGTCGCGGTGGTGGAGCGCCATCATATGACCGGCAATGTGGCCTGCGGCTTTTTGAAGGGCTACGGGCTGAAAGAGGGAGCGGTTGCTCTCACGGTGGCACATGATTCCCACAATATTATTGTTGTGGGGACAAGCGACGAGGAAATGGAGACGGCAGTCAATCTGCTGAAGGAGCAGAACGGCGGAATTGTTCTTGTAAAGAACGGTCAGCGGATCGAGAGCATGCCCATGCCGATCGCAGGCCTGATGAGTGACCGGTCCGGTGAGTGGGTCAGCGAGAGACTGACAGCGATTCATGAAAGTGCCCGGACCGAACTCGGAATCGGCGGTGATGTGGAGCCGGTTATGACGCTCTGCTTTATGTCCCTTCCGGTAATTCCGGAGATCAAGCTTACGGATACGGGACTCTTCGATGTACCGAGCTTTTCTTTCATTTCCGTGGAAGCGGATTAAAA
>JAUNAN010000064.1:0-3952 GCA_030527595.1 Lachnospiraceae bacterium | reverse complement strand
GCTGTATTTTCGGGCCGTTTCTGTTATGATAGGCACCGGAGGAAACAGAAATGGATACAAATTTTCATACACATACGACCAGGTGCAATCATGCTTACGGAAAAGAGAGGGAATACGTGGAACGGGCGATCGAGTCGGGACTTAAGATCCTCGGATTTTCGGATCACACACCCTACATTTTTCCGAAGGGATATTACTCGAATTTCCGTATGCGGCCGAACGAGATCGACAGCTACGTGGATACAGTGCTTGATCTGAAGCGGGAATATGCCCGCGATATCGAGATCCGGCTCGGTCTTGAGGTGGAATATTATCCGGCATACTTTGACCGGTTGCTGGATTTTCTTGAGCCGTATCCGATCGAATATATGCTGCTGGGTCAGCACTTTGTCGGAAATGAGATCGGCATGCACTACTGCGGTGCCGAGACAAAGGATCCGGAGATCCTGAAGCAGTACTGCCGTCAGTCGATCGAGGGACTGAAGACAGGGAAGTTCTTTTATTTTGCACATCCGGATCTGATCTATTTTACAGGGGATGAGAAGCTTTACCGCAGCGAGATGCGGAAAATGTGCGAGGAAATAAAGGAACTTGATATTCCGATCGAGGTGAACCTGCTGGGGATCGCGGGAAAGCGCAACTATCCGAAGGAATCCTTCTGGCAGATCGCCGGAAAGGTCGGCAATCGTGTCGTCATCGGTGCGGATGCCCATGATCCGGCCAGAGTCTATCAGGAGAAGGAGATCCGCGCAGCGGAGCTGCTGATCAAAGCCTACGGACTGAAGTATGAACCTGATTACGGGAAAAAAGGAATCGGAGCCGATGAGGCCGGCTGCGTGAAGGATCAGAGACGATATGCGTGATTACGGAAAAGGTTTACGCAAATAAAGGGATGAGATTATGAGCAGATTATTATTGAAGCATGTCCATACGGCAGTCACCTGCGACGGAGCGGACCGGGTGCTGAATGATGTCGATATTCTGTGTGAGGGAGGACGGATCAGAGAGATCATCCCGTCAGGAACAGAGAACGCGTCTCCGGACGGGGAAAAAGAAGAGACCGAGGTCTTTGACTGCTCCGGAATGATCTGCTATCCGGGACTTGTGAACTGCCATCATCATCTTTATCAGGTGTTCTCAAGAAATCTGCCGCAGGTGCAGAACATGGAGCTTTTCGACTGGCTGAAGACCCTCTATGAAATTTGGAAGGGGCTGAATGAGGACACGATCTACCTGTCCTCTCTGACGGGAATGGGTGAGCTCCTGAAGAACGGCTGCACCACGGTGTTTGATCATCATTATGTCTTCCCCGAAAACAGCGGTGATCTGCTGGGCGCTCAGGCAAGAGCGGCAGCAGAGCTCGGCGTGCGCATGCACTTCTCGAGAGGAAGTATGGATCTCTCTAAGAAAGACGGCGGGCTCCCGCCCGATTCGGTGGTGCAGAGTGTGGATGCAATCATGAAGGACAGCGAGGCGCTGATCGACCGCTTTGAGGATCGGTCCTTTACCTCTATGAGCCGCATTGCGCTGGCACCCTGTTCCCCGTTCTCCGTATCAGGGGATCTTCTGAGAGAAAGTGCGGTGCTGGCACGTCAAAAGCACGTCCGTCTCCACACACATCTCTGTGAGACGAAGGATGAAGAGAATTATACCCTGGAGAAATACGGCATGCGTCCGCTTGCCTATATGGAAAGTCTCGGATGGGTGGGAGAAGATGTCTGGTATGCCCACGGCATTCATTTTAACGATGAGGAGCTGCAGCTGCTTGCGGATACCGGGACAGGGATCTGTCACTGCCCGGTATCGAACATGAAACTCTCCTCCGGCATTGCCCGTATCCCGGAAATGCAGACACTGCACATACCGGTCGGTCTCGGTGTGGACGGCTCCGCCTCCAATGACGGATCGAATCTGCTTGAAGAGCTGAGAGTCAGCTATCTCCTGCACAGGCTGCAGTCCAGTGAAAAGGCACCTACCGGGTATGAGCTGCTGAAGCTTGCAACCATGGGCGGCGCCCGTCTGCTCGGAAGGGAGCAGGAGATCGGATCCATCGAAACCGGAAAATGCGCGGACTTCTTCCTGATCAGAAGAGACCGCCTCGAGCTGGTCGGCGCACTCTATGATCCCAAGTCGGTTCTTGCGACCGTCGGTCTGAAGGCACCGGTGGACGTGACTGTCGTGAACGGATCAGTGCGTGTGCGTGACGGCAGGCTTGCCGGCATTGATGAAGAAAAAATCGTATTTTCCGCAAACCGGGAGGTCGCGCGATACCTGCAGGATCAGTGAAGCATCGATTCCGGACAGCATATGAATCAGTGAAGTATTGATCCTCTGCATCGGCAGGACCGGTCAAGCCTTAATCTGCGATATCGAAATCCAGATTGATGTTGATCTGATAGCCGGGAAGAATTTCCTCTACATCCTTCAGGAAGTTTTTCTTGAGCTCTTTTCTGTTTGCATCGTAGCTGATGACGATATCGAACTGGACGGTCTTCTTTTCAGCATTCAGATAGAAGCCGTGCATCTGCAGAATATGCGGATATTCCGCCATCTTTCCGGCGATCTGCTTCTCGATCTCCATGACTTCCGGGTTCATGGTGTTGATCGAGTAGATGGAGATGCCGGTCAGTATGACATGCTCTTCACAGAAGACCTTATCCGTTACCTCGCGCTGCAGGCGGTCGATCTCTCCGGCAGTCATGGTCTCCGGGACAGAGATGTGCATGGAGCCGAGGAAGCGGTCCGGACCGTAATTATGAAGGGTCAGATCGTAGGCACCCTGGACACCGGGGACAGAGACGGCAGTCTTCTTGATGCGCTTCGCCAGATCTGAATCCACGCGCTCTCCGAGAATTTCGCTGATCGTATCGCGCATCATTTCGATGCCGGATTTGACAATGACAACACCGATGACGGCACCGAGCCAGGCCTCAAGGCGAATACCGCTGAGCAGATAGATGAATGCCGCCGCCAGGGTAGAGACGGAAATGACGGAATCATTCAGTGCATCCTGTCCGGAAGCGATGAGGGAATCAGAGTTTACTTCATTTCCCACGCGCTTCACGTAGCTGCCGAGAAGCAGCTTTACGATGATCGCTGCTGCCACAATGATCAGTGTGACTGCGGAGTAACTGGGGTCGGAGGGGGCAAAAATCGCCTTTACGGATTCGAGAAATGCAGTGATTCCTGCATAGAGCACAATGGCGGAGATGATCGTCGCACTTAAGTACTCAATGCGGCCGTAGCCGAGGGGGTGTTTCTTGTCAGGTGCTCTGCCCGCAAGCTTCGTCCCGATGATCGTAATCAGGGAGGAGAGGGCGTCACTGATATTGTTGACGGCATCCATGGTGATCGCGATCGAGCCGGAGAGGATGCCGACTGCTGCCTTGAAGGCAGCCAGAAGGACATTTGCGAAAATGCCGATCATACTGGTTTGAATAATCTTCTTTTCTCTGTTCATAAGCGTCTTTTATTTCCTGTCTTTGTTTTAAGAATGGTTTTGTAAGTATCATAACGCGAACCCCTTTCTTCCGCAATGTGCTGTTAGGGCTTGAGAAAACTATCCGGAATGCCAAACAATAGGGTGGTAATTTGTTCATTAGCTCCATAGACAGATGCAGGCAAGACTGATAAGATAAATATAGGTATAGGTATATCCGACTGATTTCATAATTGATAATTGTCGGAAAAATGCAAAATACACATAGAAGATTCAGAAATACTAAATTAATTGAAACAAATACACGCCAAGAAAGGCAGTTTTTCATTAAATTGATTGGCGTCTATGCACAATTTTTCGGGAAGGGGATTGAGAAAAACGCCCTTCACTTTTCTCAATAAAAGTTTACAATAGGTGCGTTCTACCGGTTGAGAAGACTCCCGCTTCAAAATCAGAAGCGGTGAGTGCGCGGCAATAAAAATGTTCGTCAGCTTTGAACGTGAATCATATCAT
>JAUNAN010000063.1 GCA_030527595.1 Lachnospiraceae bacterium | reverse complement strand
TTTTTTTGTGTTAGCAGCGAGCCGTGCGCCGGCATCTACTGGGAAGTTGTCTGTTCTAAGATTTCCCCGTACGGTTCACGTCCGTTCGATACGGTGAAATCTAGCATTTAGGAGATTTCCCCGTACGATTCACGTCCAAGCAGTACTGGGAAGCTTTGAATTCAGTCAATTCCCAGCATGATTCACGTCCAGTCGATACGGTGAAACCTTCCACTTAGTAATTTCCCCCCACACTCATCGCCAAAGCGGTACTGTGAAACCTCTCATTCAGTGATTCCCCCGTACGATTCACATTCAAGCAGTACTGGGAAGTTGTCTGTTCTAAGATTTCCCCGTACGGTTCACGTCCGTTCGATACGGTGAAATCTAGCATTTAGGAAATTTCCCTGTACGATTCACGGATATTTGATACAACGTTTTCAGGTAAGAGGCTGAAATCTTTTGAAATACAAGCTTAGAAGATGAAATCCTCTGAAATACCGGCTGAGAGGATAGTACCTTCTTAATATTTCTGCTGAGGGAATGATGCCCTCTTGTAGCATAAAATAAGGCGAAGGATCAATTCAACGGTTCGAATTGATCCTTCGCCTGTTTAAGAGACTAATCATTCATAGCCCTTCACCTTTAATAAAGGCTATTGGGATTTAAGGCTATTTGGTTTTAAGACTATTTTGGTAATAAAGGCTTTTTTCAAAGACCGGATGCAGAAGCTCTATGATTAAAGTCCTGCTTCACTTACACCGTATTCTGCCTGTTCAGTTGTAAAACCTTCGAACTCCAACTGACTGATCAGTTCCTCTCTTGTGAAAGTTGAGATTTCCAGATAATCCTTAGCAGAGATCGTTGCCTGTTCATTCCAGTCTGCACCGCAGTTATCAGCAGCATAAGTTGCTTGTTCCGTGGTGAATCCATCATATTCCAGCATCTCGATTAATCCTGAATAAGAATATCCGGAATAGCTCAGAAAAGAATTTGCAGATAAGAGAGCCTGCTCATTCCAGTCTGCACCGCAGTTGTCTGCGGCATAGGTTGCTGCTTCTGTAGAGTAACCTAAGTATTCCAACATATCCACAAGACCGTCATATGAGAAGGAAGTGAATGCAAGATACTCTTTTGCTTCAGCTAAAGCTTCTTCATTCGTGCCGGAGGATTCTCCCGTAGTAGGATCCTGTGTGGTAGTAGTTGTTGTTCCTACGGTACTGCCGGTAAGACTGCTGATCAGAGCAGTGATTTCATCGGCAGAGATATTAAGACCTGCTTTCTGTGTTGCATCTGTAAGGAAAGTATTCAGGTCAATGGACTCAAAATATTCACTGATTGCAGCATCGTCATCGAGACTGATGATCTTGTCAGTGGCGGAAGGAAGAATGTTGTCGAGCTCAGTTCCTTCATTTCCGGTGATGGAAATCGTTGCCCAGGTACTGTCACCGGACATGACACTCGTGGAGATCTTTTCTTCTTTTCCGGAAGCACTCATCTCTGTAACCAGCTGGTATCCGGAAAGATAAGAAATCTTATCGGTGCTAAGCGTGAAGCTGCCATTCAGTTTTCCGTCCTTCATGGAAGAGAGATCAAAATCCTTCACTTCAAGTGTCACAAAATCGGTAGTGTCAAAATCTGCGTTGATGAGACTTGCATCCATAGACAGATGATAGGTGGCATTCAGAAGATCCTTCTGAGTTTTGCCGGAACCGTGCAGACTGATTAATTCGGAGCCTTCGTATTCCAGACTGCAGAGGAAGCCGAAGTCGGAATCCTTCTGCGGGTTTGCATAATTCAGGCGGAAGCTCTCGCCGTTCATGTCCGCATCGATCAAAACACCTGCGATGTCATACTGATCTACATAGAGAGTAATGTTTCCGGTGAAATCTACAGAAGTAATGGATTCACTGTTGTTCTGCAGGCTAGTAAGTGCATTACTGATCTCTGACTGGAAAGAAGCGTAGGAAGTATCATCGATATTTTCAATGATTCCCTTAATATTCTCATCTTTCTCAAGCTGTGTCAGGACATCTACGGCAGTGTCATACAGATACTGTGAATCGAGACTTGTATTCAGTGTTGTATAAGTCTGGGTGACACCTTCTGCAGACAGCTCAGCTGAATCCTTGGTTACTTCGCCGATGTGATCAAGAATGATGCCCTGGTAGGTGGAAACAATGGAATTCAGTGTTTCCGCATCCGGCAGAGCGGACTGCATCAACTGTGACATCTCACTGTAGGTCATGCCTGTTTCGGAATCCATCTCATCGAATACCGATGAGAGATCCAGATAAGAATCAGAAAGCTCCGGAATCTGCAGATAATAAAGCTTATTTGCGGGATCAATGGCAGCCTTCATGGTAAGAATCTGCGCATCGTTGATATTAGCCCGGATCAGCATTTCTTCCAAAGATTCCTCGGTCAGAGTTACATCCATACCGATTTCTGCGCTCTTCAGATCAGACAGTGCCGGATATACAGCACCGAGGAAAGGAGAAAGTGCATCACCGACCTCAACACGAATGGTAGAAGTTCCGTTTACGCTGTCTGACTGCAGCTGTTCCACAGACTCGCTGTAATTTGAAAGTACAGAGTCCAGATTTTCTTCGGAATTCTGTTCCACAATTTCACGGAAATAATCCTCCGGTGTATCGGGAACCTTAGGAGACTTGGAAGTTCCCAGATAAATACCACCGGCTACTGCGGCAGCAGCGATGACCGATCCACCGATAATCAGCGGCTTTTTGGAAATTGATTTTTTAGACTCTAATTTCATTTCTCCCTGAGGAGCACCGCCGGAAACATAGCGGTTGGGGTCTTTGCTGCCGGGGACGCTTCCGCCCGGAATTTCTTCGACAGGAACCTCAGCTGCCGGGATGTTCTCATTTACGATTTCTTCGGCAGAAACTTCACCGCCCGGAATTTCGTCATTCAGAATATTTCCGGCGTTCGTGCTTCCCTCATCCGGCAGATTGTTCTCCGGTGTTTGGATCACATCAGTGTTTTCAGGTTCCAGCTCCTGTGGAACAGGTATGCTGCGATTTGCAGCAGTGCCGCACACGGGGCAGAATTTCTCGTTGTTTATTAATTCATGTCCGCAATTTTGACAAAACATAAATATCCTCCTTTCGATAGTAAGCATTCTCCAATAATTGGAGAGGTTTTATCAATTTTATTATATCAATTATTTGAAGTAAATGCTATGATGATTTAATCTTCAGATATATCAATTTTGTATGAAATATAACAAACAGGTAACAAGTGTATAACGAAAAGATAAACGGATCGAAAGGCAAGGAAGCAGGGCAAAAGATCAAAGCCGAAGAGAGGAAAGAACATTCGGGGCTGTGTGTCCGAAATGCAAGCGGGTGGATATTTCAGATGCTTTCTATTAAAATAAAGACAATGCGTATAAGGAGGAAAAGATGAGACTTACTGCAGATCATATAAAAAAATCCTACGGAAGCAAGCAGGTTCTGAGAGATATCTCTTTCCACGGAGCAGGCGGAGAGTGCATCGGCATTCTGGGAGCCAACGGATGCGGAAAATCCACCTTGCTCTCTATTCTTGCCGGCGTGCAGGCGTCTGACGGCGGAAGCTTCCGAATTGACGGTGAGGAGATCCTGGGTCGAAAAGGACGGGGAGAGGAAGCGATCAGCTACATTCCCCAGGGAACGCCTCTTATGGAGGAACTGACAGCAAAGGATCATCTGAGATTATGGTATTGCAGGAGCAGCCTTAATTATAAGAAAGAGCTGCAAACGGGTATGCTTGCGATGCTTGGAATCGGAGATTTCTTAAATGTGCCTGTTAAAAAGATGTCCGGAGGAATGAAAAAACGTCTCAGCATTGGCTGCGCGATTGCAAATGATCCCAGCGTGATTATCATGGACGAACCCAGTGCGGCACTGGATCTAATCGGAAAGGAACGCATACATACCTATATTCGCAGCTTTAAGGAGCAGGGAGGTATTGTACTTCTTGCCACCCATGAGGAGCAGGAGATCAATCTTTGTGACAGACTGTATATTATGAAAGACGGTATTTTGACTGAGCACAACTACGGCGGAAACATTCATCGTCTTGCCGGAATGCTTGTTTGAAAATACTGATCTGAGCAGGCTGCCCTAAGCAGACTGGTTTGAAAAAGCAGATTAGAGAAGGATGATCTTTGCGGACTGCCTTAAGAAGACTGCTTTGCAGAAGTTTCAATGAATACAGGAGTATCATGAGAGCTTTTTTTTACTACTTTAATATGGAATGGAAGCGAATGCGCAGACTGATTCCGGGGATTTTACTCGTGTCCCTGGTGGCTGCCCTGGCTGCCGGAATTTTGTACCGGAACAGCGATTCGGAGGAGACGACGGCTGAACCTATGGCGGTGGGGATCGTTTCCGACGAAGGAAATCTGCCCTTTCTGAGTATGGGATTTCAGCTGGCAGCGCAGACAGAGGATCTCAAGAACCTGCTCACTTTTCAGGATGTCGGTGAGGAAGAGGGACAGGAGATGCTCGAAGCGGGAACTCTGGGAGCCCTTGTGATCTTTCAGGATAATTATGTGCGCAATGTCTATTACGGAACCGAGGAGCCGATCATTATCCGTTTCGGTTCCTCCCAGTCGGGAATCGCCAGCGTTCTGGTGAGAGAGCTGACGGATGTCGTTGCGCAGTATCTGCTGGAATCCCGTTCCGCTGTGTATGCGATGCAGGATCTCTACACGGCTTCGGGATTGGAATACGGGAGTGCCCCTGATGAGCTCAGTGAGACGCTTCTGCTTCGGATCGTGGGCAGAACAAATGCGATTAAGACGGAGACGGTAAATGCGACAGACGGGTTAAGTGCATCAGTATACTATTTCTGCGCGGCAGTTGTATTGATCCTCTTATTCTGGGGAATGATCAGCGGAGCGGTGCTGGGAAAAGACGGAAGCACCATGAGAATGCTGCTGCGGCGTACTCTGCTGAGTCTGCCGTCACAGTACCTTGCAAAGCTGCTGGCTCTTTTTGCCATGTTTCTTTGCAATTATCTGGTCCTTGGCGGGCTCGGGATCGCAGCGGTGAGAGCTGCGGGGATGGATATTCCGGCAGCGGAGGTGATCTTCAGAGGGATCCCCGGTCTGATTCCGACAGCCGCCCTCGCGATCCTGGTATTTGAACTTTCCGGTGACGGAATCGGAGGAATGCTGTTCTTATTCTTTTCCACTGTCATCTGTGCGTTTTTATCCGGATTTTTTTATCCGCTCTCTTATTTTCCATTCTGGATGCAGCGTGCTTCCTGCATTCTGCCGACAAGAATTTTGCTTGAATTTTATGAGAGCTGTGCCTCGGGCAGCCTGGCTCCGGGCGCATTTGCGGGTCCGGCACTCATGACTGCGATACTTGCAGCCGTTACTTTATTATTCTGGAGGAGGAAGCGTATATGAAGAGGATCGTGACATGGACGCTTCTTTTACAGAAGCGGATCTTGATCAAACCGATGTTTCAGATCACCATCTTGTTGATACCGCTGATTCTCGTGCTTCTCTTTTCATTTTCAAATCAGTCCGAGGGTCTGATCCGTGTCGCGGTCTATTGTGAGGATCGGAGCGAGTCGGGAGAACTAGCGGATTCGATGCTGGAGAAGTCAGACGACGTGATCCGGTATTACGAGGTGGATTCCGAAGAGCAGCTCTATTCCGAGGTGGAGACAGATAAAGCTCAGTGCGGCTTTTTGATCCCGGAGGATTTCGGGGAAAAGATCGAACTGGGAAACAGGAGCGGACTTGTGACCGTACTCATAAAAAATGCGTCTGTTTCAACCCGGGTCATTGAGGAGGTTCTGTGCGGAGAACTGTTTTCCGCACAGGTGTTTCAAATGACAGAACAGTTCATTGAGCGCGAGGGGGCTGTCGATATTTCTTCGCAGGAAATGAAAACAACGCTTCGGGATTTTTATGCAGCTTACCGGATTCCTTCGGCAATGTTTGAATTTCAGTATACAAACGGCGAGGAAAACACGCTGCTGAACGGGACGGCGGAAAACTACTATATGATGCCGGTTCGCGGGCTTCTCAGTGTCCTCATACTTGTTGCCGCACTGGGAGGCGTATTTCTTTTGAGTGAGGACGACAGAAAAGGATGCTGGCAGTGGATCCACAGGAAGAGCAGACCGCTGTTTTCTGTTTATTTCATTTTTATGAGCATGCTCGCGGTAGCGGCAGTCAGCTTCGGAGCGCTGTTTTTCACGGGACTCAGTACGGGAGGGGGAAGAGAATTTCTGCTTATGGCTGCGTACTGTATTCTTGTCTGCGGTTATTCCAATCTGATACGTGTGCTGATCCCGAATACGAATCTGATCTGTGCGCTGATGCCTGTGATCGTGCTGCTGAGTCTGATTCTATCCCCGGTATTTGTGAATTTGCAATCCCTGGTGCCGGGCATTAAAGTGATCAGCCTGCTGCTGCCGACGGATTTTTATCTGGGCGGGATCTATTCGAACGCAGGTGCACTGAGGCTTGCGGCAGCGGCCGTCATCTATCTGACAGCAGGTATTTTGGCGGACTTACTGAAAATGAGACAGCAGAATCGGGGCTGACAGGAGGAGAAAATATGCAGTTTCTTCATTTGGGAGATTTGCATCTCGGGAAAACATTGGGGGAATTCGACCTGATCTATGATCAGAAATATCTTCTGGAACAGGTGATCCGGATCGCGAAGGATCGGAAGATCGACAGGATCCTGATCGCGGGAGATATCTATGACCGTGCAATTCCGCCTGAGAGCGCAGTGCGTCTTCTGGACTGGTTTCTGAAAGAGCTCGTAAAGAATCAGATCAAAGTTTATCTCATCAGCGGAAATCATGACTCCGATGAGCGGCTGAACTTTGGCAGCAGTTTTCTGGAGGACAGCGGCATCTACCTTTCCGCAAAGTATGAAGGGGAGCTGAAACATCTTGTCTGTGAAGATGAATTCGGAGAAATCAATATCTACTTAATGCCCTTTGTGAAATATTCGCAGGTGCGTCATTATTTTCCGGATGAGGAGATCAAGGACTACAGCGATGCGGTTCGTGTGATCCTTGAACATGCGGATATTGATCCTGCGGCAAGAAATGTAATCACTGCCCATCAATTTGTAGCGGGCGGAGGAAAAGCACCGGTGTTAGGGGGATCGGAGAGTCCGGTGGTTCGTCAGATCATTCAGGATGTGGGAACCGTGGAAAATATCGGGGCGGAGCTGTTTGATGCATTTGATTACGCCGCGCTCGGTCATATTCATTCACCGCAGAAGATCATGCGCGAGGAGGTGCGCTATTCCGGCTCGCTTATGAAGTATTCCTTAAGTGAAGTCAATTCGGAGAAATCTGTTCCCTGCGTTACGATCGGAGAAAAGGGACATACGGAAATAGAACTGATCCCCTTAAAGCCCGAAAGAGATCTCAGACATATTAAGGGACCTGCCGCAAAGCTTCTTGCACAGGAAAATATCAGTGACAGCAATGATTTTATCTACGCCACACTGACAGATGAGGATGTCATTCCCGACATCATGGGACTTTTTCAGCTGCATTATCCGAACACGGTGAAAATTGATTACGAAAACTCGCACACAAAGGCTCTGGAGCAGGCGGAATTTACAGAGATGGCCGAAGAGAAGCCGTTTGCGGAGCTCTTCGGAGATTTCTACCGTGTCATTTACGGAGAAGAAATGACAGAAGAAATGACAGCAGTCATGCTGGATGCTGCGAGAGAGGCAGGTGTGACGGAATGAAACCGGAAAAACTGATCATTAGCGCATTCGGACCCTATGCGGAGCGGGTCGAAATACCCTTCGGACCTTTTGAACAAAAGGGGCTGTTTCTGATATCCGGAGATACCGGCGCAGGAAAGACGACAATTTTTGATGCGATCAGCTACGCACTGTTCGGAGAAAACAGCGGAAGCTATCGTGATACAAAAAATCTGCGCAGTGAATATGCAGAAGACACGGCTGATACCTTTGTGGATTTTTATTTTTCACATCAGGGCAAACAGTATCATATAGAGCGGCATCCTGCTTACAGCAGACGAAGTCTGAGAGGTCAGAAGATGGTCAATCAGGCGGAAAAGGCTATGTTTTATGAAGAAGGTCAGCCGCCGCTTGAGGGGATTAAGCAGACCGCCGCGAAAATAGAGTCGCTGCTCGGGGTGAACAGTAAACAGTTTAAGCAGATCGCAATGATCGCACAGGGTGAATTCTGGGAGCTGTTAAATGCAAAAACAGAGAAAAGAACAGAGATCCTGCGCACGGTATTCCATACCGGCGGATACAACAGGCTGACAGATGTCCTGAAAACCAGAATGGATCATGCTGCGGAGGAATGGAAGGAGACGGGAAATCGTGTCGTACAGTACTTCGGAGATGTGCGGGCGGAAAAGGACAGTGAGGCGGAAGCGGATCTGGAAATTGTGAAAATGCATGCCGGCACTTCGGCAGGTACCTGGGAACCCGATAAGCTTCCTGAGGCGATCGATGCTGTGCTTGCATTTGACGAAGCGGAACAGAGCAGGGCGGAGCAGGAAAGGAATCGATGCGAGCTTGACCTTGCGGCGTGCACGAAAACTCTGCATGAGGCAGAACAGCAAAATGCCATCGTGATGAGGAGAAATGCGCTCCGGGAAAAGCAGAAGGAACTGGATGCACAGCGGCCTGCCATTGACAATAGAAGAAAGCTGCTCGCAAGGAAGCAGTCTGCCAGCAGAAGCCTTCTGCCTCTGTATCAGAAGATGGCTGATGCACATAACAGATATGAGGCGGCGTCGAATCGAAAAAATGAGGCGGAGAAGCAGCTTGCGGAGGCAGAGCTGCAATGCAGGAGAGCAGAGGCTGCTGATCGGGAGGCTCATAGTCATAAGGCGGAGATCGAAGAGCTGCAGGCGCAGGTGAACAGGATCGAGTCGGAGCACCTGAAATATGCGGAGCGGGATCAGCTGAAAAAAGAAATCGATGACAGTAAACGTGAATTCGCGAATGCTGCCGCAAGGGAAGCAGAGGAGACGAAGGAGAAGGATCGGATTCTGCTTAGGATAGCGGAATTGCAGGAAAAAACTGCCAAATGGAAGAACGTCCCTCAGGAGCTCGAGGCGGAAAAACACAGGGAGTCAACGCTGCAGAAGCTCTATAACGAGATGGCAGAGATCTATAATGACGGATTTAAGGCACTGAAAAATCTGGCGGAGCAGCGGCAGCGGAACCTGGATCGGTATCAGCTTGCGAAAGAGGCCTTTCTCGAGAGTAAGAGGGCAGCGGATCAGGCAGAACAGATTATCTATGATGAAAGAGCGGGCATCCTGGCTGCATCTCTAAGGGAAGGGGAAAAGTGTCCGGTATGCGGCTCCGTTCATCATCCGGAGCCTGCGAGACGCAGTCATGCTTCCGTCAGTGAAGAAGAAATGCGTCGTCTGAAAAAGAAGGCAGAGGATCTGCGGGCAGGCTATGAGCAGGCAGTGACCGCAGCAGAACAGGCAAAAACGGAATACCTTGCTGTTGAAAATAATTATTGTGAGAGGATCCATTCCGTATTGAACAGTGATTTGGTACAGAGCGATCTTCCGGCAGCGGATACAAAAGCACTGTTTGCACATCTGAAGGAGATTGCAACGGGATACCGGAATCAGCTGATGCTTCAGAAAGAAAAGCGGGAACAGCTTGAGCGAGATCTTGCCGAATATCAGAAGCTGGATCGGGAGCTTGCCGATCTGCGTGACAGGAAGCTGCCGGAGATTCAGAATAAGATTCTGGAACTGGTCGCGAAAAAGCATGACAGCGAAAAGCAGCTTGCCGCAAAGGAAGCTGCATTTGAAGCTCTCTCAGAACTGGCCTTCCCCGGGTGGAAGGAGGCTGAGGAGCAGATTCTGGCCTTCAGAAAAAAGATATCGGAGATAGAGACGGGGATGCTCTCTGCGCAGAAGCAAAGAGAGAGTGCGCAGAAGGAACTTGCAAAGCTGCAGTCCTCACTGAACGAGCTGATCAATCAGGTGCAGCAGACAGAAAAAGAGAAAAGCATTGCCAGGGAGTCGCTGACTGCAGAGGGAGCGCGGCTTGGATTTACCAATTTAAAAGAGGCAAAGTCTTATTTTGCTGCGGAAAAGGATCTGCAAAATGAAGAGGCGGAGCTGCGCAGCTTTGACCGACTTGCGGATCAGAATGCCGGGGCTCTGAATCAGCTGGAAGAGGAAACAAAGGGCAAAGAGCTGATTCCGCTGGACGAGCTGCGGGAGCGTGAGGCACTTCTTCGGAAAAATGCAGAAACAGCAAGAGAACGCTTGTCCGATATCAGGCAGCGGATCAGAAATAATCGTGAGATCAGAGAAAAGATTACAGATCTGCTTCCGAAACTGAAGAAGGCAATGAAGAATGCTGCTCTTAGTCAAAAACTGTATCAGCTGGTCAGAGGAACCACAGGTGAAATGAAAATTACTTTCGAACAGTATGTTCAGGCTGCCGGCTTTGACCAGATCCTGCGTGCGGCAAATCGACGACTTCTGCCTATGAGCGGCTATCAGTATGAGCTTTTCCGGAAACAGGAAGTGAAGGGCGGAAAGAGCAACACCTATTTGGATCTGGAGGTTCTGGATCACTATACGGGAAAGAGACGTCCCGTCAGCAATTTGTCCGGCGGAGAGAGCTTCCAGGCATCTTTGAGTCTTGCACTCGGGCTGTCTGATACTGTGTCCGTGAATCTGGGCGGGATCCAGATGGATGCGCTGTTTATAGATGAGGGATTCGGAACACTTGATAAAAAATCGATCGAAAATGCAATGGATATCCTTCTGAATCTCTCAAATTCCAATAAGCTTGTCGGTGTGATCAGTCACAGGGAAGAGCTGGAGAGTAACATTCCGCAGCAGATACGGGTAACAAAGGATCTTAAGGGAAGCCATGTGACACTCACTACGGGGGAATAAAGGAATCTTTCTTAAATGAGCTGATATCAAATTCAAAGCCGGCCTCAAGGAGCCTTCGGGAAACGAGGCCGGCTTTTTGATCAGTAGATGAATCGTTTCTCCATTTTTCTTTAAGTTAAAAGCAGGCGCGGGCTTTCTGTTTATAATAATAGTGTATTCTTATATTCACAGGTACCAGATATAGTGGCAAAAAAAGAGTTTCAAAAAAATGAAAAAAGCCCTTGACGGAAACGCCTTTCGTCCCTATAATAACTACTTGTCGCCGCGAAAACCGATCCTGATCGATACGGAAACG
>JAUNAN010000172.1 GCA_030527595.1 Lachnospiraceae bacterium | reverse complement strand
AGGAAGCCCGAAAGACAGCGGAAGAAGCGAGAAAGAGAGTGGCGGCACAAAATGCGGAAGCTGCACGCAAGGCAGAAGCCGCTAAAAAGGCAGAAGCCGCACGCAAGGCAGAGGAAGCCCGGAAAGCGGAAGCAGCGCGCAAGGCAAAAGCAGCGGAAGCTGCGCGAAAGGCGGAGGAAGCACGGAAGGCAGAGGAAGCCCGAAAGACAGCGGAAGAAGCGAGAAAGAGAGTGGCGGCACAAAATGCAGAAGCTGCCCGGAAAGCGGAAATATCGCGGAAGGCAAAAGAGGCGGACGCGGCACGAAAAAGACAGAATATTATCATTTTCATCTGTCTCGCAGCGGCAATCGCTGTGTTTGCATTTCTGATCAACCGAAGAAAGAAAGAGGAAGTAAGTACGAGCACTTCGGCACAAAACACCGTGACGCAGTCAAATCCGACCATGGAAGAGACGACCCTTCTGGATAATGACTATGTGACGATGCGTGTTCTGGATGTCTCTTACGATAATGGCGGAAATATGCGTCTGCAGCTTAGAGCACAAAATAAGACAGATGCATCTCTTACAATCGGATACAGCGATTTTTGCACAAACGACGTATTAAACAGTATGTGGTTTGAGACAGCCGGTTCTTCTTATTATGATTCATCCATTCAGCTGGATCGTCAGGAAGAGAAGGAGTTCACCTGGGTCATTCCGGAAAGCGCAACCTCGAGCGGCGTGAGTCTGGGAGAGCTGACAAAGCTGGAAGCGAATTTTTACGGAAGTGCCAACGAGGATGAAGAACTCTTTCGCGAGCCGGTCATTGTTTATCCCTATGGTGAGGATGCGGCAGTCTCCTTCCGCTATACCGCAGATGATGACGACTGGGTGATCGCTGACAATGAGAATTTCACGATCTGTGTGTTAAACGCAAAAAGTGCGGATGCGGAATCCAATCTCATCTGCTGGCTGGAAAATAAGTCAGAGACAGAGAGCTATTATTTCGGTTCCAATGACGATTTTTATATCAACGATCTGTATATTAATTACGGACTGGGCAGAATCCTGCCTCCCGGGAAAGGAGATCTCTACACGCTTTCCTGGTCCGGGAACTATCCGGAGGATATCGGAGCGTTCACCTCGATCAGATTGAAATGCAGGGTGGCGGAAATGGCGGACAATACGATTCTCAGCAGTGATATTTATGATGAGGTAAATGTATTTTATCCGCAGGGAGAAGAGAATGCCGCGTCCTATCATCGCGATGCTCAGTCATCGGATGTCCCGCTGTGGGAGACGTCGGAATTCCGGCTTCGTGCAATTGCTGCAGGGAACCCGTACGGTACCTATTATACGTATTTTTACCTGGAGAATATTTCGGACAGGACGCTGTTTTTTGAAATCGATGAGGGATCGATAGACGGGAAGTACTCCCTTTCCTATAATTCTCTTCCCCTTGAACCGGGAAAGAGCGGATACTTGTCTGTGTCCAGCGAAGGGATTCCTGATTCGGTCGATCCCGGAAATGAGAGGCTTTATATGAAGGTTTATTCCGGAACAAATGCTTCCGGTGATCTGTTGTACGATTTGGAGGGTGAGTTCTCTCTTGCAGATCTTCCTGAATCGAAGAGCTGATAATCTCAGTCTTTTCGATTCAAAGCGTTGGTGATTTCGGCCTGTCCGATTCCACGAGCTGACGAGCGTGATCCGGATCGGAAACATATAGCTAATCCAGATCAATATTGAAAAGAAACAAGTAAAAAAGGAGCTCGAAAATGAAAACACATCATTTTCGGGCTCCTTTCGGCTTTTCAATGCAGAGTTCTTTGCCGGGCAGGGCGAAAAGAACCGGTATCCGCACTGAGAGAAATAATCATAACATGGTTTTGTGGAAAAGCCAAATGAAAGTAGCGGGATAATATAGTCTCTATTATGGATGAATGAATAGTTCAAATTCGTAATATGTATTGGGAAATTGCAGGAAGGAAGATTTCCCCGCACTGTCTAGCCACAAAGCATACTGGGGAATCATAGGAAGGAAGATTTCCCCGCACCGCTCAATCACAAACCGTAGTGGGAAATTGCAGGATAGAAGATTTCCCCGCACCGCTCAACAGCAAACCTTAGTGGGAGATCGA
>JAUNAN010000062.1 GCA_030527595.1 Lachnospiraceae bacterium | reverse complement strand
TATCTTTTTTTGTTTTCAACATCCACGTTTTAAACTATACAGGAAGCTCCTTTGTAAAATGAATATTTCAAGGTCAATTCTGCTGCAACAAGGAACAATCCTAATACAAAAGAGACCTGCAGTTACCTTCATCAAGAGATGTGACCTTATCAGGAAATCCGGTAACTTAATGTAATGATATAAGATCTGCAGAGAAATTACCCTATCAGTAGCGATAGGTTTTTAGAAAAAAATGAAAAAAATCTCCCGGATTTTGCAGGAAAACAGATAACATGAATCGTCCTGCCGGGAAACAGGTATGAGAATAATCCGAAAAATGTTGCCCCGGCAACAGTAATTTGCGCTTTTTTTGGCTATAATGATTTCAGAAACAAAAAGAAAATAAAAGCAACAGCAAAAAAGAACTACAGCAAGGAGCAGCAACAAAGAGCCGTAATAAAGAACGGAAACAAAAAGCAGCAATAAAGAGCGATAACAAAGAACAGCAATAAAAAACTGCAGTAAAAATCAGTAATAGAAAAAGAAGAAAACATCAATAGAAAAAGGCTGTAGAAAACTGCCGGTAAGGAGTATAGAGATGGGAAAAAAGTTGGATTTAGGAAAACCTGTATATGATCTGGTTCAGGAGTATCCGGAGCTGACAGACATTTTGGCAGAGCTGGGATTTTCGGAGATCACGAAGCCGGCGATGCTTCATTCCGTCGGCCGCATCACAACGATTCCGAAGGGTGCAAAA
Organism: Lachnospiraceae bacterium; assembly: GCA_030527595.1. Taxonomy (GTDB): domain Bacteria; phylum Bacillota; class Clostridia; order Lachnospirales; family Lachnospiraceae; genus Chordicoccus. The sequence continues at coordinate 10,743 of JAUNAN010000062.1, read as the reverse complement.
ATGAGAAAAATCTCCATGATGGAGGTTGTGACGGCACTGATGAGCAATGGCTTCGAATTAGTGGGAAAGATGCCGAACATTTTCGGTAAGGATGAAGAAGGAGAGAATGCAGGAGCTGAAGACAAAAGTGCCGATGCAGCGCAGGAAGAAAACACGACCGAGCAGCTGAAGGGCTATTTGAAACGCCTGGGTCAGGGTGAGGATTTGGAAAGTGTCAGAAAGGATTTTGTGGAACACTTTTCCGAGGTAGAGGCTTCCGAGATCATGAAGGCAGAGCAGGAATTGATCAAGGAGGGAACACCGATCACTGAGGTTCAGAAGCTGTGTGATGTGCACAGCGCCCTGTTCCACGGAGCCACAAAAGAGGAAGCGATCGCAAATGCGGAAAAGGCTGTGCAGGCGTCACTTAAGAAGGAGGCTGCCGAAAATCAGCCGGCAGCGGATGCCTATGCGCGGAAGCATGAGCTTGCGAAAGCCCTGCGGGAGACAGTAGGTCATCCTCTTTATACCTGGACGCTTGAAAATGAAAAAATGGGTGCCGTGATCCATGAGATTCAGAAGGATATGGATGCCGGTCTTGATATCAGCGAAAAGCTGTCAGAGCTTCGTCCGCTCTCTACCCACTATGCAGAGAAAGGAGATCTCATCTACCCGCTTTTGAAGGTGCGCTATGAGATTTCCGGACCGTCCGATGTCATGTGGACGGTAGATGATGAGATCAGAGATGAGTTTGCGGCCCTGATCAGGGAGACGGATCACAGTGAGCAGTGGACGCAGAGAATGAAAGCTGTCCTTCAGCGTGCAGATGAGATGATCTATAAGGAAGGAAATATTCTGTTCCCGATCTGCGCCGTGAATTTCAGTAAAGAGGAATGGTATGGAATTTACGAGGATGCCAAGGATTATCCGCCGGTATTCGGAGTAGAAGTGGTATGGCCTGAGGCAGAAAACTATAACAAAGAGAAAAGGGCCGGAATGGAGGCTGATCTTCGTGCAGGAGAGGTTGTGCTCGGCGGCGGTCATATGACGGTTCCGCAGCTCGAGGCTCTTCTCAATACACTGCCGATCGAGATCACCTTTGTGGATGATCAGAATATCAATCGCTTCTTTAATGAAGGTCCCAAAGTCTTCCATCGTCCGCAGATGGCCCTGGACAGAGAAGTATTCTCCTGCCATCCGCCGAAGATCGAGCCCATGGTTCGTGCAATCTTTGATGATTTCCGAAATAATAAAAGAGATCGTGTGCCGGTATGGATGGAGAAGAACGGCAAGCCGTTCCTTGTAACTTATATGGCGGTTCGCGACAAGAAGGGAAATTATCTGGGAACCGTAGAGGTTGTACAGGACATGCAGTTTGCAAAAGAACATTTCAGCACATGCTGAAGATCAGAGATGTATGTTTGATAATAAATATTTAAAGCAGTTAAAAGATGTAAATTTATTTCGTGAGGTAAGACCGGAAGAGTTTCCCGCGATGCTTGGCTGTATCGGTGCATTCGTAAAAGAATACAGCAAGGATGAGATCATCAATCTGACTGAGAGCAATAGGAAATATATAGGGATCGTACTCTCCGGAAATATCCACATGATTCAGGAGGATATCTGGGGAAACAGGGCGATCATCCTGAATATTTCCAAAAATGATCTGTTTGGTGAGACCTTTGCATGCGGAGGAGAAGACACCGGGAATGTCATTTTTACAGCAGTGGAAAAATCGGAGGTCATGATCCTTCCCTTTGCAAGGATCATGCATACCTGTGCCTCCGCCTGCAGTCATCATCAGAAGGTCATCATGAACATGGTTTCGGTGCTTGCCGAAAAAAACGTCAGTCTCATGTCAAAGATAGATGTGATCTCCAAAAACACGCTCAGGGAAAAGCTGATCTCATATCTGACAAAAGAAATTGAGCGGCAGCATCCGGAACTCTCAAGAGCGGAAACTTTTCCGATCAGCATCACGCTCTCTCTCGGCAGACAGCAGCTGGCAGAGTATATTCATGCGAATCGAAGTGCTGTATTCCGGGAGCTGAATCAGATGAAGGACGAGGGACTGCTTGTCTTTGAAAATAAGAATTTTAAAATTTTAAAAAAACTGGAATAAATGATGTGCAGGCAACGTCCTTTTTCATCGAAGTACCCTATACTTCAGGAAGTAAGGACGTTGTTTTTATTTGAAATAAGGGAGATATTATGAGTGCTTTTTTAGGACCGATACATACATGGCTGTACGGCAAGGTGATTTTTCAGAACGGATTGGTGAATGCGATCGCAGAGATGGCAGAAGAAAAGAACTGGCTGTCAGAGGAAATTGATGTACATAAATTCGGTGAATTGGAAGAGGGCAGTCTGGAGGATATCTGTGATCCGATGAACATTCACGGATGGCTGCAGGAGAGAGTCTCTCTCGTGGAGAGAAAGCTGGCTTATCTCGTGACGGAGCTGACGAAGGCTGCACCGGAAAGAATGACGGAGATCGCAGAGTGCGCTTACCGATTCGGCAGGGAAAACGGAATCAGAGAGAAGATGAGCGTCTCTGATGTGTATCGTTATCTGGAAACAAAGCTGTTGAACGGCATGCCGTGCGACCATGTGAATGAGATCGTTGAGCAGGATGAGGAAAAGATCATCTGGCAGCAGGTCACTGACATTCACAGAAGCTATTGGGATGAAGCTGACGGCAATGTTGAGAAATTCTATGTCATAAAAGAGCGCTTGATGGAAGGAATCGTGGAAGAATCAGGTCACAGGATCAATGTCCGCGGTAATGTTTACGAGCTCAGATAATGATAACGGCACGAGAGCGCGCGGATTCGGATAGGAAGATATCAGATGAAGCTGCTTCGAATCCGATTGAAGGTTTCGAATGCATATTCCGGTAAAACCGAACCACGGGGCTTCAGGTGAGCCGGAATATGTAGTTTCAAAAAGCTTGATTGAAGTATAGATAGAAATAAAGAAAGTAGTAAAGATAGAAATAAAGCGATAGAAATAAAGATAAAAATATCTATAAAAGAAAAAGGAGATCAGGGTATGGATCAGCAGATGTTTTGTTTTCAGTGTGAACAGACAGCAGGAGGAACAGGATGTTCAAGGGCAGGTGTCTGCGGAAAGAAGGCAGATACCGCAGAGCTGCAGGATCAGCTCACGGGAGCATTGATCGGATTGGCACGTGCCACGGAAGGGAATGAAAACCGGATCACTGCCGAAACAGATAAGCTTGTCATCGAGGGTCTTTTCACCTGCATTACAAACGTAAATTTCAATAATGAGACACTCAATCAGCTGCTGGACAGAGTGAATGCGGAGAAACAGAGACTGGTTCCCGACTGTTCTTCCTGCGGATCCTCCTGCGGCAGAACGAATGACTATGATATGAAGGAGCTCTGGGATGCGGACGAGGATATTCGTTCACTGAAATCACTGATCTTATTCGGAATCCGCGGAATGGCGGCATATGCATACCATGCAGCTGTGCTCGGATATACGGATGAAACGGTCAACCGCTTCTTCTATAAGGCTCTGTTTGCAGTCGGAGCAAAGGACTGGAGCATGGATGAGCTTCTGCCGATCGTTCTCGAGGTTGGTGAGGTCAACTATAAGTGCATGGAACTGCTGGATAAGGCAAACACCTCTACTTACGGAAATCCGTCACCGGTATCTGTTCCGCTTACGATCGAGAAGGGACCGTTTATCGTGGTGAGCGGTCATGATCTCTATGATTTAAAGCAGATCCTTGAACAGACAGAGGGAAAGGGAATCAATGTATATACCCACGGAGAGATGCTTCCCGCTCACGGTTATCCCGAATTAAAGAAGTATGCGCACTTAAAAGGCAACTTCGGAACTGCATGGCAGAATCAGCAGAAGGAATTCGAGAATATTCCGGGACCTGTTGTATTTACAACCAACTGTCTGATGCCGCCGAGACCAAGCTATCAGGACAGGGTATTTACAACAGAGGTCGTTTCCTATCCGGAGCTGGTTCATATCGGAGAAGACAAGGATTTCTCAGCGGTCATCGAAAAAGCGTTGGAGCTTGGCGGATATACAGAGGATGAGAAGCTGACCGGAATTAACGGCGGAAGCAGCGTGATGACCGGATTCGCTCACGGAACAGTTCTGGGTGTGGCAGATCAGGTGATCGAGGCAGTGAAAAAGGGAGAGATCAGTCACTTCTTCCTGGTAGGCGGGTGTGACGGAGCAAAGCCCGGAAGATATTATTACACAGAGCTCGTAAAGCAGGCACCCGCCGATAGTGTGATTCTTACACTGGCCTGCGGAAAGTATCGTTTTAATGATCTTGATCTGGGAACTGTGGCCGGACTTCCCAGAATCATGGATATGGGACAGTGCAATGATGCATACTCGGCAGTTCAGGTTGCTGTAGCACTTGCGCAGGCCTTTGAGTGTGATGTCAATGAGCTTCCGTTATCGATCATTCTTTCCTGGTATGAGCAGAAGGCGGTATGTGTTCTCCTGACGCTTCTTCATCTCGGCATTAAGAATATTAAGCTTGGACCGTCTCTTCCGGCATTTGTGTCACCGAATGTACTGCAGGTACTGGCAGATACCTTTGGTCTTGCACCGATCAGCACACCGGAAGCGGATCTTGCAGAGGCGCTCGCATAATTTCCGCTGTAAAATAAAAACATCAAAAAAGGGCTGCCGCACTGTGTGTGATATTTCAAAAATCAACACCTGTGCGGCAGCTCTTTTATCTTATGTCCCTTCGCAATGATTATTGTATTATTTTGTTGTTGCTGTTGCTCTGCCTTGTATCGACCGTGAGAGCGGCAGCCCCATCCCTTATTCTCTTCCGAAATTTTTTAATGCGTCTAAATCATAGATGCGGCATATTCCCTTTTCGATAGACAGGATGCCCCGGGTGGCCATTTTCTTCACGATTCTGGAAACAGTCTCTCTGTTTGAACCCACAAAGCCTGCAAGAAGTGTGATCTTGAGCTCGAACGGAAGATAGATACAGTCGTCCGATTGAATTCCGAAGTCTCGGGCAAATTTCCAGATGCGGGAGGAGGTTTGATGATCGAGCTTTGTCGGCTTCGTCGAGCTTTCCAGCATATGATAAAGTTTGCGGATCTTCAGGGACATGGAATTGACGATTTTCTGATTAAATGCAAAATCCCTCTTCATGATCTCCAGAAGTGCGGCTCGTGAATAGCTCATGACCGTAATATCCGAAAGTGCGGAGCAGGCAATAGAGGCCGTGAGACCGTCCAAAATTATTTCATTGATAAAATCCCCCGGTCCCAGCAAGAAAATATTCCGGATGCCGTGATCCTCATTTTCCCGATATAAGACAACATAGCCGGAGATCAGGAGATAAACGGTGTTTACCCTGTCCCTGATATTGAATAAATTCTGCCCTTTTTTGATTCTCATCGGGTATCCGTCACGTGATAAGCTGAGGCGTGTATCGGTACCGGCTGTTTTATATATTTCCAACTGATCGATCTGATTCATAAAATCCCCTGCTATCCTGCTCTGTCAGCTTCTGCTTGTAAAAACGGAGTGTCTGTTAGATCTGTAATTATTATAGCATGCGATAAAATTTTTTTCCTCTGACGTGATGTATCTCACGGCGGTCTTTCAGACAAAGAGATATGATTTTAGAAGAAAGATCCGTTTCGGAAAGGGAGACTAATCAGGAGGTTTTATGGGATACATATTAGAAAAAGAGTCCTTCAACGAAGTGCTCAAAAAACTGGGAGAGAAGTACCGGCTGTATGCACCTGTCAGGAAGATCGGAGAAGGTCGTTTTACAGATGTGGATGTCGTTCGATATGACTTTGTCAACTGTCTCGAGGATATGGAATTAGAGGCAAAATCCGATTACTCCTTTAAGGAGCTGCTGACTCCGCTGTCACAGACTTTATTCTTCTTTACGGAGGGGGAGACAAAAGAAGCGGATATGGACACAAGCGATGTGATCATTTTTCTTCGCGCCTGTGACCTTCACTCAGTGAAGCGCCTGGATGATATTTATCTGAATAACAAATTCGCGGATCCGTTTTATGAAAAGATCCGTGCGCATGTACAGTTTGCGCTGATCGGATGCTCTCATTCTTTTGAAAACTGCTTCTGCGTGGATATGGAAAGTAATATTGCGCCGGAACAGTACCTGTTTTCTCTTGATGTGTCAGGAGATCTGGTAAAGAGTGCGGTCAGATCCGAAGAGATCGAAAAACTGTTTCAGAGTGTTTCTGCGAAGCAGGAAGAGGTCATTCCCGCACATGTGACGGAAAATCCTGTACGGGTAGAGATACCGGATGAGATTCCCAACACGGTCTATCAGTCAAAATTGTGGGAGGAGTACAGTGCCCGCTGCATCGACTGCGGCAGATGCAATATGGTATGTCCGACCTGCACCTGCTTTACCATGCAGGATACCTTTTACACCGAAAACGGAAAGGTGGGAGAGAGACGCAGAGTGGCTGCCTCCTGCATGATCAACGGATATACACGCGTAGCCGGCGGCGGAGAGTATCGGAGAACAAACGGGGAACGCATGAGATTTAAGGTGCTGCATAAGATCTCGGATCACAGAAAGAGATTCGGGTACAACATGTGCGTGGGCTGCGGCCGCTGTGATGATGTCTGTCCCGAATATATCAAGTTTTCCAATATCATTAACAAGGTAAACAGAGCTGTCAAAGAGGAGGGTGTCAGATGAGTCAGGAAAATATCTATCTGCCGTTTCAGGCGGAGATCCTCGATGTGATCAAACATACAGCGAAGGAATACACCTTTCGAATGAAATTCGAAGGAGAGTGTAAGCCGGGACAGTTCTTTGAAGTTTCTGTTCCCAAATTCGGCGAGGCACCCATTTCGATCAGCGGTATCGGTGAGGATTTTGTTGATCTTACGATCCGTCGTGTCGGTGTCGTCACAAACGAAGTATTCGAGCATTACAAGGGTCAGTCTCTGCTCATGAGAGGACCTTACGGGAACGGCTTTGATACAGAACTTTACACAGAAGGTGAGACCGTTGTGATTGCCGGCGGTACCGGTGTTTCTCCGGTGCGCGGTGTCATTCAGGCACTGGCTGATTCCTCGTCTCCAAAGGATAAATATGTGATCGTCGGTTTCAAAAGTCCGGAGGATATGCTCTTCAGAGCTGATTTAGAGGAGTGGAACGAAAAGCTGAATCTTACTCTTACCGTAGACGGTGCGCCTGAAGGATATGACGGTAAAGTCGGACTGGTCACACAGTACATTCCGGAACTTCCGTTAAAGGATGTCAGTACTGCACAGGCAGTCGTCGTAGGTCCTCCGGCCATGATGAGATTTTCGGTAAAGGGCCTCCTTGAAAAAGGTTTCAGGGAAGAAAATATCTGGGTCTCACAGGAGCGTAAGATGTGCTGCGGTCTCGGAAAATGCGGACACTGCCGTATCGGAGACAAGTATGTCTGCCTAGATGGTCCGGTATTTAACTACACTGTCAGCAAGGATATGCTGGATTAACGGAGGGGTAAGATGAGTGCGGATATTAATGTAAAGGGATTAAAGAAAAATGCATTCCGTGTGTCTAAGCACCGCGGAGAGACTGCCTCCCGCGTGCGCATACCGGGCGGTCTGATCAATGCAAAATCAATGGCGCGCATTACGGAGATCGCAGAGAAATACGGAAACGGCTCTATTTTTATTACGAATCGTCAGGGCGTGGAAATACCCGGCATTTCCTTAGAGGATGTAGATGCTGTCAATCGCGAATTACAGCTTTGCATCGATGAGGCTGAGATCAATCAGGAAGAGAGGGATAAGGGTTTCCCCGCATCAGGAACGAGAAATGTCGTAGCCTGCCCAGGATCGAGACTCTGTCCTTTCGGATGCTATGATACGACAGCCTTTGCACAGAAGATGGAAAATCAGATTTTCCCTAATAATCGTCATTTTAAAATTGCTTTTACCGGATGTTCCAATGATTGTGCCAAGGTTCGCATGGACGATTTCGGTATTATCGGTATGACGGATCCGCAGTATGACGCGGATCGATGCATCGGGTGCCAGCAGTGTGTAGACTACTGTAAGATCCGTTCTGTCGGTGCCTTAAAGATGGTGGGCGGCAAGGTCGTGCGGGATGAAAATCTGTGTATCGGATGCGGAGTCTGCGTTGCGTACTGTCCGACACGTGCTTGGACCAGATCAAAGGAACATTATTTCAGAGTCGTGCTTCTCGGCCGAACAGGAAAGAAAAATCCGAGACTTGCAGAGGACTTTATGAAATGGGCGGACGAGGAAACGATCCTGAAATTAGTCAAGAACGCATATGCCTATGTAGAGGAATATATTGATCCGAATGCCTATGAAACAAAGGAGCATGTGGGATATATCGTGGACAGAACCGGCTTCGATGAGTTTTATAAATGGATCATGAAGGATGTCGAGCCGAATGAAAAATGCGAGATCAACAACCGGCTCTACTGGGGCGGAAAGCACTATGATGTCAGCAATAATTTAAAGCAGACAGGCTTCAATGATATACGCTGATGAAAAGGTAAGAACGGAACAGGCGATAAAAAAACAAGCGCTTTAAACTGGCAATTAAACAGGCAGTAAGAACAGACAATAAAAACAGGAAATAAAGAACAGTCCGGCAGGTAAGGAGACTTGTGACAGACGCGCAGTATTGATTTTGATGAAAATCAAATACTGCGCGTCAGATCGGTCCTTTGCCTGCCGTTCTTTTATTTTGTTTTGGAGTCTGCTGACCGACGGGACTTCGGTGAGCGCCCGGAAGGCAGTACTCTCATGACATTGTGTATCACAAAGATGATGACCAGCAGATACAGATGTCCGATAAAGAGATTGAAGATCACACCGGTTTCTGTGATTAGATATTTCGCGGAGAAGCCCGCAAAGGCCATAATACCGGAGCAGGAAAGAGCCATGATCAGAAGCGGGAGACCGGAGAGTGCTTCCGTGACGGCATGATGGAAGCTTTCCAGCGAGGCATCAAAATAGACGAAGCGTCCGATCACCAGAGTCAGAAAATAGAGAATAATGCTGTCGTAATTATCATCCTGATAGATAAATTTGATATATGCGAAGACGATCAGCATATACAGCATACCGATCAGGCGCATGGCTGCCCGCTCTCCCTGCTTCATGTGATTCAGGGGAATGATGTGGTTATCAATAAAGGAATTGAGCATCACGCTTGACAAAATAAAGGCAAGCAGGATGAATGCGTTGTATTTTTCCCAGATTCCGCCCGCTTTTACACCTACACCGAAGTAGTCGATCAGAAAATAGATCGCGACAAAAAGCAGGATCGAGGTCGCAGAGAAGATCAGCTCATAAAACAGCTCGGCAAGATTCATAAATTTATCTTCTACAAACATGCCTCTGGTATCCTTCGTATATTTCTGAGAACGGATACCGACCGTGACACGGATGATCAGCAGGCAGATGCCGATGACTGCGGCAGCGACAAGCAGCATCAGCAGGATGCCGGCAGGCTGCAGATAATGGTTCAGGTAAGATAACAGATTCATTTGATCACTTCCTTTCTGATCTGAAAGCGTTTATTGCGAATACAGATTTTTGATGTTTTTATATTTTTAGTTTCAAACGATAGCATAAACAGCTAAATAACTCAAGTTTTAGAAAATAGTTAAAAAGAGGGAGGCTGTGGAAGAGATAGAAGCTGTCAAGAGAGAAGCTGCCAAAAGAGATAGAAGCTGTCAAAAAGGGAGCGGCGTGATATAGTTGTTTCAGAATGACTATGACAGCAAACGATTTTGCGCTGACTGCCGATAGAGGGAGAAGGGTGAGAATATGAAAAAGCATTATGCCGTGATTACGGGAGCAAGCTCCGGACTCGGAGCGGAATTTGCCAGGCAGCTTTCTCAGGAGGGCTACAGTCTTGTGCTGGCGGCAAGAAGAGAGGACAGATTGAAGGAACTTGCGGCTGAGATCAGGAAGCTTCAGAAGGAAAGCCTGAACGGAGGAGATGAGATGCCGGATATCCGGATCATTACGGAGGATCTGTCCACAATTGAGGGGTGCCGGTCTCTCATGGAAAAAATCAGGGATATCCCGATCGGTATCTTTATCAATAATGCCGGCTTCGGTGACTGCGGACGCTTTCTTGAGACCGATGAGGAGAAGGAGCTGTCCATGATTAATGTCAATGTGAGAGCCCTGCATCTTCTCACAAAGCTGGCTCTCAGGAGATTCGAGGCACAGAACGGCGGCTATCTGCTGAATGTAGCCAGTTCTGCCGGTCTGATCCCGGCAGGTCCCTATATGTCAGCTTATTATGCCACAAAAGCCTATGCCGCGAGTCTGACAAGAGGGATCGCGCAGGAATTGAAGGAGGCCGGAAGCCGGGTCTATGTCGGTGCGCTGTGCCCGGGTCCCGTGGATACGGAATTTAATACCGTTGCAAATGTGGAATTTGCGCTCCCGGGAATTACACCGGAGTATTGTGTCAGGGAAGCGATCCGGGGAATGAAAAAGAGGCAGATCGTCATCGTGCCCTCTCCGCGAATGAAGCTGGCAACAGGCTTCGGCCGTCATCTTCCGGAATCTCTCTACATAGCCGCAGCGGGACATCAGCAGAAGAAAAAACTGGGATAAATGCCGGAGAGCTCGAAACAGAGTTTTTTGTTTCGGGCTCTTATTTTTTACAATTATGTGTCATTTCCCGGAATGTATTGATAATTATACAATACTGTACTATGATTATTAATACAGTTAACACCTACAGAAATACAGAAA
>JAUNAN010000061.1 GCA_030527595.1 Lachnospiraceae bacterium | reverse complement strand
CAGGTGTGGTGTGGAGCAAAAGTGTGCAACTTGTTATTGCAATTTTGGGATTTTATCCCGTGGTACATTTGGGCAAGAATATCCATTGTCCCCATCATACTATGTTTGTATTAAAATAAAGGTCTTCGAAGTTTTATGTAGTGCGATTAATTGTAGAATGGCGAAAATCGTCATTGCTACGATTTATATGAAAACGCCAGCAGGGAACAAAAGATCTTTCGGAGCTTTTGCCATTGTGGCAAAGGCTCTTTTTTATCTGGGAAGCGAACGGATGAGACTGCGGATATCACAATTTAAATAAGGACAGGGGCTGTTTGATGTTTGAAATGATTGCGATTCTGATTCAATATCAGAGGCATGGACGAATGAAGATGCTTATGTGTCAGAACGATAGTGCTGTGCTCTGCAATCTGACTGCAAAAAAACTAACAAAAGTGTCAACCTTTTAACTGCAATCATATTTTTCATGATAAGATAGTAACGTCTTTATCGTCACGGGTGGGAAAAGATCACAAAGTCTCGTGCACGATCATTCATAATTAAAACAAAATGTGGGGGAAATGATGCGTAAAAGAAAGAAAAAGGACAGTAATCTGCTTATTTACGGATTTGCCGTGGCAGCGCTGGTGCTTATCTTTTTATTTGTAAAAAGGGGAATCCCCGGGGGAGCGGATGAACAGGACATCCCGGAAGAAAGTATTGCTCAGGGAATCTCCTTTCTCGAATCTATGGATGAAAGAAGCGTGGAAGAGGTAGAGGCTGTTCAGAAAGAGCAGCGTCGCGCTGTTCTTGTTGCGGAGAGCGAGGAGAAGAAGGAAGAGCTTCGGAACGGAGACGTGGATGTGTGGAGTCTGTTCCAGGATTATGCACTTCTCGGAGATTCCCGCGCAGTCGGATATTACTACTATGATTATCTGAGTGAAGACCGAGTCATGGCAGAAGGCGGACTCACGATCCGTGATATCGAGACCTATATGGAGGATCTGATCTCTCTGAATCCGTCCAGCATTTTCCTGTGCTTTGGTCTGAATGATGTTTCCATCGGATACTGGGATACCCCGGAGGAATATGCCGAGGAATATCTGGAAATTCTGAACAGCATGCAGGAGCGCATTCCGGATACAACGATCTATGTAAGTTCCATTCTTCCGGCAAGAGATCCTGCCTTTGAGCGGTCGGAAAAGTGGAGAAGGATTCCGGAGTTCAGTGCAAAGGTCGAGGAAATGTGTGAAGAAAACGGATATTCCTTCGTCAACAACGATGAGATCTCGGAGGAGTATTCCGATCTGTGGGATTCGGACGGCATTCATCTTAACAGGGAATTCTATCCCTATTGGGCAACCAATCTGATCCTTGCTATGTATGATCATGCGGAAGCGGAACTGGTAGCTGAAGCTGAAGCAGAAGGGGAGGTTTAATCATATGAGCGGAAAAACGATAGTCTCACTGATCATTAAGTGGGGAGCTCTGATTTGTCTGATCCTTTTGGTTCGCTCGGAATTTTCCGGCAATAAAATCAGTAAGACGGAATTTGATACCATGCAGGAGAAGGTCCTTGCGGAGGCGGACAACTCTGTTATGCAGAGTGCGGACAATCAGATGATCCGACGTCTCTACGGACTCGATCCGTCAGAGTACGAGGGTGTTTCGCTTTCCTATCCCATTACAAACATGGGCGCGGAGGAGATCCTCCTGGTGAAGCTGAAGGAAGTCAGTCAGGCAGATACGGTTCTTGCCGCAATTGAGAGCCGCCTGGCAACGCAGAAAAAGAGCTTCGACGGATACGGAGCTGCTCAGACGGAGATGCTGGAGAGCAGCATCGTCGATCATGTCGGGAATTATATTCTGTTTGTCTCGGCGGAAGATCCGGGATCTGTCAAAAATGTCTTTGAATCTGCACTCTGATTGAAAATGTGCATTTCTATTTGCATGAAAAACCGTTAATCCGGATAAGAGGGGGTAAAAAAAGTGACTCTCAGCAGTCTGTCCTTTGTGTTTTTATTTCTTCCCGTGTTCTGTCTGATTTATTATCTGGTACCGAGAAGAGCCGGGATCGTAATTTTATTTCTCGGAAGTTTACTGTTTTATGCCTGGGGCAATCCGAAAAATCTTCTGATTCTGCTCTTTGTGACGCTGTTCAACTACGGAGCCGGACTGGAGATAGCCGCTCTGAAGAAAGGCAGGCGCTCCACATTTCTTGCTATGACTACTGCCGTTGTCGGAAATATTGCTGTCCTGGCAGTCTATAAATACAGCTCGCTCAGCATGCCGATCGGCATTTCCTTCTACATCTTCTCCGCGATCTCTTATCTCGCGGATGTGCAGATGGGAAAAGCAAAAGAAGAATCAAACCCGCTGTATCTTGCGGTATATATTGCCTTTTTCCCGAAGGTCACCTCAGGTCCGATCGTACGCTTCAGTGAAATGAGAGAACAGATCCGGAATCCGCGCATTTCCGCTCCGGCAGCAGCGGCGGGACTGGAGCTGTTTCTTGTCGGACTCTTTAAAAAGATCTTGATAGCCGATACTCTTGGTGCTGCCTTTTCCTCGATTACGGGACTTGGAGAGATGGCAGCGGCTTCCGCATGGCTCGGGATGATTTTCTACAGTCTGCAGCTATACTTCGATTTCAGTGGTTATTCGGATATGGCGATCGGTCTTGCCAGAATGCTCGGCTTCCGTTTTGAGAAGAACTTTGATTATCCATATTGCTCCGGCAATATCTCTGAATTCTGGAGACGCTGGCATATTTCTCTGGGTGCCTGGTTCCGTGAGTATGTCTATATTCCTCTCGGAGGAAATCGATGCTCTGCGGCACGTCAGCTCGTAAACCTGATGGCAGTGTGGGCTCTGACGGGGATCTGGCACGGTTCTACTTTTAACTTTCTGTTCTGGGGACTTTATCACGGCTGCCTCGTGCTGCTGGATAAATTTGTTCTGGGAAATATCTTTCGTGCCATCCCCAAATGGATCGCAGCTCTGATCACGGATCTTGCCGTATTTATAGGCTGGGTGTTTTTCTTCTCTCCGAGTCTGGGATCCGCCTTCGGCTATCTGGGTAAGATGCTGGGAGGAGACCGTCTCGGATTCTGGAACAGCGGCACTTCCTTTATTCTCGGCCAGAACCTGCTTCTGCTGATTCTGGCAGTCGTACTTTGCACACCGCTTCTTCGAAAGCTTCATGACCGCCTTGTTTTTCGTATTCATCCGAAGGGCATCTTTGTACTTTCTTTTGTATGCTACGGCGTGCTTTTCGTTCTGAGCGTTGCGGGAATGGTGAGTTCCACCTATTCCACCTTCCTGTATTTTCAGTTCTGATCAGAGATTAGGAGGAATTCGATTTTGGAAAAAAACAAGAGAAAGAAAAAGGGCAGGAGGAAGCCCAGCCGCTATTCGATCCTGAAGAAGCGCCATCATCTGCTGCTCATGAAAGGTGCTGCAGCCATAGCAGTAATTGTTTTTGTGGTGAATCTGGTGACACCTGCAAGAACTTTTTCTGAAAATGAAAACAGAAACCTTGCCCTGCGACCCGCATTCAGCATCTCCGCACTGGCGGACGGAAGCTTTTTTTCGGATTATACCACTTATTTTGCAGACCAGTTTTTCCTGCGCGATGCATGGACCACACTGAATTTCAAGGCACAGTATGCTGCCGGGAAGCGGGTTTTTTCCGGAGTGACGGTGGGCAGCTCGGGACAGCTCTTCGGGGAACAGACAGTTCCGGATGAAGAGGCAAACACACGCACTCAGGAGGCGATCCTTTCGTTCTGTGAGGATCATCCTGATATCAATTACTATATGCTGGTCGCCCCGGATGCAGCGGAGGTCCTGACGGACCTTCTTCCGAAAAATGCGCAGATGAGAGATCAGGGGGCGGACATTGCGGCATTCGAGGAGCCGCTTGCGGGACGCATTCAAATGCTTGATGCACTGTCGGTTCTGAAAGAACACAGTGAAGAATATATTTATTATAAGACAGATCATCACTGGACATCCCTGGGAGCCAAATATGTATTTGACGAAGCGGCGTCTACCCTCGGTATCGAGAATACAGTCAGTTACACAGAGTATTGGGTTTCTGACAGCTTCAAGGGAACGCTCTCTTCAAGGAGCGGTGATCAAAGAGAGACGGATTCGGTAGCAGTATATGATCCGTCCTCCTCTGATGTGCGGTATGTGGTGAATTATCCGGATTCCGGAACAAAGAAAGCCACGATCTTTGAGACATCGGCACTTGAGGCAAAGGATCATTACACTGTTTTCTTCGGCGGAAATCATCCGCTGGTTGAGATCAGCACCACGGCAAACAATGGCAGAAGCATACTGATCTTCAAGGATTCCTATGCAAACAGCTTTATTCAGTTTTTGATTCCCTACTATGACAGGATCATTCTCGTTGATCCCAGATATTACTATGATGATGTGGGAACGGCACTGAATACCTATGGAATCTCGGACGTGATGTTCCTTTACAGCGCAGATACACTTTTGTCCGATACGGTTCTTGCGGATACCCTTGAGGCATCCGGCAGCACTCCGGAGGAAGCCCCCGATACAGAAGTCGTTACGGAGGATAACAGCGGGGAGACGTCAGATGAAGAGAATACAGAGGACATGGATTCTGTAGAGTAATCTATCCTGTAAAATGCTTCAGAGCGCTCTTTTTGAAAATGTATCGTGATTTTCAATAAAAAACAGATTTAAAATTTGGAGTGTAAAGAAAAAACACTTGACACCCGGAGGCGTCTCCTGTATATTAGTCGTCATGGACAAAATATATCAGGAGTCGCTTCTTTTTGATTTCTACGGAGAGCTTCTCACGAAGCGTCAGAAAGATATTTACGAAGAAGCAGTCTTCAATGACTATTCGCTGAGTGAGATCGCAGAAGAATACGGAATCAGCCGTCAGGCAGTGCATGACCTTGTGAAGAGGGCAGGAAAAACTCTTGAAGGCTATGAAGAAAAGCTTCTGTTGGTTCATAAGTTTTTATTTTTAAAAAGCAAAGTTCAGGAAATCCAGCAGCTGACAGATGATGATCGCATCAGAAAGCTGTCGGAGGAAATTCTGGAGGAACTATAACGAATGGCATTTGACAGTCTTACAGATAAGCTGACAGGCATATTTAAAAAACTTCGCAGCAAGGGTAAGTTGACGGAAGCTGACGTGAAAGAGGCCATGAAGGAAGTCAAGATGGCACTTCTGGAGGCGGATGTCAATTTCAAGGTCGTTAAGAATTTTATTAAGTCTGTTCAGGAAAAGGCCATCGGTGAGGATGTGATGAACGGTCTGAATCCCGGCCAGATGGTCATTAAGATCGTACATGACGAGCTGGTCTCACTGATGGGAAGCGACCTGACTGAAATTCCGCTCAATACAAGCGGTATGACCGTCATCATGATGGCGGGTCTTCAGGGCGCCGGAAAGACAACGACGGCGGCAAAGCTCGCAGGAAAGTACAAAGCAGCCGGGAAAAGACCTCTGCTGATCGCAGCGGATATCTACAGACCGGCAGCTATCAAGCAGTTGGAAGTAAACGGTCAGAAACAGGGAGTTCCGGTCTTTTCGATGGGAGACAGACAGAACCCCGTGGATATTGTAAAGGCCGGTATCGCACATGCCGAGACCAACAGCAATAATATCGTTCTGATCGATACGGCGGGACGTCTCCAGATCGATGAATCTATGATGCAGGAGCTTCAGAACATTAAGGAAGCTGTGCATGTCGATTGTACCGTTCTTGTCGTAGACGCGATGACCGGACAGGAAGCAGTCAATGTCGCCAAGTCCTTTACTGATAAGGTCGGTATTGACGGCGTGATCCTGACAAAGTGTGACGGTGATGCCAGAGGCGGAGCGGCACTTTCCGTGAAGGCCGTAACCGGAAAACCGATTCTCTATGTCGGCATGGGAGAGAAGCTCTCTGATCTCGAGCTCTTTTATCCGGATCGTATGGCAAACAGAATCCTCGGTATGGGCGATGTCCTGAGTCTTATTGAAAAGGCACAGGCGAGCGTAGATGAGGAACAGGCCCTTGAGATGCAGGCAAAGCTGAAGAAGTCCGGCTTTGATTTTAATGATTATCTCATGAGCATGGATCAGATGCAGAAGATGGGCGGTCTTGAAAGCGTACTCTCGATGCTTCCCGGCTTAGGCGGAAGTAAAATGGGAGAAATTACTGCTATGGTAGACGAGAAGGCCATGAAGAGAATCGAGTCGATCATTCTTTCCATGACGCCGCAGGAGAGATCTAATCCGGATCTGCTGAATCCTTCCCGCAAGAACAGGATCGCAAGAGGCGCGGGTGTGGATATTCAGGAAGTCAACAGACTCGTCAAACAGTTCAACGAGACGAGAAAGATGATGAAGAAGATGCCCGGACTTGCAGGAGGCGGCAAGGGAAAGAGACGCGGCTTCGGAAATCTGATGGGCAACATCAAGCTCCCGTTCTGATGAACGGAAATCATAAAACAGCCGTATAGCCCGGTTTACTAATTAACAGCGTGCATGGAGCAGGGGTTCGGATAAGAACCGGAGGCTCCTTCACATATATCAAACAAGATTATTCAGGAGGAACAAAAAAATGGTTAAGATCAGACTTAGAAGAATGGGTAAGAAGAAGGCTCCTTTCTACAGAATCGTAGTTGCAGATTCCAGATCTCCGAGAGACGGCAGATTCATCGAGGAAATCGGCACATATGATCCGACTAAGGAGCCGAGCGCATACACAATCGATGAAGAGGCTGCTAAGAAGTGGCTGCAGAACGGCGCTCAGCCGACAGCTGAAGTTGCTAAGCTTCTCAAGATTGCAGGCGTTACAAAATAATAGCGGGATCTCTTTTGCTGGACACAAGGAGGTGCATCATGAAAGAGTTAGTCGAAACAATTGCGAAGGCTCTGGTTGATCATCCGGAAGAAGTATCTGTTACCGAGAGAGAGGAAGACGGAATTCTGAAGGTTGAGCTGAAAGTTGCGCCTGCGGACATGGGAAAAGTCATTGGCAGACAGGGCAGAATTGCAAAGGCAATTCGCTCTGTTGTAAAAGCAGCTTCCACTAAAACAGACCAGAAGGTTGACGTGGAAATCGTCGGATAAGCAAACATATGCTGAAAGAATTTGAGGTTGGCGTCATTACGTCGTTTCACGGGTTAAAAGGCGAGACGAAAGTCTTCCCGACGACGGATGACGCCAGTCGTTTTCGTAAAATAAAAAAAGTGCATCTGGATAACGGAACAGAGTTGGAGATCGAGAGTGTCCGGTATTTTAAGGGACGTCCGATCATCAAGTTCCGGGGGTACGACCGCCTCGAGGATGTGGAGAAGTTTAAGGGAAAATCTCTCTTTGTTGATCGCAGCGATGCGGATCCCCTGAGAAAGGGAGAGGTCTATATCGCAGAGATCCTTGGTGCCGATGTCTTTGATGAGCAGAATGCGCATTACGGCGTCCTGAAGGATGTCCTGAAGACCGGTGCGAATGACGTACTCGTTATCACGAAGGATGACGGCACAGAGAAGCTTCTTCCCGTGATCCCCGACTGCGTGCTTCTGATGGATGCGGAGAACCATAAAGTGATCGTTCGTGAAATGAGGGAGATCTGATGGATTACTATGTATTGACATTATTTCCCGAAATGATCGAACAGGGATTAAATACCAGTATCATCGGCCGTGCAATCGAGGAGGAGATCCTCTCCCTTACTGCCGTGAATATTCGGGATTATACCAACAGTAAGCATGGAAGATGCGATGATTATCCATATGGAGGCGGTGCAGGCATGGTCATGCAGGCACAGCCGATCTATGATGCCTATCGCTCGGTTGCCGACGGTCTCGATTATAAGCCGAGAGTCGTTTATCTGACGCCGCAGGGCAGGGTATTTAATCAGGAAATGGCAAAGGAATTTGCACTTTCGGAGGGGATCGTATTCTTATGCGGTCACTATGAGGGTGTGGATGAGCGTGTACTTGAGGAAATCGTTACGGATGAGGTCTCGGTCGGTGATTTTGTGCTGACGGGAGGGGAACTTCCCGCGATGTGCATGATCGATGCAATCTCGCGTATGATCCCCGGAGTTCTGCATAATGAGGAATCAGCCGAGGATGATTCGTTCGGAGACGGTCTCCTGGAGGGACCCCAGTACTCAAGACCTGCTGTCTGGAACGGCAGAGAGGTGCCGCCGATCCTTCTTTCGGGCGATCATGCGAAAGTAGATGCCTGGAGAAGAGAACAGGCACTGATGCGTACGGCGGACAGACGTCCGGATCTTCTGGAAACCGCAGCGGTCAGTCCGAAAGAACACGCATTTATTCAGAATTACCTTGCAAATAAAAACAAGGTGTAGTAAGATTCTAATGTTGCAGTTTTGATTCTTCGGGATCAGTCTGCAAACAAGTTAGATATGATGGTCCGCTTTCCGGCTGGTTCGATCCGGTTATGAACATCCAAAAAGTTATTTTATTTAAAGGAGAGAAGACAAATGAACGAAATCATCAAGAAGATCGAAGCTGAGCAGCTGAAGAGTGAAGTGCCGGAGTTCCGCGTAGGCGATACAGTTCGCGTTCACGGAAAGATCAAGGAAGGCAACCGCGAGAGAATCCAGGTATTCGAGGGTGTTGTTCTGAAGAAGCAGGGCGGCAGCAATCGCGCTACTTTTACTGTTCGTAAGATTTCCAACGGCGTTGGCGTTGAGAAGACATGGCCGCTTCATTCTCCGAATGTTGAGAAGGTTGAAGTTGTTCGCTATGGTAAGGTTAGAAGAGCTAAGCTTAACTACCTCAGAGAGCGCACAGGCAAGAGAGCAAAGGTTAAGGAAATCATTCGGTAATTCGGATATTTTCGCAAAGAAGGTTCGGGGACAATTGAAAATCAATTGTCCCCTTTTTCTCTTTTGACAGGATAAAGATTATGGCCAAAATAGTTGAAAAGAAAGAAAAGAGAAGAGGACGTTTTTCGCCGGCGATGTCAAGGCGGATACGGATCTTTTTGATTGAAATTGCTGCGGTTTTCATTCTTTCGGCAATTGTCTCCCGCATGTTCTTCGGTTCTGTTTCTATTCAGGAAAACTCCATGAGTCCCACCATAGAATCCGGAGATACCGTTCTGCTCAATCGCGTATCCTATTCCTTCGGAAGTGTACAGAGAGGAGATCTGATCGCATACAGACTGAACAGCAGGACGGATTCGGCTGCCCATGTCAAAAGAGTCATCGGACTTCCCGGAGAAACGATTCAGATCTCGGAGGGAACGATCCTGATCAACGGATCTACTTATCTGGAATCTGAGGATTATCCCGAAATCATGAACGCCGGACTTGCTTCCGATGCGATCACTCTCGGAAACGATGAATATTTTGTGCTGGGAGATAACCGTAACAATTCAGAGGACAGCAGATACACAGACGTCGGTAATATTTCCAGAGAGGATATTATCGGCAAAGTTTGGTTCCGCACGGATCCCCGATCCAGTATGGGACTTTTGAGGTAAGATATGGATTATCAATGGTATCCGGGGCATATGACGAAATCTATTCGTCAAATGCAGGAAAACATGAAACTGATCGACCTTGTGATCGAGATTCTGGATGCAAGAATTCCGGTCTCAAGCAGAAATCCCGACATCGATAAGCTTGCCCAGGGAAAGGCACGCATGATTCTGATGAATAAGTCTGATCTTGCGGATCCTGAGCTGAACAGCGCCTGGGTGAATTATTTTACGGAACAGGGCTTAAATCCCGTTCTGACCGACGCAAGAAAGAATCATTCATTGAAATCACTGACTCCGAAGATCATGGAGGCGTGCAAAGAGAAGATCGAGCGAAACAAGAGAAGAGGTATCGTAAACAGACCCATTCGCGCTATGGTCGCAGGTATTCCGAACGTGGGAAAGTCTACCTTTATCAATTCCTTTACCGGTACTGCAGCCGCCAAGACAGGAAATAAGCCGGGAGTCACAAGGGGCAAGCAGTGGATCCGTCTCAATAAGCAGGTGGAGCTTCTGGACACTCCGGGTCTTCTCTGGCCGAAGTTTGAGGATCAGACGATCGGACGCAACATTGCCCTGATCGGCTCTATGCGCGATGAGATCCTGAATACAGAGGAGCTCTCTCTGGAGTTGATCAAGCTGCTCGCGGAGCAGTATCCTGGATCTCTTAACAAGCGATATGGAATCACAGAGGAAGGCAGACCTATCGACATGCTCCTTTCTGTTGCATCGGCAAGAGGCTGCCTGAAAAAGGGCGGGGAGACAGATACCGAGAAGGCTGCCGTGATCCTGCTGGATGAATTCAGAAGCGGAACGATCGGACGCATTACACTGGAGAGGCCATGACAGAAAAACAACTGCAGCGCCAGCTCGAAAAAGAAAGAAAGGCTGCGGAAAAGCTGCAAAAGGAAATCGAGCGCACGGAAAGTCTGATGGTCTATGAGCATCAGTATGCCGACTGCGGTTTCATCTGCGGTGTCGATGAGGTGGGCAGAGGCCCTCTTGCGGGACCCGTGTGTGCCTGTGCGGTCATCCTGCCGACAGATCACAGAATTCTTTATTTGAACGATTCCAAGAAGCTCTCCGCAAAAAAGAGAGATATGCTCTATGAGGTGCTTCAGGAGGAGGCTGTTTCCATCGGGATCGCCATGGAGCCGCCTGAGGTGATCGATGAGATCAACATCCTGCAGGCAACTTACTCTGCCATGCGAAAAGCCATCAGTCAGCTCGATCCGGCTCCTGAAGTGACTTTAAATGATGCGGTTACGATTCCGGGTATTTCGATCAGACAGGTTCCGATCATCAAGGGAGATGCATCCTCTGTATCGATCGCGGCTGCCAGCATTGTGGCGAAGGTCACGAGGGATCGTCTCATGGAAGAATATGATGCCATGTATCCGGAATATCATTTTGCTCAAAATAAGGGCTATGGTACAAAAGAGCATATGGAGGCTCTGCGGAAGTACGGTCCCTGTCCGATTCACAGAAAATCCTTCATCAGGAGATTGTGATGCCGGGAAATAAAAACACTTCATCTATCGGAAAAGAGTATGAAGAAATGGCAGCCGTATACCTGAAGGAAAACGGCTATCATCTGATCGAGAGAAATTTTCGATGCAGGGCAGGAGAGATCGATATCATCGCTCAGGAAGGCAGATACCTCGTATTTGCAGAGGTGAAATATCGTTCTTCTGATCTGCAGGGAGGACCGCTTCCCGCGGTGAGCAGGGAAAAACAGCGCCGGATTTCAAGAGCAGCTCTCTGGTATCTGACAAAGAAGCATCTCGGAGAGGACACGCCCTGCAGATTTGATGTGATCGGGATCACGCCCGACGGAATTCAGATCATTCGGGATGCCTTTCCCTATCAGGGATAGGGCAAAAACTCCTTTACTAATTAGGAGAGTGCAATGTCCGGCTGTATCGGGGAAGAAAAGGTACTTTCCGAGTCCATAGTAGAAGCAGTTACGATTCTTTTATTTTAAGAGCAGGATTGAAGAATGAGTGAACAAACAAGTCTTCCGTCATTTGTGTGGCGGAACCCCGTTAAGCATGACCGGAACAGCATGCGTATTCATAAAAAGGGAGAAGTCGTATGGCTTTCTTTCCCAATGTTTGACGCGGAGAACAGCTGGCTGATGAATGCTTTCTCCACAAGACTCGGCGGCGTCAGTTCCGGACATCTTTCGTCCATGAATCTGGGAA
>JAUNAN010000171.1 GCA_030527595.1 Lachnospiraceae bacterium | reverse complement strand
GCCGCAGTCTCATCTGCGGACTGGAGGAAACATACGAAGAACCTGTACAGGAAGCAGAGCCGGAATCTCAGGATACAGTCGAAGCGCAGACAGAGGAAAGCGCAGAGACTACGGAAGTGACAGATGAAAACTTCGAGGAAGTGGTAGAAGAACTGTCAGAAGAAAACGGATCAGAAGAAGCTGCATCGGAAGAAGCTGCCGATACAGTCGGGGAGGGGATCTCCCGGAGCTTTATTATCAGGGCTTTGACTGAGGATGGAACACCTGTTTTCGGAATTCAGTATTTGATACGTAATAAAGAAGGAGAGCCCGTAGCCGAAAAGCAGACAGATGAGAACGGCGTATGTCAGCTGGAGGATCTGGCAGTTGGTACTTACTCGATGGAAGAGACGGCGGGACCGGATCGGATTCAGTGGAATACCGATGCAGAACCTGACTCATTCCGGGTAAGTGAGCAGGAAGCAGAAAATGAGAAAACAGTGACATATGCTGAAATTGCACAGACCGGGATCACAGCATATGTCAGCTGGCAGAATATTGAGGATCAGGAGATTGCGCTGCCGACGATCTATCTTCAGCTTTTCAAGACTGATGGAAGTGCTGCAGAGGTGAAGGAACTGAACAGCGCACCCTGGTCAGTGACCTGGGACGGACTGGACGAAACGGATACCGCCGGTCATGCAATTGATTATTCGGCAAAGGTCGTGGATGAGAACGGGCTGGATTATACTCCGGACGGTTATGTGAAGGAAGAAGAAGGTCTCCAGATTACACTCACGAGACGCACGGAAGAGGCACGTGAGGATGATGAGGTCACGATCACAAAGACAGATGCAGAGGGAACGCCTGTGTATGGAGCAGAAGTTACTCTGTTCGACGGAGATGACGAAATTGCAACCTATGAAGGCGGCACTTTCACCATCAGCACGGCGGATCCGGAATTACAGCCCTATCTGCCGGAAGCAGATGAGAGCAAGATACTGTATCTGAGGGAGACAAAGGCTCCGGAGGGATATGAGGCAGATCTGACTTCTTATCCTGTACTTCTGACTGCGATGGAAGAGGTTTCACTTGAAGAGGATGTATTCCTCACAACCATGATGTATGGAGTCAATGCAGCTGAAGAGGAGAGCGGCAACAAGAGGATCACGATTCCGGAAGATACAGAGACGATCAGTGTATCGAACAAGCTGAAGACGAATCTGACAAATGCAGATTTTCATTTTGATGAAGACAAAGTAAGCACCTACGATCCGGGCACCTCTGAGGCAGACGGAGTTAAGAGGATCGTTGTAAAGAATCCTACCTATCAGTCGGATGGAAGTGCGCAGAGCAAGGACGGATGGAGCGTAGATGATCTGGGTTATATCCGTTTTCAGAATGCCGGGGTATTAAGCGGAGAAAATGTTGATGTTCTGCTGTATATCGACAGGGTCGAGTTTGGCGATTGGGCAGGAACCGCAAAGAATAAACACGCTGACAATAAGACCGGAGAATGGATCGTATTCAGCGAAATTACGGATAACACCATTAATTTCAGCGGAAGCGTCGGCGGTATCAAGAATAATGAAGCCGGAAAGAAGGTAAAGGAAAGTTATTTCTGGTATGGTTCGCTCAAGGTTTATGTGACGACCAAAATCGTGAATGCCGGAACAGAGGAGACGGTAGACGGAGAGCAGTTTTTACAGGTCGTAGCGGATATGGATATTAACCACAGCAATAATTCCGCGACAAATACGACCGGCAATTTCACTGTTGAGGGATTCAGAACGCTGAGCGGTTTCACCGGTGAGTATTATGCATGGGATGCGGCTATCTGGAATATGGAATCAAGTAATGCAGGGCAGATGCATTTCTATGCGAACGAGGCTTCTATCAAGCTGAACGGAAGAGAATCCTACACAAAGGGAGCGGTATATACCATGACTGAGGGTCCGGAATTCAGCTCCGTGTATGAGGAAGGTGACTGCGGTGCCAGATATGAGGTATACATGATGCAGTCTCCGGAGATAAACATTACGAAAAGCGTCGATCCGGAAGAGTATGTTCCGGGAG
Organism: Lachnospiraceae bacterium; assembly: GCA_030527595.1. Classification (GTDB taxonomy): domain Bacteria; phylum Bacillota; class Clostridia; order Lachnospirales; family Lachnospiraceae; genus Chordicoccus. The sequence continues at coordinate 109 of JAUNAN010000171.1, read as the reverse complement.
ATATTGTGACTTATACCATCAATGTAAAGATGGGTACCTGGCTGGTGGATACCTTCATGGTCTACAACAGCATGAGTATCACGGACAATCTGCCGGATGGTCTCACACT
>JAUNAN010000170.1 GCA_030527595.1 Lachnospiraceae bacterium | reverse complement strand
GACACCAAACCGACCGACGGCAAGGAAGACACCAAACCGAGTGACGGCAAGACTGACAGCAAGCCGACCGATGAGAAACCGGAAAAATCCGATGCTTTTGATCCGAAAACCGATATGAAGGTTCAGATGGGAAGCACCATGAGAACGGTAAGCTTTAAGATCAACAAAGATGTCGTTACTGAGGAAGAACTGAAAGCAGCAGGTTATACGGTAAACGGCGGTGTTGCTACCAAGGATACGATCTGTGAGACGGCGACCTATACGTTTACGAAGCTTCCGAAGACACTCGAAGAGATCAAGAGTATTCCGCTGAATGACAGATTTGCACCGATGGCTGCATCGATCTGTGCTGTTGCAGCATTTGATGATGAGAAATACGGTGTCAGCTACATGTATTCACATCCGATTTTTGAGATGCTGGATTATCTGAACGGACCGGCATTTGAGATCAACAATACTCAGAGAAGTGGTATCTTCCTGAGTATGAGAGATGCAGTGAAGGGAAGCTATAAGAATGCTTACTTCGATGGTGCCAATCCGGAAAACAACTATACCCCGAATACACCGTATACCTTTACTCTGGTAGAGAGTCCGTATTATATTCCGGCAAAATCTTCAACGATCAATTATCCGAGCGGAACGCCGGAAAGACGTATGATACTGATCGCGTTTGCAGGAGATGATTTCCAGAGATACATTGATACCTATCAGAGCAGTGACGGTAACTGGTATGGATGGGACAACTCTTGGCAGCATCTGGTAGCTGAAGTAAAGACCATGAAGGGTAAAGATGTTACTTTCTAAATGAATTAGCGGCAGGGAAAATGTTTATGCTCGAGGGGAGAAGAAAACAGACCGCACGGGGTTTGGATGTTTCGCAGAAACAGACAAAAGCGGTTATACAAGTCAGAAATGACAGGAAAACTGCCGGAATAGATGTGATGATCATATAGGGCAAAGGTATAGAAGGAGCTGTCGCTCTGATAACTGAAAAATCAGTTATTTTGCGGCAGCTCCTTTTATGTCCCTGAATGAACCAAAACAAGAGAATTCATAAACAGCTTCGATCACCCAAAGATCGTGAAGGAGGTTCTGTCATCGTGCATGGCTTCCTCAAATACAGAGGAATCGAAGGTGGTCCAGTCATACCAGTAAGTGTGATATTCGTTGCCGGGGTCGTTGACAACAACGCTTCCGTCTTTGAGGATCCCGGTCAGCAGGATGAAGTGTCCATAGCGGGCGAAAAGACCCGGACCGACATTTTCCATGACCAGATGTCCCTCCTGAAGTGCCTGCCAGGCTTCGGACCATTCTGAGGTGATGACTGCCTTGATATTGTACATCCGCGCACTTTCCAGTCCGACGGTCACATAGGCACCGTCCCCTTCATATTGTCCGTTTTCCTTAAATTCGATCGGAGAGATGATCTCCTGTTTGAGATAGCTGATGGCCATTGCTGCAGCGAAAACTCCACAGCCGGCTTCATGCATGGTATGTCCGTTGATGTTAAAAGTCTGATTCGGCCAGTCTTTGCAGATCCAGCCGTCTGTACCGTACCAGAAGCCGAGGCCCTGATTATAATAGGGAACGGCGGGAGCGCCATCCTCTGAGACCGGAAGTGTGGACGGATCTGCCAGCGTCTGCTCAGAAGAACTGATGCCGTTCCAGAAATGGACATCGGATTTTTCCGGATTGGTACGGGCGATCTCGAGCAGAGTCTCTTTTGTGACCGGATCCGGATCTGCATCCGCAAGTTTCGGCGCACCGAGGCGGCTGACGTCCATCAGGTAGATATAGGCATCTTCTCCGAAAAAGGTGACCACATAGTTGACATCATCTGCGTAGATATAATGAACGGGATGCTCCTTATCGAGTTTGAGATCATAGCGTTCTTTCAGAACAGAGGCAAGCTGCCGGCGGATCTTTTTACGATTTTTGACAAGCTGATCAGGATCTGTCATGGTGACTGCAGCAAGCCGATAAGAAGTGACCTCTGTGAGCGGCACGATCTCCATGGTCTTCTCAGAATTCAGTGTGAATTGAGGAAGATGTTCCATGTACCAGTGATATCTCGGATCAGGGGAGGGGAGGGAATCTGTCTCCGGCTCCGCCTCATAAGCTTCCTCATAATTCTCCTCATAGGATTCCTCATAATATCCTTCTTCATAG